>JAZKZG010000119.1:0-48418 GCA_045612565.1 Eubacteriales bacterium
TGTTGATGCGGGTGCGTGAGTGGCCGCTGATTCGCTTAGAACAACCGCTTTGCCTTCTTGAACTTTTATTTCAAATTTCTTTCCGTTTAAAACTACTTCGTATTTCATATCACTTTACCTCTTTTATCGAAATAAATCTAAGGTTGTCAAGGGGTTTGCCGAGGTTGTCGGCAACGATAGCCATAAGCAGTGCCGCTTCTTTATCGGTAACACCAATGAGTTTTACGCCTGTATAACTGTCAACTCTCGCACTGTTTTCTGCTGTTGGTGCCGGTGCGGTATGCACGTTTACAACTTTTTTGTTTTCTGAGAACATCTTTGATATCAGTACAATGATGCCCATAAGCACAACAAGTACTACGAATACTGTTACAAAACCGACAAGTGAAATAAGAAGTACGTCAGGAATGGTAGGATTCTGATAATTCATCGTAGCGCCTCCTTAATCAATGCGTTTTATTGAGTAGGTAACTGTATTTGTTTTGCGCTCGTCACGCTTTGCAAAAAACTTTTCTGCAACCTGCGGGAATGCGATGTACGAAAGCACATCTTCGTCGCATTTTGCCTTGCTGCCGAGCTCTGCTTTTGTCTTTTCAAACTCGGGTGCGAGGTCGTCAGCGGGACGGTAGGTTATCGGTTTTTCGTCGCCGAGAACGGTTTTTACGATGTTTTCGTCGATGGGCGCGGGTGCCTTGCCGTATTCACCGCGTACGTAAGCCTTTACCTCTTTACCGATTGATTTGTAACGCTCACCGAGAAGTACGTTCTGCGTTGCCTGAACGCCTACCATGTGACTCATAGGAGTGACGAGCGGCGGATAACCGAGATCGGCACGTACACGCGGCACCTCTAAAAGTACCTCGTCGAATTTATCCATAGCGTTTTGCATCTTTAACTGTGATACAAGGTTTGAAAGCATACCGCCCGGTACTTCATAGTCAAGACAGGCTGTGTCTGTTGCAAGTACGCGTGCATCAAGTGTGCCGTCTTCAATAAACTTATTTCTGATAGGTGCAAAGAACACGTTGATTTCCGAAAGCAATTTTGTATCGAGTGAAATATCGTAGCCAAGACCCGAAAGTGCATAAGTGAGCGTTTCGGTTGCCGGCTGTGATGTACCGCCCGAAAAACATGAGGTTGCTGTGTCGATAACGTCAGCACCCGCCTCAACTGCTTTGAGATATGTCATAAATGCAAGACCTGCTGTTGAGTGTGTGTGCACAACAATTGGTACCTTCACGTTTTCCTTGAGTGCTTTTACAAGGTCGTATGCATCCTGCGGTAACATAATTCCCGCCATATCCTTGATACAGATTGATGATACGCCCATATTCTCGAGTTCTTTTGCGTATTTTACATTGCTTTCAAGATTGTGAACAGGGCTTTTTGTGTATGAAATCGCACCCGATGCGTGTGCGCCGTGTTTGACCGTTTCTTCAATTGCGACCTTAACGTTGCGCGGGTCGTTGAGCGCGTCAAAAATTCTTATGATGTCGATGCCGTTTTTGATTGAAAGTTCAACGAACTTTTTAACAACGTCATCGGGATAATGCTTGTAGCCAAGCAGATTTTGTCCGCGCAGAAGCATCTGCAGTTTTGTATTCGGCATCGCCTCTCTTATGCTGCGTAGTCTTTGCCACGGGTCTTCGTTCAAAAAGCGAAGGCAGCTGTCAAACGTCGCGCCGCCCCAACACTCAACTGAGTAGTACCCTGCTTTATCCATTTTGGGTAAAATCTCTTTGAATTTGCTAAACGGAAGACGTGTTGCAACGAGTGATTGGTTAGCGTCGCGAAGTACAGTTTCGGTAAATTGTACCTTCATTTATAGTCATCTCCTTAAAAGAATACCAATTTTTCTCCAAATATCATTTTATCACAAAACTGTCAATAGTCAACTCATAAACTAACCAAAAATTAATTATATATTAGGTATATTTGCACAAACAAAAAGGATAGAATCAAACGATTCTATCCTTTTAATATTTTATCGCACCTACATTGTGAGGTGAAAATTACATTTTAATCTTTGGTGCGTTTTCGAGAAGGTATTTTTCTGCCTCGACCGACCACTTGCCGCCTGATTTTGAAACGATATCGTAAAGACCTTTATAAAGCGGACCGTCATTTACCATCTCACCGAGCTTTGCAACCTCAATGCAGGGGATATCAAGCTCATTGTAGCACATTTTCTTTGCGCCGTTGGGTACCTTCATAGCAAAGATATTTTCGGGTACAACGTCAATACCCATAACGTGTGATACAAGACCCGACGGGTCAATTTTGCCGTCTTCGATAAGTTTTATAATATCGTGTGTATCTTCGGGAATTGAACCTGCAGTGCCGAGTACGTGGATACCGTCATAATGAACGCGGTAGAGGTTGAGTGAACCCTGGAGTTCGTGTACAGGCGGACCTGCAAAGAAGTTAAGACATCCGTCAAAGCCGAGGATTGCCTCACCCTGAGTGAGAAGTGCGGGAACTGGTACCATAACAAAGCAATCGTCAAAGCCGCCGTCCGAAATTTCTTTAAGATAGCCGACAACATCCTCAATGCCCGATGTGTTGATATATCTAAGGTCAACACCTTTTTTAGCGGCGTCTTCTACAGTAAACATTTTTGCGGCATAGTCAAGACGCTCTTGATTGAGGTCGGTTACTACAACCTGCTTACATCCTGCATAGTTGATAGCAAGGTCAACCGATGCAAGACCCATAGGACCTGCACCGCCGAGGATTGCAATTTTGCCGTCCTTTTTAGCACCGTCAAAACGAGTGTATGTTTCGTAATCTGTATGATAAAGACCCTTGAATGCGCGGATTACACAGCCGTATGCCTCAACAAGTGAGCCTTTGTAAAAACTGTCGCCGTTGTATGCGATAAGACAGCTTCTTTCAAGTACGATTTCGGGAACAACAGCATAAACTGTGTTACCACCTACCCAACGATACGAATAACCGGGGTCATAGTTGTTTTCGAGTTTGAGTGCGGGTTGAATAACAATGTTCATACCTGCCTTGAATTTATCTGATACATTCTTACCTGCACAAACTACGGTACCGCAAAGTTCGTGACCGATAATGATGGGGTTTTTATCAACATCGGGGGGAACGCGCTTGTGGTTAGGTCCCTGAATTACAGCTTTGTATGTAGATGCGCAAAGGCTATCGGTAACAACCTTTATAAGAACTTCACCGTCACCTACTTCTGGAAGTTCAAAATCTTCAACACGAATGTCGTTTTCGCCGTAAAGACGAACAGCTCTTGTTTTCATAGTATCTCCTTGATTTATATAATTTGTATGTTATAATTATATCAACTTAGTCAAACTTAGTCAATTAAATGTGTGTAATTAGAAGAATTTATTAAATTTATAATCAAAAATAATCAAAAATAATCAAAGGTGTTCAAATGTTAATTGAAGAACGACGCAAAGAAATAAAAAATTATGTTGACGCACATGGTAAAGCAACGGTAGAGGAACTGTGCCGTGCTTTTTTTGCAAGTGCACCCACTATCCGCCGCGATATTACTGCTATGGAAAAAGCGGGTCTTATAAAAAAAGTATACGGAGGAGTTATGCCGTTGTCTGCAGCTGACCGTGAAATACCTATGAGCGCAAGAGAACAGGATGCACCCGATGCAAAAAAGAAAATGGCAAAACGTGCTGTACAGCTTGTGCATGACGGTGACGTTGTGATTCTTGACGGTTCTTCGAGTGCTATGGCAATGGTGCCCTACCTTGCACAGTTAAAGGAACTTATTGTTATAACGTCGGGCGCAAAAACCGCTGTTGCACTTGCCGCCGCAGGAGTGCGTACATTTTGTACAGGTGGCAAAATGATAACGCGATCTTATTCATACATAGGTGAACACGCACAGAAATATATAAAAAATATAAACGCTGACATAGTGTTTTTTTCCTGTCACGGTTTTGACGGCGAAAACGCAACCGATTTATCGGCGGACGAGGTGGCGCTCCGCCGTGTTATGATGAAACAGTCAAAAACAAAGGTGTTGCTGTGCGACAAAAGTAAATTCAATAAAAAATATATTTACAATCTCTGTTCGGTTGATGAGATAGATAAGGTGATAAGCGAATGAACTATACCAGTCTTAATCAAACCTTAAAAAAACGGTTCGGTAAAAAAGTATATAAACTCGCACTTTCAATAAATGTGACCTGTCCCAACCGCGACGGCACTCTCGACACGCGCGGGTGTATTTTTTGTTCACACGGTGGGTCGGGTGAATTTGCCGAGGGCGGTGACAATATTATTCAGCAGATTGAGTGCGCAAAGTCGCGCGTTGCTAAAAAGACAGGCGAAAACGCGGGGTATATTGCGTATTTTCAGAGTTTTACCAACACCTACGGCGATATAGATTATTTAGAACGTGTTTTTTTCGAGGCAATATCCCACCCCGATATTGTAGGACTTTCAATCGGCACCCGCCCTGACTGCTTAGGTCCCGATGTGCTGTCGCTTTTAAAAAGACTTGCAGATATAAAACCGCTGTGGGTGGAACTTGGTCTTCAGACAATCCACGAGAAAACAGTAGAGTATATCCGCCGTGGATATGATTTGGATGTTTATGACACCGCCGTAAAAAACTTACATAGCATCGGTGCAGAGGTGGTAACGCACATAATTCTGGGGCTTCCGGACGAAACCGAAGAGATGATGCTTGAGTCTGTGGCTCACGCGGTAAAGTTAGGTACAGACGGCATAAAACTTCAACTTTTGCACGTTCTTAAAGGCACTGACCTCGAGCGCGATTATAGCGCGGGTAAATTTAAAACACTCGAACTTAATGAGTATATAAACTTACTTGCAAAATGTATCGAGATTATACCAAAAGACGTGGTAATCCACCGCCTTACAGGTGACGGAGCAAAAAAACTCCTCGCAGCACCGATGTGGTCTGCCGATAAAAAGACGGTGCTTAATACCATTAATAAATACTTTTCAGACAATAATATTGAACAAGGGACAAAATCTTAAAAGGTTGCATACGATATTGTAGTTGCATTTTTGCAACAATAATATTAATAGGAGAAAAAAGTTATGGCAACCTTCACAAACAGAGCAACCCTTTCTTATAATGGCATAACAACTGACTCAAATACCGTGACGGGTACAATAAATCAGACGCTGTCTTTGACAAAGAACGCGCTTTTGGATGACTATTCCCGTGACGACAATATAGTTTATGTAATAAACTTAATAAACTCAGGCGCCGCCGCCTTTTCCGACCTCACACTTACCGACAACCTCGGCGGAGGAGTATCTGCACCGCTTGACTATGTTGAGGGCTCACTTCAGTATTATGTAAACGGCGTACTTCAGCCTACACCTGCTGTCACAGATACTGACCCACTCACAATAACAGGCATCAGTGCCCCCGCGGGCAGCAATGTGACACTCATTTATGTTGCAAACGTAAACGATTTTGCGCCCCTTGAAACAGGCAGTACAATCACAAATATTGTAACCGCGACGGGCGAGGGTATTATAAACCCCGTTACCGCAACCGAAACGGTAACAGTGACAGAAACACCCGAACTTACAATCACAAAAGGCCTTTCACCCACAACCGTTATCGAAAACGGCACAATCACCTATACCTTCACAATTCAGAACTATGGCAATACACCCGCTGTTGCAACCGACGATGTTGTTGTGACCGACACATTTGACCCCGTTCTTCGTAACATTTCTGTTGTGTACGAGGGCGAACAGTGGACATCGCCCACAAACTACACCTATAACACCGTTTCCGGTCTTTTTCAAACAGTACCCGGTCAGATTACAGTACCTGCTGCAACCTATACTACAAACCCTGACGGAAGCATTGAAATTGTTCCCGGTTCAGTTACTCTCACAGTTACAGGCACAGTATAAAAAATCACCCCACATTGCCCAAGTGTTCCTAAGGACACTTGGGCAGTTTTATTCGCCAAAGGCGAGTGATATTTGAACTAAAGTTCAAGTGATATTGCCTTCGGCAGTTTGAAGGCGAATAAAATATCACGAAAACCGCAAGGTTTTCTTGTCACGATTGTTTTTAGCAATACTATCACTTTTTGCGTAGCAAAGAATATCACTAAACAAAAAAGACTACCCGAAAAAGAGTTTGATTCTCTCTTCATCAGGCAGTTTTGTCTTATACTGTTATAAGCAGGGAATTTGTGTGCCAAATTCCGTATCCTCTAAAGACAACTGTCCTTAGTAATCCCACATTTTAGTGGGGTAATTTTTAAAATTTTAAATTATCTATAAATCTTTCATTAAATCTTTTGTTGCCGCCGAGGTTTATACAAACGGCGGAGTTTGCAATCTCTTCCGATTTTTTAATATTATTTTTATCAAACATAAGTTTTGCGCCTGAGAGTGCCGCGTTGCCGAGAGTTACCGCACACTTTACAAGACAGCTTGGGATAAGTCCGATTTTTGCGGCACTTACAAGATTGATATGCGACCCGAACCCGCCCGCAACGTAAAGCGTGACAATATCTTTTACCGCAACACCTGCATTTTCGCAGAGTACCTCAATCCCTGCGCGTATAGCCGCCTTTGCAAACATAAGTTTTTGTATGTCGTTTTGTGTAATGTAGATATTGCCGTCAATTATCGTCTTTTTGTTGTATAGTTCATCAAGTTCAATCAGCGTCGCTACTGCGTCAATAACGCCAGATCCACAGATGCCACGAGCATTTTCGCCGCCGATGGTAGACGCAAAAATTCTGCCGCCCGCAGAGTACACCTTGTCAATTGCACCGTGAGATGCCATCATACCGCACTCAATCCCTGCGCCCTCAAACACAGGTCCAGCCGCACACGAAGTGGTGTATAACTTGCCGTTGTGCCACAGCGCAATCTCGCCGTTTGTGCCGATATCGAGCAAAAGCGAAGTTTCGTTTTTGTCGCACATATCCGAGGCTAAAATCGCACAGGTCGTATCTGCACCTACAAACGCGCTTATGCACCGTGGAAAATATACTCCGTCAATATATTCGCCAAAAAGCGATTTTGCCTCAAAGGGAGCGTGTGCAAGTTCGTTTGTATCTTTGCCTGTCAACAGATAGAGCATCGCGGTGTTACCCGTTATAACAATATTTTCGGGTGCATTTTTACAAAGTGATTTGAGACAATCTGCAATAAGACTTTGCAAAACATCTTTTCCGCTGTTTATTGAATAGTCAATACGTCCTATGACGTCGGGCGCGATTTTACTTTGAGGATTTATTGCCGCAGCGATGTAACTTTTGCCGTTCTTAATATACTCGCATACAACCGTTGTTGTGCCGATGTCAATTGCAACGCCGTCGCAAATCGAAGTTGCACCGCTTTTTGTTTCGATGACAATATCACTGTCAATAACTGTATCTTCTGTCAATATCATTTGACAGGCCTTTAACGTACATCCGCTGCAAACGTCTGTTTTTGCACACGGCAAAAAGTCGACAAGTACCTCTTTAAGTGTTGGTGTGCCGTCAAAACGTATTTCTTTGTCAAAAAACTTTAATATCGGCATGGTTAATTGATCTCCGTATAATCAGAAACAAACTTTATAAAACGTCCCATATTTCCCGAAAGATATTCGCCTGTCTTCCACACAAGACTTACCTTTGTGCGCATTGGCGGGTCTAGTGGTATTCCTACAAGGTCGGGGGTCGATTTGAGCAAAAACTCAAAAATAAAACCAACTGCAAGTCCTTTTGAAACAATATTCTGCACAGTAGACACCTGAATGGTGTCGAGCAGTATGTTTGGAGTAATACCGCTTTGTTTATATCTTTCCAGTATCCTTTCGGTCTGATAAAAACTGTTTTTAAACAGTGCTAACGGTTCGTTTTTTAAATCTTTGATGCTTATAGCGGATTTTTTAGAAAATCTGTGATTTTTGTTAACGCAACAAACGTTATTGAGTTCTGTAAGCAGCTTTGAACTGTATCTGTCGCCAAACGGTGTCTCGTGCGGCAAAAACGCCATATTTATTTTGTTTTCGTCAAGCATCCGTACAAGTCCACGTCTGTCATCTTCGACTATATTGATTTTAAATTCGGGATGATGTTTTGAAAAGTTTTCAAAAATAATGGGCAGAATCAATGAACTCAGCATCGGAGGGACTCCAAGGTTAAGCACACGGCTGTCACCTAAATCTTTCATTGTTTTAATGGTGTTATCGGCACGACGCAACAAATCGTTTGCAAATTCCAAAAAAACACTGCCTTCTTTTGTTAAAGTCATACGTTTGTTCTGACGTGTAAAAAGCTGAGTGTCAAATTCTTTTTCAAGATTGCTTATAGCACCCGATACCGACGGCTGAGAAATGTTCAAATATTCCGCCGCTCTGATTACTGTGCCGTAATTGCACACCGCCTGAAAATATCTTAATTGATCTAGAGTCATAAAACCACCATTATATAGTTTAAAACTATACATTTAAAAGAAAAATATATTTTACAAATACATTTTAATATTTTATACTGATATTATCAAGTATTTTAAGGAGAAAAACCATGAAAAAATATAAAATAGCAGTTATCGGCGGTGACGGAATAGGTCCCGAGGTTATTGCAGAGGGCATAAAGGTACTTAATAAGGTGGCAGAACTCGACGGTGGCTTTGAATTTGAGTTTACCGAGTTCCCGTGGGGCTGTGAATACTATCTCGAACACGGTAAAATGATGGATGACGACGGCATTGAAACTCTTTCGAAATTTGATGCAATCTTCCTTGGTGCCGTAGGCGCACCGGGTGTACCCGATCATATTTCGCTGTGGGATTTGCTACTGCGAATCCGTAAAAACTTTGACCAGTATGTAAATTTACGCCCTGTAACATTGTTAAAGGGCGCACCCTGTCCGTTAAAAGACACGGCAAGAGAAGATATTGATATGCTGTTTGTGCGTGAAAACAGCGAAGGGGAGTACGCAGGCAGCGGCAGTTGGCTGTTTAAGGGCAAACCCAACGAGGTTGTAATTCAAGACGGTGTATTTTCAAGAGTGGGCTGTGAAAGAATTATCCGCTACGCTTATGAAATCGCTAAAAAAGAGGGCAAGACTCTCACAAGCATCAGTAAGGGAAACGCACTTAATTATTCAATGGTTTTCTGGGATCAGATTTTTGAAGAGGTAGGCCGCGAGTACCCCGAAGTAAAAACCTATTCATATCTTGTTGATGCGGCAAGTATGTTTATGGTAAAGGACCCCAAACGTTTTCAGGTTGTTGTTACTTCAAACCTTTTTGGCGATATCTTAACAGACCTCGGTGCCGCAATCACAGGCGGTATGGGTCTTGCCGCAGGCGCCAATATCAATCCCGAGAGAAAATTTCCTTCAATGTTTGAGCCTATTCACGGTTCTGCTCCCGATATCGCAGGTCAGGGCAAAGCAAACCCACTTGCGACCGTTTGGTCTGCAAGTCAGATGCTAGATTTCTTCGGTCACGAGGATTGGGGCAAGGTGCTTATCGAGTGCATTGAAGAGGTACTTTGCGAAAACAAGGTTTTAACCGTTGATCTTGGAGGACACAGTACAACAAGTGAAGTCGGCGACGAGATTGTAAAGAAAATAGAAAAACAGGGAAAATAAAATGCTTTTTAAATCAAAATGGATAACGTTGGTAACAGGCGATTATAAATCAGAAGATGACAAATACGGAAACCCTTGTCCTTATTTCAGACATACTTTCGGCATATCAAAACTGGTAAAAAAGGCAACGCTTTTTGCATCGGCACTCGGTGTGTTCAAAATTTATCTCAACGGCAAAAGCGTCGCTGACGACTATCTTTCACCGGGTTGGGTGGACTATAACAAAAAACTACCGCTTGTGCACTACGATATCACTGAAAAACTTGAAAGTAACAATGCAATCGGCGTAATTCTCTCTGATGGTTGGGCGGTGGGTCACCTCGGTTCGACCACCTATTTCAAGCGCAACGGCTACACTGACCAACCCGAGTTTACCGCATTTATAAAAATCGAGTATGATGACGCTTCGGTTGAAGAAATAAGAACAGACGAAACGTGGCGTGCATCGTCGGGTGCAATACTGCGCAGTGATATCTATATGGGTGAGTATGTTGACTCCCGCCTTGACCTCGGTGATTTTTCGTTATTTGATTATGATGATTCGGCTTGGACAGCTGCCGAGGTGTGCGATTTCAGATTTTCGCGCAATATGTATTTACAGGAAATGAAAATCCCGCCTATTGTTGTAAAGCATACGTTTAAACCTACACTCATCCGTCAAAGAGACAACACTTTTCTTTATGACGTTTCGCAAAACATCTCGGGTGTCTTGTCACTCATCTTTAAAGGTGAGGCGGGTGCAAAGATAGTTATCCGCCATGGTGAACTTTTATCCGAAGGTGAACTTTACACCGAAAATCTGCGTAAGGCAGAGGCTACCGATACATATATTCTGTCGGGTAACGGCAACGAAAAATTCCGTCCGCTTTTTACCTTCCACGGTTTCCGCTTTGCCGAAATTGAAATCTGCGGTAACGCAGAAATTGTAGATATCACTGCCGAGGTGATGTATACCGACCTCAAAAAAACAGGTGAATTTTGTTGCAGCCACCCCATCACCACCAAGACGTACCAAAACGCACTGTGGGGTCAGCGCGATAACTTTTTAAATGTACCCACCGACTGTCCGCAACGTGACGAGCGCCTCGGCTGGACGGGTGATGCGCAGATTTTTTGCAAAAGCGCGATGTATAATATGGATTGCCGTGTATTTTTTGACAAATATCTCGCCGACGTGCGCGACGCACAGCTTGGCAACGGCGTAATCCCCGCAGTTGCTCCCGTACCGCCTGTTGGTTCACACGCGTACACAGGTTTTGATGCAGCAGCGGGCTGGAGTGAGGCTATCGGAGAAATTCCCTATCAGCACTATATAATGTACGGTGACAAAAAAATAGTGCGCGATAACCTCCCCGCACTTAAAAAACTTATTGAATTTTATGAGGCTGAAAATCCCGACTTTATCCGCGATAAAGTCAGATTTTACGGTGACTGGCTGTCACTCGGCACACCAACCGACATCGCAGTAGTTTCCACTATGTATTACGCACGTGCGGCGTACCTCGCGGCACAACTTTGCAAAATTATAGGTGATTTTGAAGAGGATTACTACAGCACTCTCTATGAGAATATCAAAACCGCATTCCGCAAAAGATTTATTGACAAAGACGGAATAATCTTTTCTGATACACAGAGCGCATATGTAATCGCTTATAGTTTTGGACTTATTGATTTTGACGAGGTTAAGACAAACCTGGTGCGTAAGTTCGATGAGGATGACGGCAAACTGACAACGGGCTTTCTCGGAATAAAATTCCTGCTTCCTGTGCTTTGCGATATTGGCAGAAGCGACATTGCTTATAACCTAATAACAACTACCGATTACCCGAGTTGGGGCTATTCAATTGTAAACGGCGCCACAACTATCTGGGAAAGATGGAACAGTTACACCGAAAAAGACGGTATTTTAAAGGGTATGAACTCGTTTAATCACTACTCGCTCGGCTCGTGTACGCAGTGGATGTACGAATACTGCCTCGGTATCCGCCCTGACGAAGAAAAAACAGGTTTTAAAAAGGTGACTTTCTCGCCCTGCTTTGATTTTAGCGGTAAAATCACCTCTGCTGAGGGTTACTATGACACCGATTTCGGCAGAATTTCTGTGGATTGGCAGATAAAAGACGGCGTAGTTGAATACACCGTTTGCGTACCGTTGCAAATTGAGTGCGATTTTGATTTCGGCACTCTTAAAATTATAAATAAAGAACATACCGACGGTACTTATAAATTTTTATTATCATAAGAGGTTTTTATGTACGTAATCGACGCGCACTGTGATAGCATCGGCTTTGCACCTCCGCTTGTGAAAAAGTATAACTTCAGCAAAAAATACCCCCAACTGCAGGTGGTGGCGCTGTTTGATACCGATGGCACAAAGACAATGGATTATATCCGTACCTTTAAAGAATGTGTTCAAACCGAAAACTTAAATTTTGTGAAAGAATACAGCGATATAAAGCCTGATTGTCATTCGGTAATGCTTTCGATTGAGGGCGGAACCATACTCGAAGTACACAGCCTTGATGCGCTATATAACGAGGGTGTGCGTATTGTGGGTCTTGCATGGTATTCAAATAAACTTGCTAAGTCAAACCGTCTTGAAAATGGCGAGATTGATACAGGCCTTTCCAATTTTGGCAAAGAGATTGTAAAACAAGGTAATAACCTCGGTATTATTTTTGATGTATCTCATCTTTCGGATAAGAGTTTTTGGGATTTGGCTGAACTTTCCAAAAAGCCGATTATTGCAACGCACTCAAACTTCCGTACAAAGTGCAATCACAGCCGAAATCTTACCGATGATATGGCAAAAGAGATTATACGTGCAGGTGGTGTTATCGGTCTTAATCTCTATCCCGATTTTGTAGGGGCGAACCCCTCTGCCGACACGCTTTTTGGGCATATCGATTACTGTATGACGCTGGGTGGAGAAGATAGCCTTGGTTTTGGATTTGATATCGACGGCACTGACGGAATGTATATTTCACCGCTCAATGAAACCACCTCACTCCATGACAAACTGATTGAACTTATGCTAAAACACGGCTATAGCGAAGCACTTGTCGAAAAAATAGCCTATAAAAATTTTATGAAATTTTTAAAAAACAACATATAAAAAAGGCTCCCTTGTGTAAAGGGAGCCGAATTTTGCGGTCTACCTCCCTTTGCTCAAGGGAGGCTATTTTTTATTTAACAATAAATGAGTGCGGTGCAATCACGCATTCGTCATACACTTTTTCGCTGTCAGAAAAATTACCGATAACCTTTACGCCGTCTTCATAAATGGCAATCTGTATGTCACCGTCAACAATGTAATCACGCATAAACACAAACTGTCTGTCGGCAAACGGAGCGTAATTATCAACGCCCTCTTTAACCTTTGCAACACTTGCTTTAAGTGCCTCGTCAGTGGCTGAGGTAAGGTCGGTCATGCCCATCCAATCCGAACCGTCTGCACGGAACTTTGAATAGAAATAGTACGAAGGTTTACCACCGCGCATAAAGAAATAAATCTGGTCGGCATTGTCTTTTATCGAAAAATTAACTGTACGGCTGAGTGGGTTATATAACACGATGCCGTGATATGTCAGTTCAAAAAACGGAATAAAGTGCGTCAGCATTGGCATTTTATTTGTGTCAAAACCGTTGCCCATACTAACGTACAGACCGTAGTCCAGTTCACCAAGCGCAAAATCGAGCGTACCCTCTGACGAGAACGCGCCGAGAGTCTCTTTTGTCTCGCGCATAATGGATTTAAACATCTCGATTCCCTCACCTGTAGGGCAGGGGTGGTCTTCTGAATGGCAGAGGTCAGGCTCAAGTATCGAAGTAACGTCGGTATAGTGCATACCGTTAAGACCGTACGGTTTTAATTCTTTCATCATAATGCGGTTGGATTCGAGTTGCTTTTTGGGACAAACTATGTACGAAAGTCCGCCGCCGAAGTCTCCGCGCTGTAAATACTCGCCGTCTTTTTTTACACAAACGTTGTCCCAACTGAACCTGTCTGCGATTTCAAACGAATCCATAACGTTAATGTGAACCGAAATTTTGAAACCGAGTGATTTTACATAGTCGATTGTCTTTTTAAACTCCTCGTTACCGCCTTCATCATAATCAGCGGGAAAAATCTGCGGATAGCGTCCGTCATGACCGCGGATATTCCAGCCTACGAGCTGTAGATCTGCGCCTTCAACACCCTGTGCCTTGAGTTCATCGGCAATATCGCGAACTCTTGCAAAGGTAACGGCAAGATGCATCGGTGGTTCGGTTTCAACTGTCTGATGCTTAATAACCGAGGGACTGTCCTTCCAGCCCATTCTTATTCTTATAAGCGGATGCTTTCTTGCATAATCTAAAATCTCACGCTCTTGGCACTTTTCTTTGAGCGTCTTAATTTCGCCGCGGGCAAGTCTTATATCTCGCTCACGCTTTGCAAAATCGCCCGCCGTCGCGTTCTTCGGCATCGGTACGATTTCGATTTTTATATCGTCGTAAACACTCTCCAGAGTTTCAAAATCAAATACAAGCGCTACCGAATACACGCCGTCTTTAACAGCGGGACGAAGCGTTAAGCGGTAGTTGTGAGTAACCCTTATCAGTGCACATATGTTGTCGTTGTTTACGGCGTATGTACACATAATGGGGCTTTTTATGTCGTATGAGCAGTCATCACACTCGGTAAAGGTGATATACGCGTCACCAGGCATCGAAAGCTTACGCGGTAATATAAAAAAACCGTCGTCGCCGACTTTGGCACGTGACATATCTTCAAGGCATACGAGTCCTTTTGCATTTAAAAATACTTCTTTTTTAAGTGTTAAAAAGATACTGCCGTCTTTTTCTGTTTTTAAAAACTCATATCTTTTTCCGCATTCGTCAACTGCATAAAACATAGGATTTTCCTCCAAATAATAAATGCTGTAATAATTATATATTACAGCATCTTTCTAATTCAAGATTTTATCGTTATAATCTTTATTTTATATAATTTAATATTGTTTTTTTAATATGAGCGGAGTATGTACGCCGTGAGTGATGACAGATATTCTGCAACGGTAGGGGCTTTTTCGACGTTTGTTTTGCCGAATATATCATAATAGGTTTCGAGGTCACAGTTAAGTATACTGCTGTCCCTTGCTTTGCGCATATTGAATTCAACATTTCTGATATTGGTATTTTGTGATTCGGCAAGTTTTTTATAAACACTGCCGGTTATGCTGTTTAATGCATGTGGAGCAACAAGCGTTATCATAAGCGCCTCTTTAAACAACGTGTAACCTTTAATGTGTCCTGGCATACCGATTTTTTGTAATGTCCGCTCAATATATTCAGTTTGCTGTCGGCTTTTTAAAAATCTTTTATCGAGTTGCTTTAAATTAAAGGTTTTGTTCTGCGTTTGTGTAATCACAATCACATCAACATCCTGTTTTTGTTGTACAAGCAAAGAATGAAGATCTTTGGCATTTCCGTCAAAAAGATTTCCGGAGCATACAACTGTACCGATGTTGTTTTCGCAGATATCATAAACCGAATCGTAAATATATCCCGATTCACCTGCAATCTCAAAGTCAAACTCTTTTGCATATTCGTATGCTTTTGATTTTGACATATTATCTGCCGCTGCAATATAAATCTGACGTTTGTTTGATGGCATAATCTATCCGTTTATAATATCCTTTGCATATCTTACAGTTTCCATTGCGTCTTTTGCATATTTGTCTGCGCCGATTTTGTCGGCATACTCCTGTGTGAGTACCGCACCGCCGACAACAGTTTTGCAAAACGGAGCTTTTTTCTTTAAAAGTTCAACTGTTTTTTGCATTGCAGGTACAGTTGTTGTCATGAGTGCCGAAAGTCCGGCAAACTGCGCTTTGTGTTCTGTAACAGCATTTACAACCTCGTCGGGTGGTACATCTTTGCCGAGGTCAATCACCTCAAAGCCATAGTTTTCTAACAGCAGTTTTACAATGTTTTTGCCGATGTCGTGTATGTCGCCTTGAACCGTTGCAATAACAAACACGCCTTCGGTTTTTTGCGTCTTGGTTTTTGACATAAATTCTTTTATGTTCAAAAAGGCAGATTTTGCCGCCTCTGCGCTCATAAGCAATTGCGGAAGATATACGGTTTTGTTTTCAAAGCCGCGACCCACAATGTCAAGCGCGGGTATAATGTGTTCATTTACAATATCGAGTGGTAACGAACTGACGAGCATCTCTTTTGTAATTTGCGATGCTGAGTCTTTAAATCCTTTTATTACTGCTCGTTGAAGGGGGGACGCGTATTCGGTTTCATTTTCACTTTTTGTTTGTGATGCAACAGTCGTCACAAAACTGTCCGCTTTTTCGACGTAATCAACACAGCTTTTGTCGATGCCGCTAAGCGCTCTGTATGTGAAGTAAGCTTTTAACATCTCATTGGAGTATGGGTTCATTATCGCGGCACTAAGTCCGTTTGAAAGTGCCATTGTAAAAAATGCCGAGTTTATTGCATCGCGGTTAGGAAGACCGAATGATACATTTGAAACTCCCAATGATGTGTGACATAAAAGTTGATTTTTTATTATATTAACCGCTTTCAGTGTTTCATTTGCGGCGTTGCCGTCAGCACTCACTGTCAGCGCGAGTGGGTCGAATATAATATCTTTTTTATCGATGCCGTATTCTTTGGCTGTGTTCAGAATTTTTTTTGCAATCTCTACGCGCCCCTCAGCATCGGCAGGTATTCCGTTTTCGTCAAGAGTGAGTGCGACTACAACACCGCCGTATTTTTTTACGAGCGGGAACACTTCGCGCATACTTTGTTCTTTGCCGTTTACTGAGTTTATCATCGGTTTGCCGTTATAACGGCGGATTGCCGACTCCATAGCAGATATATCAGCGGTGTCAATCTGTAACGGGAGGTTAACAACCTCCTGAAGTTTGCAAACCGCAGTTGTAAGCATCGCTTTTTCGTCGATATCGGGCAGTCCCACGTTAACATCAAGGATGTGAACACCTTTTTCTGTCTGATTTGTGCCCTCGGTTAAAATATAGTCAATATCGTTTTCAATAAGTGCCTGTTTAAAGCGTTTTTTGCCTGTGGGATTAATACGTTCTCCTATAAGAATGGGGTCGGTATCAAAAACCACCGCATGAGTGTATGACGAAACTGCCGTCAACTCTTTGTTTGTTATCGGCTTTGCAGGGGTACCGCTTGTATTTTTAAAAAGTGCGGTTATATAATCGGGAGTTGTACCGCAACATCCGCCCACAACGCGCACACCTTCGGCTATAAGGTCTTTAAGGTCGTTTGCAAATTCATCAGGAGATACGTCAAAAACGGTCTTGCCGTCAACAACTTTGGGGAGTCCCGCGTTTGGCTTTAATACAACGGGTATCGATGCATATTTTAAAAGTTCCTTCACAACGTTTTTGAGTTGTTTGGGACCGAACGAACAGTTTGCACCGAGTGCGCATACACCAAGACCCTCAAGCATTGTTATCATCGCAAGAGGAGAGGCACCCGTCATAAGTTTTCCGTCTTCACCGTAGGCGTTTGTGACAATTATAGGAAGTGTGCTGTTCTCTTTTGCTGCAATTACCGCAGCTTTTGTTTCATAACAGTCATTCATTGTCTCAATAACGATTGCATCAACGCCGTGTTTCACACCAAGGCGTACAGTCTTTGCAAATACCTCAACTGCGTCCTCAAAATCGAGGTCGCCAAGTGGTGAAAGTAACTTTCCCGAGGGTCCTATGTCGAGTGCAATGAATTTGGGTGAGGTGTTTTTGCTGAGATTTCTTGCTGCCTTTGCGTTTTGTATTGCCGCTAAAACAATTTTTTCAAGTTCGCTCTCGTTAAATTTGAGTGCGTTTGCACCAAAAGTGTTTGTGCAAACAACGTTTGACCCCGCGTCAAAATAACTCTTGTGTATGTCTGTTATAATGTCGGCGTTGGTGATGTTCCATCTTTCAGGGTGTTCACCGGGCTTAAGGCCTTTTGCCTGAAGCAATGTTCCCATTCCGCCGTCAAGGTAAACGATATTATCTTTTAAAAACTCAAAAAAAGTCACTTATTTTACTCCTAAAATATCCGAAAGATTACTTTGTATTTTCATTGCAACATCGGGTTTGTTCATCGAATATACGTGTACCGCGTGTATGCCGTTGGCATACAGGTCAATTATCTGGTCGGTCGCATAGGCAATTCCCGCCTGTTTCATTGCATCGGGGTTTTGCCCGAACTTGTCGACGAGGCTTTTAAATCTCTGCGGCATAAACGAGCCCGAAAGTTCGATTGCACGTGCAACCTGATTTGCGTTGGTTATCGGCATAATTCCTGCCACAATCGGCACGGTAATACCTGCCTCACGAATTTTATATAAAAAGTTATAAAGTAGATTGTTGTCAAAAAACATCTGTGTTGTCAAAAAATCGCAACCCGCGTCAACCTTTTCTTTAAGATATTTAATGTCTTCCTTCTGGTTTTTGCTCTCGGGATGAATTTCGGGATAACACGCACCTCCAATGCAAAAATCGGCTTTTGCGTCTTTGAGTTCGCGTACAAGGTCAATTGCGTGGGCATAGTCCCAGCCGTTTCTGTCAGAATTCTTTAGTGCCTCGGGAATATCACCGCGAAGTGCCATTACGTTTTCAATGCCTGCCGCTTTTATCTCGGCAATCTTCTGGCTCACAGTTGCTTTGGTTGACGATACACAGGTGAGGTGTTCAAGCGTCGGCACACCATAAAGATTTTTTATATTTTTTGCAATATCGAGTGTGTATTTGCTTGTGCCGCCACCTGCACCGTAGGTGACGCTCATAAACGATGGTCGCAGTTTTGCAATCTCCTCAGTAGCAGTTTTTACGCTTTCAAACGAAGTCTCGGTCTTTGGCGGGAATACCTCAAACGACAGGGTAGGGGTGTCAGTTTTTATTATGTCAATAATTTTCATATTACACGTACCATTTCTGTGGAATGGGACCGTTAAGAGAGAGAGGGTCGCAATCCGAATTTTTGTATAGTTTTTCAATGACGTCTTTCATTATTTTTGCATCACAAAGTTGCGAGGGGGCATTGCCTACAAAGCCGTCCTGTATTGCGCGGTGATATCGAAAGGCGGTCTCAAACTTTGTAAAACGCCACGATATATCGTCAGTATAATCGCAGTAAAACAGTTTGAAATCACGTTCTGTGACGGTATCACTCTTTATCTTCACTTTAAAGAATTTGTCTTCCATTCGGTTAGGGGTGCCGAGTATTTCGTCAACTGCATGTAGATATGTGTTTTTATCGTGCGCCACGCCAATCAGCAAAACATATCCACCCTCGGAATATAATTTCCCGTAGCAACTTTCAGGTGCGGTGGGGGTTTTTACAAATTCCTCGTCTTTTATAAATTCCTGGGCTTTTTGTCTGTTCCCAAATACCACCATCGAGTGTGTGGGGTTTTTCGAGCGTATACCTCTTTTGTCGCGGATTGCTATACGCGATAAAATACCAAGGCAACTGTCATCGCTTTCGGTATCAAGCACAATGTCTTTTTTTAGGTTGTGCCACGTGTGCGTGGGGATACATAGCAGTCCGCCGTCTTTTGTAAAGTGCTCAATAAGTGCATCGAGCAGCAACTTGCCTTCAACGCCTGTAAGACGCAAAGCTGTGTGAATGAGTACAGGTGTGCCTTTGGGGTGGTTAAAATTATTCAGTTGTCTTAAAATATCAATCTTTTCCATAAATAAAATTATATCAACGTTAGTGTAAAAAAACAATACACAAAATAAAAAGAGACACGAAGTGACTCTTTGTTGATTATTCATTTTGCTCTTTGAATGTGATAGAGCCTGTTTCTGAGTCCATAGCATCCACAATAGTAAGCTCTTCAACCTTACCGAAAGACAAGCTGTTGCAATTGCATCAGACGTTGAACTGTTTGAACTTTATGTGAATGCTACTGCAGGAAGGCTCGGATCCAATCCTACTATTGACGATATGATGAACGCGGCGGGATATGTCGGCGGATTCGATCTGGCAGGAGATATCAGTCCTTATTACGATAAAGGCTATAGCAGAACCGTCGAATCAGATGCGTTGGTTCCCGATGAGGAGACGGGTGTTTATGATGCCGGCTCTGGCACGGTAATATTAAATAAAAAAGCCGAGCCTATAAAAAAGCTCAGCTATAAACTTGCGCATGAACTGTTGAGTGATGTTCCATCTACAAATGACTATTCATATGATTCACTTTTGAAAAAGCAGGCTCTTATTGTGTCGCGTATGGATGTGTTGAATGATAGTGATATTCAAAAGTATAAATCAAATAAATCACAATTCTCTGCAGATATGGTGCAAAAAGTTAGAGAACGAAACAATCTAAATAATACCGAAACAAAAACCTATCTGTTTTGTCCCGATATAAATGCTGATGTTTTAATAACCCGCGATACTTTTAAACATAGTGCTGCAAGAGTTGATGATTTGTATTACAGTGTTTGCTTTAATATATCAAGTGTAATAGAAAACTCAATTGTAGTAAACGAACTTAAACCTCGAGAAAATACTGAGGGGTCGTTTGTTAGGAGTTCTTGAAAATGACAATGATATGATTGTCGTAAGAACTGTAATTGATAAAAAACGTGGAAAACAGAAGATTATAAAATTGTTAAAGCTATTAATAAACACGCAATAAAAAAAGAAGATGTTGCCGGACTCAATCCGACCCAGGATTACACCATTGAAGGTGGTTCCCAGACATCTTCTATAATTAGAATATCCGATTTATTGAATACTGTCAAGAAAAAAAGAATTGTAAGTTCTGTTTTACAAGAAGATGTGTTGGTTAAACTCGGTGTAAAAAGAATTGAAGATAATAAAATAACTTCCAGTCTTGTAGAAGTTAAAAATGATAACACTCTTGTTAATTCTGTTATCGATTATATGTCTACAAACGGATATGACCTTGACTTTGAGGTTAACCGTGTTATCAAAAAGTTTAATCCGTACATTTTAGAGCACCGCGCACGTCTTAATTCGGCGCTGTTATCTGAACAGAGCCTGCAGCGTGAAATCGCCGCCGACTTTTTAACGAGTGTGTTCTCTGATGAGACGGCTATGCAAAAACTTGCCGATACCGATCTCTCTCTTGCAGTGGATCTCACCGAGCGGGTATAAACTTTTGCGAATTCCGCCCCCGACCAAATGATGCAAGATTTTGCAAATGGTGTGTTTGGTGATCTAAATAAATATATCCGCTCTGAAGACAATGCTTTGGAACTTACGGCTGTGTTGAAAGAGCGCTCTGAGAACGGGCAGAGCACAGCCGTTTCTAAAAAAATCGCTAATTATCAAAACGTGTTTGCCTTCACGCAAAACCTTTTTTGAAACAATAATCTAATTTTTGTTTTTTGTATGTAAAGGATTTAACCTCTGCCACCAATATCTCACTGTCGATGTTGATTGATTTTGATCTTTTTTGCAAAAAAACATCGGCACACCGAACTCTTTGGCAACAAAAGCCGCAATGACGATTCCCGAAATATCGATGGGGAGCACTCTGTCAATCTTTTTGTGACCGAAACGTCCCTTTATTTATTACAATAAAAAAACAAGAGACACACACTACGGTGTATCTCTTGTTTTTACTGGCGGAGAAAGAGGGATTTGAACCCTCGCGACGGTTACCCGCCCTACTCCCTTAGCAGGGGAGCCCCTTCGGCCTCTTGGGTATTTCTCCAAATTGAGTACGAATTTATGATTTAGTTTTACATAATAACTGTTGCTACGAACAGTAACAACAGTTATTATAATACTTTAATTTGATTTTGTCAACCCAAAATTTAAAAGCTCTTATCGTATTTTTTCTTAAAGAACTTTGCCATAAGGAATGACTTGCCTTTTTTGAACCAATCGATTTTTTCCATATATACAAACGGATAGTCGATGGCTTTAATGTTGTTGGTGTTAAGCCACACATCAAGCAAGAGTTCCGAAACCCTGCCGTAAAATCTTGCGTGGAATGTATCATACTGTGTGCTGTCAACACGTGTTTCAAGTTCGCCTAAGATATCAAAAAGCCACTCGCAATAGCTGTCAAAATGTTCTTTTTTCATAATGAACATATTAAACATATGTGCGCTTTTGCGTGTATGTAGTTTTTGCATTTCGGCAGAGTACTCGGGATATTTTTCATTGATAATCTCAAAAGTCTTATCAAGCGGATCTGCGTGTAAAGTGTTCACATAATGTGAATAGAGGTTCTCGATATAGTAATTACGCTTTTTAGGAACAATAACATCGCATTTTTCAAGAAGTTTTTTTGCAGTTTTCTCGTCGAGTACCTTATCGCGTGATTTGCCAAAGTGTCTGCGGTAGTGTGCAAGACCGATATAATCGGCTTTGAGATTTTTCCAAGCCCAATAAATACCTGTGAGTTCGCAGTATGCGGGGTTTTTTTGCGATATGTTTTCGCCGTCGTCGTCGCGCTGATAACCGATACTGTCTTTACCTGTGGCGCCCACGTGAACGGGAAGATACATAGGGTCTTTGGGCATTTCATATGTTTTATGAGCTGCAATAACAATTTTAATATCCAATGTCAAATTGCTCCCTTTCGAGAAAATACTGTTTTAAAAGTTTTGAAGATAATGATGATATCGCGGCGGTTACCGCAACGACTTGCATATTCTTCGTCTAGTTTAAGTCTGTCGTCAAATGTGAGGTCAGAACGTCCTGCAATCTGCCAGGGACCTGTGAGACCGGGTTTAACTCTTACAATGTACTGGAAATGGTCGCCCATTTGTTCTTTTTCGGACACGAGATAGGGACGTGGACCCACAAGACTCATTTTGCCTGTGAGAATTTCAATAAACTGCGGCCATTCGTCAAGCGATGCTTTGCGCAAAAACTTGCCGATTTTTGTAATACGTGGGTCGTTTTCGAGTTTGTGGTTTATTTCGTATTCTTTTGCGGCTTCGGGATTTTTTGCAAGATAATCATTTAACACCTTGTCCGCATCAACAATCATACTGCGGAACTTATGGATATAAAATATACTTCCGTTTTTGCCGAGACGCTGTTGCTTGTAAAAAATCGGACCCTCGTTTTCGTTATAAACGATACGCATAATGTACACAAGCGCAATTATAGGTACAAGCAGTATAACACCGACAATACCTGCCACAATATCAATGCAACGCTTGATAAAACGGCTGATTGGGTTGCGCACAACGCGCTGTGCAATCATATCGTCGTATTGCTCGTTTTCTTTACGGAAAGTACGGAATTCCATCGTGTTCATATCGTTCATGCGATTAAGAACATCGAGTTCGTTTACACGTATTTTTTTACTTTTTTTCATTTTACACCTCAAGGTTTATTGAACAGGCTTTTCTGTGATAAATTCTTGTATTTTTTGTGCGGCTTTTTCAAGGTCATAGGTATAGTACCATACACCGTTTATCATTGTGCCGCCATTATCGATATCGGTCGTAGGAAGACCGAGATTTTCAAATTTAAGGGAGTTCATATTTGCAATCGCCCAACTGCCAAGTTCCCAGAGTTCGCCGTTGGTGAGCGATGTTGAACACTCTTTAAGAATTATGCTTAGAAGACCTGCGTACTTTGTGGGGCTGATGCCTTTTGCTTTTGCAAACATTGCTTCAAGCACCTCACGCTGACGCGAGTCGCGCTTTACCGCGCCGCCCACATAGCGCTCACGACAGTATGCAACCGCCTGCCCGCCCGACAGTGTCTGCATACCTGTTTGAGCAATATCCTCACACGCAATACCGAGCGAACGGATGTGCGGGATATAGTTTTTATTAATATCTCTTCTTTCGGCTGCGTCAACATCAATATCAACACCGCCGATGTAGTTGATTATGTCGGCAAGTGCCCAGAAGTTAACCGCAATATAATCTTTAATATTAAGATTAAAGTTGCTGTTGATTGTTTTGATAGAAAGTTCGGCTCCCTCGCCGATTTTGTTGTTACGCGCCCAGCCGTATGCAAAAGCGTGGTTGATTTTGTCTTTACCGTAACCTTGTATGTCAACATAGGTGTCACGCGCGATTGATGTCATCTTGATTTTTTTGTTAACGGTATCAACAGTAAGCATCATAATTGCGTCGGAACGGCTTTGCTCCTGCATTGTGCGCGAGTCAATGCCGTAAAGGATGATGTTTTGAACACCGAGGTCGGAGTAGAGTTTTTCTGCCTCCTGGTTAACATCGATTTTGTTGATATCGATTTTGTCGCGGTCAATAAGGCTTAGATAGTGACTGCCGACACCTACAGCGACGATTGCCGCGACCAGAATTACAGATAAAAACGAAGTAAAGAATATTGCAAGCCACCTTTTGATTTTACCATGTGACTTGTAGAATTTTTTATTGTATATGTTGTGTGAGTGAAACCAGTTACTCATATTTTTAAAAAAATCCACAATTATCCTCTTTTGTAAAAAATGTTTAATATTTATCGCATTATACATCATTTTGCCGATAAAGTCAATAGTGCTAATTATTAACTTAATAATAGGTATATTCCAAAAGGTCACCGATTATTTAAAAATGCAAAAAAATAAGGAACATCAAAAGAGGTGTTCCTTAAAACAAAAGTATGTATACAAGCGCCAGAATGAGAGGCAGGTCCGAACTTTTGCGTTCTGAACTTATAAGGTAAATAATACCCAAAATCAAAAGTTCCTCGGGTTTTATTGTAATGTTTTGCTCAATTGGATGTTTTTTGGGCGGTGGTGACGGTGGAGTGTTCATATCATAAAGTTGACCGTCGGTTTGCATTGTCTATCACTCCTTTTCGTCTTTTAAAATTTCAATGAGCCACATCATTTTGAGCATTTCTATTGCTTTGTCAACGCGTTGCTTACGTGCATCCGAAACATAAGGCTTAAGGTCGTGTAGCAACCGTGTTCTGCTGTCGTCTTTTGCGCCCGACATTTTCCCAAATGCCTTTGTTAGTTTCATTAACATAGCGGGGTCGATATCGGGCGCGGTTTTTTCGGCGGACACAGCGGAACTTCCGCCTATTAGTGACCGCAGTTTTTCACTTGTCTGCGGGTCGTCAAGTATAGTCTTTAATAATTCAGCCATATCCGCCATAAATTATGTTACCCCAACATTTCGCTGATTTTTTTCTGAACCTCGTCGCTTTGCAAAAGCCCCGAGATAAGAGAATCAAGTTGCTTGTTTTTGACCATACCTACAAGTTTTTGCTTTTGCTCGTCGCTGAGTGTCTTATCGAGTGAGTCAAGCATTTCGTCACGCTTTGATTTATCCATACGCTTTAACTGATGTAAAAGTTTATCGGCGTCCATAAATTCACAACCTTTCTTTGTGTTCTATGATATCTTATGCAAAATTTTACAGATTGATACCATTGACGATGGCGGACAAGTAATATATAATATTATTGAGGTGATAAAATGAAGGTACTTGTGCTGTCCGATTCACACGGCTGCGCCGAAAGAATGGTTGACCTTTTTCGTGAGGATAACTACCGCGCGGTAATATTCCTCGGTGATGTTGTGCGCGATATTGACAGACTTGCTATGGTTACGGGCGGATATCCCGTGTATCGAGTGAAGGGCAACTGCGATATGTTTGAGAGTGCACCTGAAGAGCAGATAATTGATATCGAGGGCAAACTTGTTTTAATCACTCACGGTCACAACTACCACGTAAAAAGCGGTTACGGTGCGTTTATAAATGCCGGATTGGCATCGGGCGTTAACGTTGCCCTGTGTGGTCACACGCACGTTCAGCATTTTGAGCGGGTAGGCGACCTTGTTGTTGCAAATCCGGGATCGATTGCATCCGGTTACTACGGTGTGCTTACGATTGACAGAAATATTAATTTTGAATTGAGAAATATTTATGACTAAACAACAGATAATTGCAAACCATAACTCACTGTCACTTGCTTATGTGGGTGACGCGGTGTACGAATTGCTTGTGCGTGAGTATCTGCTCGACTGCGGTCTTGCGGTAAACGGCACGATGCACAAACGCGCAAAAGATTTTGTAAGCGCACACGCGCAAAACGAAATTCTCGAAAAAATCTGCGATGTACTCACCGAAGATGAAAAAGGTGTTGTCCGCAGAGGGCGCAATGCAAAATCGCACTCACACCCCAAAAATGCCGATCTTTCGGAGTATCATAATGCCACAGGCTTCGAGGCGCTGTGGGGATATCTGCACCTTTCGGGAGATACCCGAAGAATTGCCGAGCTTTTTGATATTATCAAACAAAATGTATAACATAATACTATGAAAAATTTTGTTAAAGACATTTTAAAAGATACTGTTGCAATAATTGTAGGTGCTGTGTTTTATGCGGCAGGACTGTGTATTTTTGCCGCACCCTCGCAGATGCTGTCGGGCGGTGCATCGGGCATTGCTACGGTTGTCAACTCGTTTTTTGGCATCGGCATCGGTCTTGGTACGTTTCTTGTAAACGTGCCGATATTTATTGCAACTTTTTTTATGTGCGGTAAACGATACACCTTACGCACTGTCTACTGTTGCTTTATGTTTTCAACAGTAATAGATGCGTTTGATGCGCTGGTAACGTTTGAGTATCAGGGTGATAAACTGCTTTGCGCTCTTTACGGCGGATTGCTTATGGGAGCGGGACTTTATGTGATAATGATGCGTTCTGTAGTGACGGGCGGTTCCGACCTTGTTGCATATCTTATACAGCGAAAACATCCTGCTTATTCAATAAGCACACTTGTTATGATAATTGACGGTGCCGTTGTAATCGGCGGTGCACTCGCTTATAAAAGCACCGATTCTGCGCTCTATTCTGTTCTTCTTACAATAATTCTTACAATGACGCTCGATACTCTGCTACGTGGACGCTCACACGGCGGTGTTCACTTTATTCTGTCGCAAAAAGCAGATGAAATTGTTAAAAAAATAGATACTGAACTCGAACGCGGTGCAACAATAATTGATGTAAAAGGCAGTTATACAAACGAACAAAAACAAATGATAATGTGCGCGGTGAGCAAACGTCAGTCAGGCTACCTCCGCAAGATAGTTTTTGATACTGACCCGTCTGCTTTTGTAGTTATCGGCAATGCCGACAGCGTTTACGGCAACGGTTTTTCACTGCCGGGAAAAGAGGATATATTTTGACACTTCAGGACTATATAAAAGACATAACCGATATAACCCCGTATATCAATACCCCCGCCTTTTGCGGACTGCGTATAAACGAAATCAAGTGCGAAACACAAAAGTTTCAAAAAATAGTGCCATTTGATATTGAAAAATGTAAATTTCACAAAAACGGCTACTATATCTCAGATGAGCAAAAAACAGGTAATCATCCTTTGCATTTCGGCGGTGCATACTATCTGCAGGAGCCGAGTGCGATGAGCGCGGTCACGGCATTAAAAGTTTCACAAAATGATGCGGTTCTTGATTTGTGTGCCGCCCCCGGTTCCAAGTCTACGGCGATTGCAGCGGAGTGTAAACTGCTCGTTGCAAACGAAATTAATGCCCAGAGATGCGGGGTGCTTATCGGTAATATTGAGCGCCTTGGAATATCCAATGCAATGGTGCTTAATTCTGATTCCGAGGCGGTTGCAAACGCCTTTACAGGCTACTTTGATAAGGTGCTTGTAGATAGCCCGTGTTCGGGAGAGGGAATGTTCCGAAAACATCCTAATGTCCTTGATGAATGGACACCAGACCTTGTTGAAATGTGTGCCAAACGCTCACTTGAAGTTCTTACAAATGCATCAAAAACATTAAAACAGGGTGGACGTCTTGTATATAGTACCTGTACATATAATCTCGAAGAAAACGAAAAAACGGTACTTGAATTTTTAAAGAATAATCCCGATTTTGAGGTAGTGGACACTGGTCTTGACTTTGGCTCAGAGGGGCTTTTGGGGCTTGATAAAGCAAGACGCATCACAATTGCCGACGGTGGCGAGGGACACTTTGTGTGTGCACTTGAGCGTGTGGGAGAGCCTCCATTTAAAAAAATAAAACCTTTTAAACTAAAAAACAGTTTTTCGGTTGCCGAAGATTTCGTTGTCGGTACACCAAAGTTTTTAAATAATGGCGCTAAATTCGGACTTTTGCAGTTCGGTGATTCATTTTATGCTGTACAGGACGGTACTCCCGATGTTTCAGGTGTACGCATTATGCGCGTGGGGGTAAAACTCGGCACACTTGTATCGAAAACACTAAAGCCTGATCATCACTTTTTTATGGCTGCACAACCCGACTGTCTTAAAAGTACAGTTGATGTCAGTGAACAGGAGTCGTTTGCTTTTTACAGGGGCGAACAACTTTTAACCGACCCATCTTTGCGCGGATACACCGCTGTTTTGTACAATGGTATATCAATTGGCTTTGGCAAGGCGGTGGGCGGCGTTTTAAAAAATCATTTGCCGAAAGGATTACGAATATGAAAAAAATTGCACTTGCGCTTGTTATTATGCTATGCATTTCTATGCCTGTTTTTGCCCAAAGTAACAATCTTATCTTTCAGACAAACGGCAATGTTGCCGCCTTTACAATGGCAAAAGAGGAACTTGATGCAAACTATAACAATTCCGCTCTTAAATATTATACTTTCTCGGTTGCAGGACTTACTGTCCGCACTGATAAAAACAACTTTTATGACTTTGATGTAAAGTCACTTACATTTACAGCGACATCTAACTCGTTTGACGCGGAATTTGAGTATCTTGACGGAAGCAAAAAGCGCATCGACACTGCACGACTTGATATGCGCTATACCGTGACAGGTGATAAAATCACCCAGACGAGCGTTGCCGACTTTTCAGGAGAAACTGTAAAGTGCGACAGTGCAAAAAAAGGCGAAATAGTGTTCTTTACAAAAAAATTCGGAACATTCACCGTAAAAGAGCATCAGTTTAACGACGTGAAAGATCCGAAACAGTGGTATTATAACTACGTTAACGGTTGCGGTGCGCTTGGGCTTATGTCGGGTATGGGCGACGGAAATTTTGCTCCGCAAAAGACGGTTACCCGCGCCGAACTTGCGGTTATGATTGTTAATGCAACGAGCCATCTGATAAGTTATCGCATTGACGAAAAAATCTCATTTTCGGATGTTAAAAAAGGCAAGTGGTACTATGATTATGTAATGAAGTGTGCATCTGTCGGTATAATTTTCGGTAAAGATAACGGCACTTTTGCACCAAACGATAACGCCACCCGCGAGGAGATTGCGGCTCTTACCGCACGTGTGATAAAAATTGCGGGAAGGTATAACGGAAAAGACCTGCCTGCCATTGCCAATGCCGACGAGGTGAAAACACTTTATCCCGACGGCGCATCCGTTTCAAAGTATGCAAAGTCGGACGTAATCCTTTGCAACAAACTCTCGGTTATGGTTGGCGACAAGACAGGTTTTCGACCAAAGGCCAACACAACACGTGCCGAGTGTGCAAAAATCTTTTTTGATATAAAAAATTCATTAAAATAATATTGCATTAATATATAGTGTGTGATAAAATTAAAAATTATCAGACATTTTAAAAGGAAAAAACAAATGAGTAAACTTATTTTACCCGCGGGTTATACGCCTGTACTTAATATTTTTGACACACAGCGTGCAATCAAAATCGTAAAAGACACTTTTGAGCGCACACTCGCATCTGCGCTTAATTTACAGCGTGTTACGGCACCTGTAATTGTACGTGCCGACAGCGGTATAAACGATGACCTCAGCGGTGTTGAACGCAAGGTTGATTTCACAATGAAAAACGTCGGTGGCAGTGCCGAGGTTGTGCAGTCACTCGCAAAATGGAAACGAATGGCACTTTCTCGCTATGATTTTCGCGTAGGAAAGGGTCTTTATACCGATATGAGCGCAATAAGACGCGATGATGATGCCGATAACCTGCACTCGATTTACGTTGACCAGTGGGACTGGGAAAAAATCATAACCGATGACGAGCGTACACTCGATTATCTTAAACAGACAGTTACTGCAATCGTACGTGCAATATGTGCAACACACCTTACAGTAAAGGCAAGTTATCCCCAACTCACACACACTACATGTGAAACACCATTTTTTATAACATCTCAGCAACTTGAGGATATGTACCCTGACCTTACATCAAAACAGCGCGAGGACGCGGTAACACGCGAACATAAGACCGTGTTCATTATGCAAATCGGCGGTGTTTTAAAAAGCGGACAAAAGCACGACGGCCGCGCTCCTGACTATGATGACTGGACACTCAACGGCGACATTCTTATGTGGAGTGACGTTCTGGGCCGTGCAATCGAACTTTCGTCAATGGGTATACGTGTAGACAGCAAAGCACTTGCAAAGCAACTTGAAATAAGCGGTTGCGAGGACAGAATGAAATATACATATCACCAGATGATTGCAAACGGAACCCTGCCGCTCACAATCGGCGGCGGCATTGGTCAGTCGCGTCTTTGTATGCTTATGCTTGAAAAAGCGCACATCGGTGAGGTGCAGTCATCGGTATGGCCCGATGATATGGAACAAGAATGTGAAAAATACGGTATAACATTGCTTTAAGGAGAACGAAAAATGAGTAATATAGAAACAAAATGCGTACAGGGTGGCTACACCGCAGGCAACGGCGAACCCCGCCAGATTCCGATTATACAGTCAACAACTTTCAAATACACAACCAGTGCCGATATGGCAAAACTCTTTGACCTTGAGGCAAGCGGTTATTTTTATTCAAGACTTCAAAACCCCACCTGTGACACAGTTGCTGCAAAAATCTGTGAACTGGAGGGTGGTACTGCCGCAATGCTCACTTCATCAGGTCAGGCGGCTTCATTCTATTCGGTGTTCAATATAGCATCGTGCGGTGACCACGTTGTATCTTCGTCAAGCATCTACGGCGGTACATTCAACCTCTTTAACGTAACAATGCGCCGTATGGGAATTGACTTTACCTTCGTGTCACCTGATTGCACTGAGGAAGAACTTAACGCCGCATTCAAACCCAATACAAAGGCGGTTTTCGGTGAGACTATTGCAAACCCCGCATTGAACGTGCTCGATATCGAAAAATTCGCAAAAGCGGCTCACGCACACGGCTGTCCGCTTATTATTGATAATACATTTGCAACACCCGTTAACTGCCGTCCGTTTGAGTGGGGTGCAGATATTGTAACGCACTCAACCACAAAATACCTCGACGGTCATGGCGCGGCTGTAGGCGGCTGTATCGTTGACTCGGGTAAGTTTGACTGGACAAAATATCCAGAAAAATTTGCAGGTCTTTGCACACCTGATGAAAGTTATCACGGTGTTACTTATACCGAGAGATTTGGCCTCGAGGGAGCATACATCACAAAGGCAACCGCACAGCTTATGCGTGACCTTGGCTCAGTTCAGTCACCGCAGAGCGCATTTATTCTCAATCTCGGTATCGAGAGCCTTCACGTGCGTATGCGTCAGCACTGCAAAAACGCTCAGGCGGTTGCAGAGTATCTTTCAAATCACGACAAAATCTCTTGGGTTAAATACAGCGGTCTCCCCGGTGATGCCGACTATGAACGCGCACAAAAATATCTCCCGAACGGTTCTTGCGGTGTTGTTAGCTTTGGCGTAAAGGGCGGACGTGCCGCAGCCGAGAAATTTATGGGCGGTCTTAAACTTGCTGCAATCGAAACCCATGTTGCAGATGCAAGAAGCTGTGTGCTTCACCCGGCAAGTGCAACTCACCGTCAGATGACTGACGACGAACTCGTTGCGGCAGGTGTAACACCCGACCTCGTTCGTTTTTCTTGCGGTATAGAGGGTACAGAAGACCTTATTGCTGACATTGAACAGGCACTTGCTAACGTATAAGAGGTAAAATATGCCGATAAAAATTCCAAACAATTTACCTGCAGTTGACATACTTAAAAACGAAAATATATTTGTAATGAGCGAAATCCGCGCAATGACGCAGGATATCTGACCCTTAAAGATTTTGGTGCTTAACCTTATGCCTACCAAAATCGCAACCGAAACACAGCTTTCACGCCTTCTCGGCAACACACCTTTGCAGATTGAGATGGAACTTATCCATACCGAATCGTACAAGTCAAAGAATGTTTCTGAAGAGCATCTTTTCACTTTTTATAAAACATTTGCTGAGATAAAGCACAACAAGTATGACGGTATGATTATAACAGGCGCACCCGTTGAAATGATGCCATTTGAAGAGGTTGAATATTGGGACGAGTTGTGTGAGATTATGGAATGGACCAAAACACACGTCCACAGCACTTTCCATATCTGCTGGGGCGCACAGGCGGCTATGTACTATCACTACGGCGTAAACAAGCGCATACTCGACAAAAAGCTGTCGGGCGTTTATGAACATACCGTTGACTATAAACAGTCGATGGTATTGCGCGGTTTTGACGATAAGTTTATGGCACCGCATTCGCGCCATACCACAATGGACTATGAGGATATTGCAAAAATAGACGATCTCAAAATTCTTGCAACATCAAAGGACGCGGGAGTGTATGCTGTTAAAAACAACTCGGGCAGTATGTTCTTTGTATTCGGTCATTCGGAGTATGATGCCGACACTTTGGAAAAAGAATATATCCGCGACAAAAATGCAGGACTTAATCCCGACGTGCCTGTGAATTATTACCCTGACGACGATGATACCAAATCACCCGTTGTTACCTGGCGCGCACACGCAAATCTTCTCTTTTCAAACTGGATGAACTACCACGTATATCAGACGACACCGTTTGATATATCCAAAATAGACGAAAACGTGTAGGAGAAAAAATATGAAAACAGATATCGAAATTGCACAGAGCTGTATAATGCAGCCCATTACCGAAATTGCAAAGACTGCAGGTATTGATGACAAATACCTCGAACAGCACGGCAAGTACAAGGCAAAAATCGACCTTTCGATTATGAAAGAAAGCAAAAAAGAAGGTAAACTCATCCTTGTTACCGCCATCACCCCCACCCCTGCAGGCGAGGGTAAAACAACCACTACAATCGGTCTTGCCGATGGTCTTAAAAAAATCGGTAAAAACGTTATGGTTGCACTTCGTGAACCATCTCTTGGCCCCGTATTCGGAGTAAAAGGCGGTGCGGCAGGCGGCGGATATGCACAGGTTGTACCAATGGAAGATATCAACCTTCATTTCACAGGCGACTTCCACGCAATCGGTGCGGCAAACAACCTTCTAGCAGCAATGCTCGATAACCATATCCAACAGGGCAACGCTCTCGGTATCGATGTTAAAAAAATCACCTGGAAACGCTGTGTTGATATGAACGACCGTCAACTCCGTAATGTTATAAACGGTCTCGGCGGACGTATGAACGGTGTTCCGCGTGAGGATGGCTTTGACATTACCGTTGCAAGTGAAATTATGGCAGTTCTTTGTCTCTCCGGCACAATCACTGAACTCAAAGAGCGACTTTCTAACATAATTGTTGCGTATACATACGATGACAAGCCCGTAACTTGCGGTCAACTTAATGCACAGGGCGCAATGGCGGCGCTTTTAAAAGACGCATTAAAGCCCAACCTTGTACAGACACTCGAAGGCACACCCGCACTCGTTCACGGCGGACCTTTTGCAAATATCGCTCACGGCTGTAACTCGGTTACTGCAACAAAACTTGCAATGTCGCTCGGTGACTACGCAGTAACAGAGGCAGGCTTCGGAGCTGACCTTGGTGCTGAAAAATTCCTTGATATCAAGTGCCGTATGGCAGGTCTTACACCTTCGGCAGTAGTTGTAGTTGCAACAGTCCGCGCACTCAAGATGCATGGCGGTCTTGCAAAAACAGAACTCGGTATCGAAAATATCGAAGCACTTGAAAAAGGTATTCCTAACCTCCTTCGCCACGTATCAAACATCACAAACGTTTACAAACTCCCCTGCGTTGTTGCTGTTAATCGCTTCCCGACAGATACCGACAACGAAATTGACTTCATTATTGCAAAATGTAAAGAACTCGGTGTAAACACAGTGCTTTCAACGGTATGGGCAGAGGGCGGTAACGGCGGTATAGAACTTGCAAAAGAGGTTGTGCGTCTTTGTGAAGAGGAAAAAGGTGACTTTACATTCTCTTATGAACTTGACACCACAATCGAACAAAAAATTGAGGCTGTCGTTAAAAAGGTTTACGGCGGTAACGGAGTAATCATCACACCTCAGGCAAAAAAACAGATTGATACCCTGACTGCACTCGGATTTGATAAACTCCCCATCTGTGTTGCCAAAACACAGTACAGTTTTTCGGATGACCCGACTAAGCTCGGTGCACCTGAAGGTTTTGACGTTACAATCAAAAACGTAAAAGTTTCAGCAGGCGCAGGATTTATCGTTGTGCTTACAGGCGACATTATGACGATGCCCGGTCTTCCCAAAGTACCCGCGGCAGAGCGCATTGACGTCGACGAAGACGGCAAAATCACAGGCTTATTCTAATATTTACGGAGGTCTTTTATGCCAACATCAGATATTCAGAAACTGAAGAAAAAAGGAAATAACCTCTATCTTCGTGTTGCCAAAGGACATTTTGCAACAAGCCACGTTCACAGCAACTATTACATCGACGTTGCAAAGCAAAAATCAAGTCTTACAGAGGCAAAGGCGGTGGCAGAGGATATTGCCACTTACTATAAATATACGGCTTCGGTCATCGATACAATCCTCTGCCTTGACGGTATGGAAGTTGTCGGTGCATGTCTTGCATCAAAACTTATGCGTGACAATGTCGTTAACACAAACGCAAAAAACACCATCTACGTTGTAACTCCCGAATCAACAAATGCGAGTCAACTTATTTTCCGCGATAATATCGTGCCTATGATTGAAAACAAGCACGTGCTTATACTTGCCGTTTCTGTTTCGTCGGGCTACACCGCAAAAATGGCAATCGACGCAGTAAACTACTACGGCGGAAGTGTTGCAGGTGTATCGTCTATCTTTGCAACTACCGACAATATTTCGGGTGTTCATGTAAAATCGGTATTTGACCCTAAAGACATCCCCGATTATTCAACCTATCCGTCGCACGACTGTCCTTTATGCAAAGCGGGTAACAAAGTTGATGCACTCGTAAATTACCACGGATTTTCAAAATTGTAAAAAAATAAACACCCGACTTTTAAAAAAGTTGGGTTGTTTTATGTAGGGAAATATTATGCAGATTTTTAATTTAACACTAAGCCAAATGCTTTTGATGTTCTCACTTATTATGGCAGGTTTTGTTCTCCGAAAGAAAAAAATACTGCCAAGCGACACAGGAACTGCACTTTCAAAGCTTGAAACGTATCTGCTCACCCCCGCGCTCAATCTCTATACACAGATGACAAGATGCACGGTGGATAGCTTTAAACAAAACTGGACACTTATACTCTACGGTGCGGTAATCACTGTATGTGTGCTTTTACTTGCACCCCTGCTGTCAAGAATATTTATTAAAAAATCAAACAACAGCGAACTCGAATATCAGCGCAGTATCTACAAATACTCAATGTCGTTCAGCAACTCGGGTTTTATGGGTAACTTTATCATTCTCGGCGTTTTCGGAGAGGAAATGTTTTATAAATATCTGCTGATTACCCTTGTTTACAGCATTCTCTGTTCGAGCTATGGTCTTTATATCTTAATCCCCAAGGACAAGGGTATGGGTTTGTGGCACAACCTCAAAAAAGGCCTGTTGACACCGATGGTTATTGCAACACTTTCAGGTATCGTATTCGGTCTTTTAAACTTAAAACAGTACATACCCGACTTTATTATAAATGCACTTGACAGTGCTGGCGGCTGTCAGGGTCCTGTTGCGATGATACTTGCGGGCTTTGTTATTGGCGGCTATAGCCTTAAAGAACTGATTTTAAACAAAAAGGTGTACGCTGCCAGCTTTGTGCGGCTTATCGCCATTCCGGCGGCAATCCTTGCAGTTCTTATGGCACTAGGCACAAGTGAGCAGATTCTCACACTTGCGCTTATTGCCTTCGGTACACCGCTCGGTCTTAATACAATCGTATACCCTGCAGCATATGGCGGCGATACCAAAACAGGTGCGTCAATGACGATGATTTCACATACGCTCTCGGTTATCACGATACCGTTGATGTTTTTGTTGTTTATTACAGTGTTATAAACAGGTGGGTTTTCCTACCTGTTTTTAATTGTGCGAAACAAGAAAACCACGCGATAGTCGCGTGGTTTTCTTACTTCGCACAAACAAAAAGTCTCCCGAAAGGGAGACTTTGGAATTATGATTAATTGAAATATTCGCTGTTTTGTTTGATTGTTTTCATTGTGTTGGTTGCTTCGTACATCAGTTTGTACTTGTTGTCGTCCTCACAGAACAAAAACGGGAAATTGATAATACCTGCAACACTGTTTTTGTCAATCTTCTGTTTAAGAAATGGTATTACATGATCTTTGATATCAAGCCAGAAATGATGTGTTATCATCGGAACTACCTTGTAGCCTTTTTCGATAAGTTCGACGTACTCGATAGGCACGTTCTTTTTGTTGACTGAGTATCTTATTGTCACATCCGATAACAGTACGTCGGTGCCGACAACCTCCAAAAAGTCGTCCTTTGACACCTTGTAAAAGTCAAAAAACATCCACGGTGTCACGCCGTTTTTGCGGATAACTTCAAAAAAGTCGGCGATATCGCGCTTCATAACAATGCGGTTTCTAACCGTTGCAAAGTCGAGATACGTCTGTGATTCATAGTTTTCTTCATCCATACCGATGTGGAAATACTTGGGGCTATCAAACAGTTTGCACACCTCGTCTATAAGGTCAAGACACACTTTTTTATATGTGTCTGTGCCAACCATACGCTCGTATTTACCAAGCCACATATCGTGCGCCGCCGAGAAATTAAGCATCGGTACAGGCTCCATACCAAGTTCGCGGATGTGTGCAAGTTCCGCTCTTAACTCGTCCTCTGTCCATGCGCCCTCGAGTGCAATTTCGGGGTGTGATTTATATTGGTAACCCTCGCCCATATGAACGATTATTGTATTAAAGCCCTCGTTTTTTGCGTGGTCAACAAGCAAACGAAAACAAGCTTTGTCTTTGTTGAACTTTGAGCGGTAGGAGATACGAGAGTAAATATATTTCGGGTGCTGAGGGGGGATTTCCTCCTTGTCGTACCACATATTGTTGCCAAGCTGAATTGTATATGCATAAATCTTATTCATTGTCGTCACCTACCTGTTCGGGAAAGTACTTTTGCATTGCGCGTTTGAATTTAACCGCCTCGTGCATCATAAGGTTGTAGCCGTCTTTTGTTATGTAGTTCCACGGCGCACTCATGAAGCCTTTAAAGAGGTCGGGACTCAGTTCCTCTTTGCAAAGGCGCATCGTAACGTCAATGCTATACTCGTTTGCCCAGGTCGACGCAGTCGGTACCTGATCGTAACCTGCGCGGTCAAGGTCGATATACGTCTGAAAACCGATCTGATTATATCTGCCGTTTTCGTCTTTTTCAAAATCGGTGTGATAGAACCAGTTTGACTGCAGTACCTCTTTTGGCATAAACTTTAAAAATTCTTTGGGTCTGAACCAGTAATCGTCCGACCATATCCACGGACGCGTATTATTGTGCGCACAGCGGTCAAACAACTTGTATGCGTCGCGCCAGTAAATGTCAGCCTTTCGCATCGTGGCAATACCCATGTGTTGCTGATTGGCGTATGCTTCCTCGTCAAGACCCAGGTGGAAATACTCGGGGTTGCCAAACACCTCACACACCTCGTCAATGCAGTCGGCGCACACCTGATAATATTCCTGAGTACCAATCATATTTGAATAGTGCTTGAGCCACGCATCGTGACCGCCCGAATAGTTGAGCTTTGGCAGGGGAGTCAAGCCTTTAGAACGGATGTAATCAAGCAATTTTTTGCACTCGTCCTTCGAAAGTCCGTCACGAATGTTAAGGTCGGGGTGACGCTCGTACTTTATCGCATCGCCCACGTCAATAAGCAAAGTGTTGGCACCCGCGCTCTTTATGTATTCAATGTAGTCTTTAAACAGCGTCCAGTCAATTTTTAAAGAGTTATAGTTTTCGTTTTTTTCCTCTTGTGAAGCATTTGCCCAGGTTGTTGAATAGTAGTCGGGCCACATATGATTACACAAGTGAATAAGTACTGCAAACATCTTTTTATTGTTCATAAAAAACACCTCCAAGGCAAATAATAACAAATCTCCCGAAAAAGTCAATACCAAACTACAAATTAGATAGTTTTTCATTTTCAAATGATATATATGCCTTTTTTGCATACTATTTTATTTATTTTTAATTGAAAAAAATAAATAGATATGTTAATATTACGTTATGATTAATATTAAAGAAACAATTAAAAATTTAATAAACTATATTTTGGCATTTTTAAAGTGGTCGGTACTCGGTATAACTATTGGTATTCTTTGCGGACTTGTCGGTGCGGCATTTTCAAAATCAATATCGGTTGTAACAACACTCCGCGAACAAAACGGCTGGTTTTTGTTTTTGCTTATTCCTTTTGGTTTATTGACGGTGATTTTATACAAACTCTGCCGTGTGGAAGGTCTTGGTACAAACCAGGTGTTTGACAGTGTGCGCGACGAAAACAAAATTACATTCAAACTCGCACCTGCAATCTTTATATCATCGGTAATGTCGCATCTCGGCGGTGCGTCTGCGGGTAAAGAGGGCGCGGCACTTCAACTCGGCAGCAGTATCTCGTCGGTTGTGTGCAAGACGTTCCGTCTTGACGAAAAAACGCGTCATATTCTCACAATGAGCGGTATGGGTGCGCTTTTCTCGGCAGTATTCGGCACCCCACTCGGTGCTTGTGTTTTTGCACTCGAGGTGGTGGATGTAGGTCATTTTTGCTCGGCAGCGCTGTTTCCCGCACTTGTTTCAAGCGTTGTGGCATTCAGCCTGTCAACCAGCCTTGGCACCCCGATAGAAAAATTTAATGTAGGTATAATTCCTGAATTTTCATTTGATATAATGTGGCGCGTGTCGGTTGTTGCAATCATCGGTGCGCTTGTAAGTATGCTGTTTTGTGCGTCACTGCATATAGCGTCGCACCTTTTTAACAAGGCATTTAAAAATCCTTATATAAAAACCACTGTCGGTGCCGTTATTATAATTGCACTCACTGCGATTGTCGGCAGTTTTAAGTATAACGGTGGCGGAATGGAAACAATCGTGGCGGTCTTTGAACACAGCACCGTTGAAACGTGGGCGTTTTTATTAAAAATGCTGTTTACCGTTGTAACCGTTGCAGCAGGATTTAAGGGCGGAGAGATTGTGCCTACTTTGTTTATCGGTACAACCCTCGGAAGTCTTTTAGCGGTTGTTGTGGGACTTCCCGTGCCACTGTCGGCGGCAATCGGTCTTTGCGCAATGTTTTGTTCTGTTACAAACTGTCCGCTTGCTACAATAATTCTTGCAATCGAGCTTTTTGGTTCGGAAGGTGCAATATTCTATGCGATTGCGGTTGCTATAAGCTTTTTGCTGTCGGGTAAGTTTTCGCTTTATTCGAGTCAGCATTTTATATATTCAAAACTTAACGAAATGTTGGAGGAATTTTAGATGCACATAGGTCTTTTGAACGATTACATCACAAAAAAAGAATACACACACGGTGGTGTAAATGTTCCGTTGCCCAATACCGACTCACTCGACGGTCGTGATATCTGGGCATGGAACAAAATTTACGACACGCTGCTTGATGTTAATTTTGAACTCGAAAACGAATGCTTTATCGGTGCAGTTACCGCCGATATTATCTCGGAATCAATTGCTGAGGTTTGGGTGGTAGTTGACGGTAAGGCTTCGGGTAAATACGTTGCCAATAACCCCTTTGAAGCAACAGGTAAAATTACAATAAACGTGGGCGCAATCGGCAAAAAGGTAACACTGCGTATCCGTGGTGACCTTAAAGAAATTTCACTTGGTGATGTAGAAATCCTTGGTAGTTTCGACGATGCAAAACCGCTTGTTTTCCCAACACCCAAAAAACAGGCAGCCTTTAAGGGATATACCAAAATAAAAGACTTTAAATATACAAACGACGACGAACACGCTGCTGCACAGTTCTTGTATGACAGACTTAAAGAACGCTATGAAACACCGCTGAGTGACAAAGGTGTAACCGTCACATTTATACTTACAGATGACCCCGAGTTTGCGGGTGAGCGCTATACAGTAAGGGTAATCGACAGCGAAATTATAGTTACCGCCGCATCTCGCCTTGCACTTATGTACGGTGCCGATACAATTATGCAGATGAGTACCAAGCGCGGTATACATCAGGGTCTTGTTGATGACAAACCCGATTTTCCAATGCGCGGATTTCATCTTGGTCTTCCCTCCAAGGCGCGTTTTGAATTTACAAAAGACCTCTTTACATACGTTCTCATTCCTCTTCGTTATAACTTTGTAATCCTTGAATTTGCAGGCGGTATGCGCTTTGACAGCCATCCGATTATTACAGAAAAGTGGCTTGAAGCAATCGAAAATGCCAAGGCAGGCAAACAGCCCGATATGCCACACTCCGGTATGGTTGGTGAGCATACTGTCCTTGAAAAAGATGATGTGCGTCAACTTGTCAAATGGGCAAGAGATCTTGGCATTGAGATAGTTCCCGAAATCCAGAGCCTCGGTCACGTTCAGTTTTTGACTTATGCATATCCCGATATTGCAGAAAAAGACCCTGAAAAAGAACAAAAGAAAATAGATATGCGTGACGAGGATATGCCTCCGCATAGATTCTATGACCATTGCTATTGCCCGTCAAACCCCAAGTCGTATGAGATTATGTACGACCTTATTGACGAGATTGTTGAAGTGGTACAGCCAAAAGAATATGTGCACATCGGACACGATGAGGTATACCAGCTCGGCACCTGTCCTGTTTGTGAGGGCAAAGATACTGCAAAACTCTTTGAGGAAGATGTAAAAAAACTTTATAATTACATTACCAAAAAAGGTTATAAAGTTATGATGTGGTCGGATATGCTCCATCCACGCAGCCGCCACTCAGTTAAATCTGCGGCTTGTGTTGATAAACTTCCCAAAGATATCATAATGCTCGACTTCACCTGGTATTTCCACGTTGAAGACGATATCGAAACCGAACTTCTGGAACACGGCTATAAGGTTGGTATTGGTAATCTCTATTCGTCACACTTCCCGAGATATAAGTCGAGACTTTCGCGTGAGGGTATGATAGGCGGTCAGACATCGCCATGGGTTACTGTCTGTGAGAGCAAGTTTGCCGACCACGGTAAGTTCCTTGATGCCACACTTGTTGCTGAAATGCTGTGGAACAAAGACGGATATATTGCTGAAAATCAGTCGACTTATGTAAATCTTATCGCAAAATATATCCAGCCATTACAGCGTGACGGCATCCGTCACACAATTTCAAGACAGGGCTATGAGACGATTGCAGAGTATAAACTTGATTGCGGAGAGGACATTCCCTCACCGCTTAAAGAACTCTGCCCCGATGCAAAGGTTTGTGACGAATTTGAAATAAAAATCGGTGCAAAGTGCAATAGACTTGTGTTTGAACATGCAACCGTATATAATGCACACCGTAAACCTTGGTATAGCTTTTTACCTGTAGGTAACTATACTGTTCATTATGCTGACGGTACAACTGAAATACAGGCTGTACGCTATGCCGCAGAAGTTCTTAAGTGGAATACTCACTACGGTCAGATTATGCCGCATCAGATGTACCGCCACCACGGTTATGTAGGCACTTGGTACACAGATCCTGTACTTGAGGGTAAAACCTATGACGGCGGAGATATGCTTGTTACAGGTCTTGTATGGAATAACCCCAACCCCGACAAAGAGGTTGTAAAGATAACCTACAATCGTGACGAAACCGATTACTGCAGACTAATTTTTAAAGGTGTAAAGGTACAAAAGAACAATGATATCAAATAACGGAAACAACTATTACAAAGTAGCACTTCATCAGCACTCAACAATCTCCGACGGCAGACTCTCGCCCGAGGAAATTGCAAGACTCTATAAATCATGCGGTTACGATGCTGTTGCGCTCACTGACCACTGGAAATACCACGCAACCGACAAAATAGAGGGTATGCTTATCCTTGCAGGCTGTGAGTATGACACAGGTCTTTATGACACAACAGACGGCGGTGTTATGCATATCGTCGGTATCGGTATGAGCGAAAAACCCGATCTTGACAAACAAAAAAACAGCCGTCAGGATATAATTGATGCAATAAACGCTCTCGGTGGTATCGCGGTCCTTGCACACCCCTGTTGGTCGCTTAACAGCGTTAACGACGGGTTAGTGCTTGAAGGTTTTACTGCGTGTGAGATTTTCAATTCCTGCTCCGAGGCTCACGAGAGCCTTCGTGCTTATTCCGACCACTATATTGATGTCAGTGCAAACAGCGGCAGATACTATACTATATTTGCAACAGATGATGCGCATTTTTACGATGGCAGTGACGAAACAAAAGGATTTGTATATGTTAAAGCAGACGAACTTTCTCAGGATGCAATCCTCAACGCGATAAGACGCGGTGACTGCTTTGCATCACAAGGTCCTGAACTTTTTGTAAAACGCGAGGGTAATACCCTTATAATTGACTGCAGTCCCTGTTCGGTTGTAAGTGTACAGTCAAACCACTCTTATCAGAAAGGGCACACCCTTCGCGGTGAAAAACTTACTCACTTTGAGTACGAATTCAAAGAAACTGAAAAATGGGCTCGTGTGCAGGTAATGGACAAAGACGGCAAATATGCCTGGAGCAACATTTTTGTAAAATAATAAAAAGCAGGAACATTTCGTTCCTGCTTTTGCTTTTAGGTCACCAAAAGCAATCGGCGGGGTAATACTGTAGGTGTGATATCTTCAACGCCTCATTATAATGCGCATATATGCGATTTTTTCGCGTGTTTTTTATATTGTTTTTGCGGATTTTTAGATATATAATGAAAAAAACATAAATTTCACCATAAAGGAGAAAAATATATGAACATTCCACGCCCTGAACATCCAAAACCGCAATTTGTAAGAGAAAATTGGCTAAATTTAAATGGCGAGTGGCAGTTTGAAAAAGACAATTCCAAGAGCGGTATTGCACGTAAAATTTATGAAAAAGGTGTTGCGCTTACAGATAAAATTATCGTACCTTTCTGTCCCGAGAGTAAACTTTCGGGTCTTGCCGACACTGATTTTATGTACGGTGTATGGTACAAAAAAATCGTAACACTCAACGAACTTTCAGGCAGAACCGTTTTGCACTTCGGTGCGGTTGACTATAAATGTACTGCTTTTGTCAATGGTAAAGAGATCGGAACACACAAGGGCGGTTATGTTTCATTCTCGTTTGATATAACCGATGCACTTGTTGTCGGCGAAAACGAAATCGCAGTATATGCCGAGGACGACACACGCGACCGTCTTATTCCGTCGGGTAAACAGTCAGACAAATATGAGTCATACGGCTGTTTTTATACAAGAACAACAGGTATCTGGCAGACTGTATGGCTTGAGTTTATGCCCAAAACATACGTTGACTCGGTTAAGTTTTATCCCAATATCGCAGATACAAGCGTAACTGTTGAAGCAAAACTTTGCGGCACAGCTGACTTTAACTGCGATATCACCTTTGACGGTGAGGCTATGGGTAACTATAACGCAAAATCTGCCTCGGGCGTAATTTCTTTTAATGTTAAACTTAATAAAGAATACCTTTGGGAAGTGGGCAACGGCAGACTTTACGACGTTAACTTCACCTTTGGCGACGACAGTGTAAATAGTTACTTCGGTCTTCGTCAGGTGCGCCTTGACGGAATGAAATTCCTTATTAATGAAAAATCGGTGTTCCAGCGCCTTGTACTCGATCAGGGCTTTTATCCCGACGGAATCTATACCGCGCCAACAGACGAGGCACTCGAAAACGATATAAAAATGTCAATGGCTGTCGGCTTTAACGGTGCAAGACTTCACGAAAAGATTTTTGAAGAACGCTTTTTGTATCACGCAGACCGCCTTGGTTACATAGTTTGGGGTGAGTATCCCGATTGGGGTCTTGACCATTCATATGACGAAAACGTTTATTCCATTTTGCCCGAGTGGATTGAAGAAGTTAACCGTGACTTTAACCATCCCGCAATCATAGGCTGGTGTCCGCATAACGAAACATGGTTCCATAAAGGTCGTAAGCAATTTGATGCAAGTATCCAGATGGTTTATGACGTTACAAAGGCAATGGATTCAACCCGTCCCTGTATCGACACAAGCGGCGGTTATCACGTAAAAACAGATATTTTCTGTGTTCACGATTATAATCAGAACCCCGAAACCTTTAAGGCAAACTACGACAGACTTATGACTGAGGGTTATCTTTACGATACACTTAACGAGCGCAAGGCTAAGTTTGAAGAGTATAAGGGCGAGGCAACTTTTGTCAGCGAGTACGGCGGTATCGCTTGGGACCTCAACGGTAATGGTTGGGGTTATGGCGTGGGACCCAAGACAATCGAAGAATTTTATGAAAGATACAAGGGTCTTACAGATGCACTTCTTGATAACGATAAGATGTTCGGTCTTTGCTATACACAGCTCACCGATGTTGAACAGGAGCAAAACGGTATATTTACCTATGACCGCAAACTCAAGTTTGACCAAAAACGCCTCTACGATATAATGGCCCGTAAAGCCGCAATAGAAGACTAAACTTACCTAAAAAATTCCCCGACAGAATATATTTCTGTCGGGGCTTTATATTTTAATTGTTATTTATATAGTTTACGGTTTCAATATAATTCTGCTCATTTCTTATTACGTGGTTGTAATAAGATTTTTGCCACAATTTTTATTTTGGGAGTTCACTCATAGGTATGTCCTTACGACAAAAGCCAGTCAAGGTCGAATTCAACTGCGGCAATACCTTTTTCATATTTATTCTGCTCTGTTCCTTTTTCATAAAGTAGACAAAACATCTGTGATTTTGTGTTAAAATCAAGGCTTGAATAAGCACATCTTCCGTGCCAGAACACTTTGCTTTCGGTAAATGTCTTTCCGTTATCAAAACTGACACACGCAGTCATTCTGCGTCTTTCGTTACTTCTGGGATTTACAAAAATCACGATGCTGTCAGACCCTTCCGGCAAAAGATCTGCATCCCTGAGTTTTTCTTTCGGCACACGTAAAAACGATGCGTTGCAACCCATTCGTGTTTCTTCGCATAGTCCCTCGGCTACTCCAAAATCGGTAAACGTTTCACCGCCGTCGTAACTTTTTGCGATATATCGTTTGCCGTCGCGGAAATATGCGCGAGAGTTGTAGAGTATAGACCCGTCGGCACACTCAATTAGCGTACCCTCGGCAGTACCGAGTTGAACGGGTAGACCCACTTTCCACGTTTTTCCGTGGTCGTCGCTGTAGACAGAATTATTGTATACGTGATTTGGTATATCGTCCCAGTCGGTGTACTCACCCGCGCTCTCGCGTGATGGACAGAGCAGTCTACCGCTTTTTAATTGTATACCGTGTGCACCGCCATGTGTAAAGCCGACAAAATCATATTCTTTGCCATCAATATGCTTAAATTTTATAGGTGTGATATTAAGCGGTTCAATTGCCCACGTTTTTCCTTCGTCGCGCGATATGAGCAGATGGTCTCCCTCTTTAATTGTAGGTTCGTTGTCAAGTTTTAATGCCTCAACCTCGTTACCAAATTCGTCGGTTGTTATGTATTTGCATCTTAGATGGCAAAATGCGGTTTTGGTAATTTCATCATACACTGCACAGCCTATATAAAGCGAGTGCGCTTTTTCGTGCGCAATCGATCGTACCTCACTCCACTCGGTACAACCTGTATCTTTTTTTGCCATAACGATGTCTGCCTCGTTTGCGTGATCATTAAGTGTGCCGCGTCTATCGTTGCAAAATGCCAAAAATCCTCCGTCAGATGTAGCAATCACACTCGGAATTCGGTATTTTGATTGTTCATTTGATGCAAAAATGAGTCGTTCGTCGTAATACATGTTTAATCCTCAATCATTGTTATACATTTTGAGAGCATACGCATAACGTGGAACGGACCTTTGTAGGTGTGACCCTTACAGGCAGGCTCGGTTGGTTTTCCGTCACGGCGGAGATAGCCGTACCATTCACCAAACTCACGGTCAGAAAAGTGTGAAAAAGCATACTCGGTAATCTCGTCAAGGATATCCTTGTATTTTTGCTCACCCGTTTCTTTATAAAACATAAGTGCAGCAATAATCGTTTCGTTGTGTACCCACCACAGTTTCATATCGTGCTCATACGCCTCAACAGGTGTGCCGAGTACATCTTTAAAGTACACAATACCGCCGTACTCTTTGTCATATCCGCGCTCATAAGCCTTGTCAAACACAAGTTTTGCAAACTCCATAAGTTCGCTGTCGTTTGTTCGCTTTGCCTCCTCAAGCAAAAACCACGAACACTCGATGTCGTGACCGGGGTTTATAACCCTTGTTGACTGCGACTCCAAAATAAACGAACCGTCAGCGCCGATTGCCTCAAACGTGGCATTTAGATCATAGTTGTGGAAAGCCTTGATATCATCAACAAGTTCTTTTGAGATTTTGTTGTAAAGCTCCGCTCTGTCAGTGTCGGCATTGCGTATAACTGCGGTTACATTAAGCATTATCATAGGACATGCAAGTGATTTTGTGTCGCGTGTTGATGCATAGCCCTTGGGTGTTATTTTAAAGGGGTCGTTTGCGGGATTTTTATAGATATCATAAATGAAATCAAAGTATTTTACCGCTTCGTCAAGATAAGCCTTGTCACCTGTTGCAATGTAGTACTCTGCGTTTGCAATAATATAGAATGTTTCCGAAAACCAGTAACGGCGTTTACGCAATGGTTTGCCGTCGCGTGTTACGGTAAAGAACATTCTGCCGTCAGTGTCAATGCAGTGTGTTTTTGCAAAGTCGATACAACTTTTTGCAATCTCAAGATACTTTTTATCTTTTTTTATGTTATTGTATAAATAAGAAAACATCCATCCGCATCTGCCCTGCATCCACACGCTTTTGTCGGATGAATAAACCTTGCCCTCGCGGTCAAGACAGTTGATGATTCCGCCGAACTCGGTATCAATGCCGTTCTTGAGCCAGAATGGAATGCAGGAGTTGATCAGTTCATCGGTAAAAAGTTCTTTTATTTCAGTTAAATTCATTATAATCACCTCTTGAAAGTGATTATATCATTTCATATAAAATTGTGTCAATATTTTACTTGCAAAAAACACTCAATTATGCTATAAATATATTAATTTTGATTAGAGGTCTTGATATATGAGATTTAATTATAAACTGTTAAAAGCCGCCTGCTATACAACCAGTATTACAATGTCGTTTGTCAGCAGTCTTCCGCCGCTTTTGTTTTTAACATTCCGTAATATGTACGGTATATCCTATTCGTTGCTCGGATTGCTCGTTGTTATAAATTTTGCGACGCAACTGGGTATTGACCTTGTGTTCTCGTTTTTTTCACATAAGTTTAATATCACAAAAACGGTTCGCACTATGCCCATTCTGTCAATCATAGGATTCTCGATTTTTGTTGCGGTGCCGTTTTTTGCACCAAAATACGCTTACCTCGGTCTTGCTGTCGGTACGGTGATTTTTTCGGCAGCCTGCGGTCTTGCTGAGGTGCTTATTAGCCCTATTATCGCGTCGATTCCGTCAGATGACCCCGAAAGACAGATGAGCGGACTGCACTCGGTTTTTGCGTGGGGTTGTGCTGTGATCGTGGTGCTGTCAACAATCTTTTTAACACTTATCGGTACGAATAACTGGTACTTTATAGTACTTGCGTTTATGATAGTACCTGTTTTGTCAACAATCCTCTTTTGCCGTACAGACATCACCTGTGTGGAGTCGCACGAAAAAGGCACGGGTATATCGTCGCTTGTGAAAAGCCCTGTTTTGTGGCTGTGCGCTTTTGCAATATTCCTCGGCGGTGCTTCAGAACTTGCGATGTCGCAATGGGCATCGACTTATATCGAAAACGTACTCGGCATCAATAAGGTGTGGGGTGATGTACTGGGTGTTGCGATGTTTGGCGTTGCACTTGGAATGGGACGCACACTTTATGCAAAGTTCGGCAAAAACCTGATGCGCGTGTTGCTTTGGGGCAGTGTCAGTGCTGCGATTTGCTATCTTGTGGCGGCGCTTTCATCCGTTAAAGTAATCGGGCTCGTTGCGTGTGCACTCACAGGTTTTTGTGTGTCACTTATGTGGCCGGGGACTTTGTCGATTGCTGCAGAACGATTTCAATCGGGCGGAGTAGTGGTGTTTGCATTAATGGCGGCGGCGGGTGACTCGGGTGCCGCGGTTGCGCCTCAGCTTGTTGGCATCGTGACCGATTTTTCAATAAAGAATAAAACGCTCATAGACGTTGCTGATACGCTCAGCCTCACTCCCGATCAGCTCGGGCTTAAAATCGGAATGCTGGTTGGAATGATATTCCCGCTGGTTGCAGTATTCGTATACTTAAAACTTCGTAAAATGTGTAAATAAGGGAACGGAAAATCCGTTCCCTTTTGCTATTGCTGATATTTGTTGACAAATTGTGTATTAAAATATACAATAAATGAATAAATATACTTTTTATAATTTTAAAACAACTCAAAAGGAGATTTTAAAAATATGAAAAAACGAATTTTAAGCGTTATACTTGTAGTAGCGTTGCTTATTGGTCTTGTGCCTACTATGGCAATTGGAACAACTGCCATTAGTGATACAATTTTAGATCAGTATGAATACCATAGCACATTGTATTA
>JAZKZG010000120.1:0-4178 GCA_045612565.1 Eubacteriales bacterium
GACACAATTACAAGAAACATCCTGAACTCCGGCACAAACGTTATGTACTGCCCCAAGGGTGATGGCACAGCGGTTGCTTCCCGTTCCGCTCTCGATGCTACTTGCAAACTGAACGTTGCGGCAGTAAGAAAGGCAGCAGCAATCCTTAAGGGTGTAAACGCTCCCAAGATCGATGGCAGCTACGTTGCAATCATCCATCCCTATGCTGCTCACGACCTTATGTCCGATCCTGCTTTCATCGACATCACAAAGTATGGCGCATCCGAAAGACTGTTCGAAGGCGAAATCGGTAAGATTGCATCTGTACGCTTTGTGGAATCGTCCGAAGCCAAGGTATTCGAAGGCGGTGTATACTCCACACTCTTTATGGGTGCGAATGCATACGGTGTAACAGAAGTAGAAGGTGGCGGTCTTAAGACAATCATCAAGCAGCTCGGCAGCGGCGGCACAGCAGATCCTCTTGATCAGAGATCTTCTGTAGGTTGGAAGGCTATGAAGACAGCAGAAATCCTCGTTCCTGCTTACCTGCTCAGAGTAGAGTCCAAGTCTGACTTTGATGTAAAGGCTAACTAAAAAGTTAAAGGGGGAGGAGCAATCCTCTCCCTCCTAAAACAAGGAGGACAATATGGCAGAAGTAAAGGCTGCAAAGCCTAAAACAGTAAAGATCAAACTCCCTCTCACAAGATATGAGAAGGAAGACGTATATGTAGCAATCAACGGCAAAAGCTATCTCATCAAGCGCGGCGAGGAAGTAGAAGTTCCCGAAGGTGTATATGAGATTCTTGAAAACAGGGAAAAAATGCTCGCAGTTGCATACGCATTCGAGGAAAAAGCATCCGAGAAGGTTAAGGCAGACGAGCTTGCATAACAAAAGACATTGGTACAAGGGGGCATTATGCTCCCTTTACTTGAATTAAGGAGAAAAAATGACAATACACGAAGCGATCAAGCAGATTGATGCACTTAAATTCAACACCTACACGCAGTCTGAGAAGATCAAGTGGCTCTCCATCATTGACGGTATCATCAAGCAGGAGATCATTGACACGCATGAAGGTGGAGAAGACGTAGTCTTTGATGGCTACGATGAGGATATGACCAAAGCGGATATGGAGGCAACTGAGCTGCTCGTACCTGCTCCCTACGATGACCTGTACATAAAATGGTTTGAGTCTCAGATCGACTATACGAACGCAGAATACGACAAGTACAACAACAGCAAGGTAGCGTTCAACACAATCTATTCTGCTTTTCAGAATTGGTACACGCGAAACCATATGCCGAAAGGCAAACAGTTCAAGTGCTTCTGATAAGGGGGTATCACAATGTATCTTCCAACACTTAAAGCACTCAAGACCACAAGGGATGTGGTGGATGTGTTCGGTGGTTACAACCATAATCCGAGAATCAAAGATGGTGAGTTTTACGATATGCAGAATATGTCTTCGGAGCTTTATCCTGTTCTCGCTCCGAGAGGCAAGCGCGGTGTATACGCTCTGACCGCAACGAACGAGGAAACAGGCGAAACGACCACAACAGTTCCGACAGCTCAGGCGATCATCGCAAAAGACTCTCTGTGCTATCTTAGCGGAACACACTTCTATGTCAACGGTAAGGGCAACGATCTCAGCGGCTACATTGACACAAGTGAAAAGGCTTATCCCAAGCAGCTTGTGTCGATGGGTGCGTATGTCATTATCCTTCCCGATAAAGTGTACTTCAACACGGCGGATTTTAAGGATTTCGGTCGGATTGAAGAAACCTTCGAAACAACAAGCAACGTGACATTCGAACTGTGTATGCTTGATGGCGTTACATATGGCGCGATCACAAGCGATACAGCACCTGAAGAGCCTGACAATATGCAGTATTGGATCGACACATCCTCTGTTCCGCACAGCCTGAAGTGTTGGTCTAAGTCAAGCGGTATGTGGGTGTCGGTAGGCTCGACATATATCAAGATCACATCCGAGGGTATTGGTAAACAGTTCGAAGAGTATGACGGTGTTACAATCTCAGGCTTGAATGATGGCAACCTCACGGACGGATCTGTGGACAATGACGGCAATCCGATCATTATTGAAGACAAGGACATCGCTGCAATTGATGGCTCTTTCGTTATCTGGGCAAAGGCAGACAACTATATTGTCATTGTCGGTATGCTTGACAGAACGAGAACGCTCAAAAACAAGGTGACGATCACTCGCACGATGCCGACTATGGACTTCGTTGTTGAGTCTGAGAACAGGCTCTGGGGATGTCGTTACGGCACAGCGGAAAACGGGGATGTCGTGAACGAGATCTACGCATCCAAGCTCGGTGACTTCAAGAATTGGAACTGCTTTATGGGCGTATCCACAGACAGCTATGTGGCATCTGTTGGTACGGACGGACAGTTCACGGGTGCGATCTCGCACTTCGGTTTCCCCGTCTTCTTCAAAGAAAACTGTATGCACAAGGTGTATGGCAACTACCCTTCAAACTATCAGATTCAGACAACCTCCTGTAGAGGTGTTCAGCGCGGCTGTGACAGGTCTCTTGCAATCGTGAACGAAATCCTCTACTACAAGTCTACGAACGGTGTATGTGCCTTTGACGGCTCTCTGCCTGCGGATATATCGAAGCCGCTCGGCGAAAACAAATACTCCGATGCGGTGGGCGGTGCGCACGACAACAAATATTACATTTCCGTTAAGGATGAATCCGTTAAGGATGAAGAGGAAAAACACCACCTCTTCGTATACGACACGCAGAAGGGTATGTGGCATAAAGAAGACAACGTGAGACCGATTGCATTCTGCTCCTGCCGAGGCGAGATGTACTACATCGATGCTGAAACCGAACAGATTATGACGATAACTGGCGGCGGTCAGCCTGTGGAAGATTCTGTCGAATGGATGGTGGAAACAGGTGACATCGGGACAACGATGCCCGATCAGAAGTACATTAGCAGGCTTGTGATCCGAATGTCTCTCGCGAACAACGCGAATGCATCCTTCTCCATTTCCTACGACTCTACAGGCAATTGGGTTCACCTCTTCGACATGGAGGCACACACTCTCAGAAGCTTTGAAGTGCCGATCCGACCGAGACGCTGCGACCATTTCAAGGTTCGCATCGAAGGCAAGGGTGAGTTCAAGATCTATTCCATCGCCAAGACCATCGAACAGGGGAGTGATCATACAAGATGAGCTTCGACATTAGACATCCAAACATCAACGGCTCGACAGACACCGAACAGCTGCAGCAGATTCGCAGTTACTTGTATCAGCTTGCACCTCAGCTCAACTGGGCATTGAATACATTGGAAACCGCAGGATCTGCTCAGGCTTTTGTAGCAGAGAAACCGAAGGCATCCTCTGTGAGCAGCGAGTCCAAAGATAAAATAAACAACTTCAACGAGCTGAAAGCCTATGTCATCAAGTCTGCTGAGATCGTCAACGCATTCTATGACGAGATTACGCGGACGCTCGTTGGTGAATATAAGGCTGTAGCTGAAAATATCGGTTCGTATGAACAGACCACGGCACAGGACATAGTAGAGACATCCGAAGGTATCCGACAAATATTCGGTAATGTTCAGAAACTTGAGGGTGTTTTCAAGGACGGTGAGGATTCTGTAACGCTGATCAAGACGAACGCCTATGTTAAGACAGGTATTCTCTATACCGAATCAAACGGAACTCCTGTATACGGCATCGAGGTCGGTCAGATAACCGACAACAACGGAGAAATCGTCTATAACGGTATGGCGCGATTCACTCCGAAAAAGCTTTCTTTTTTCGGTATGTCTGGGCAGGAAGAAGGTAATGAAGTTGCTTACATCAGCAATCAGCAGTTCTACATTACGCGAGGGGAAATCGTTGAGTCTCTTCGCATCGGTGGATACCTTATGACCGCCGCGCCTAATACAGGTCTTGCATTCAAGTGGGTAGGTTATAACATTGAAGATCAGGAGGGTGAATAATGGCTACATCGAACAGAACAAAATTGGTCAATAGTGGATACACCATTCTGAACGGTATAAGCTCCGGCAAAAACGATGACCGCTTTGATGTTTGGGTTGAGTACAAGGTTACTGCGCAAAGCGTTGCAAACAACACGAGCAGTATATCAGCGTATTTCTATTCTGCACTTAAAAGCGGCGAGTCATCCACAACAAGAGGCAGCAACGGTCT
>JAZKZG010000121.1:0-2934 GCA_045612565.1 Eubacteriales bacterium
CATTGAACGAATTTATGTTGAGGGAGTGATTGTATGGCGGCAAATCCACAGAATTTAGTTAGTTTCACAAGCGACCAAGACCGTGAAGCGGCTGCTAGAAATGGACGAAAGGGCGGTATTGCAAGCGGAGAAGCTAAACGCAGACGAAAAAGCCTGCGTGAACAGCTTGAAATTCTGCTTGAAAACGGAAACACACAGGAATCCGTTGCTGTTGCCCTTATTGAAAAAGCTATGGGCGGCGATGTAAAGGCTTTTGAGGTTCTTCGTGATACTGTTGGCGAAAAGCCTGTTGACAAGGTCGAAACAAAGCAGACGGTTGTTGATATGAGCAGATTTACAACGGAAGAAATAAAGGCGATGCTTGACGATGAAGTATAGGGATGTACTACGGTGCGAACTTGCAAGGCGGGACTTTTGGGAGTATTGCAAATTGCTTGCGCCTGACTTTTATCTTGACAGCAGACAGTTTCTCAAAGACAAATGCAAAGCGTATCAGGAGTTTTATGAAAGCGACGAAGAATATCTGATTGACAACGAGCCGCCAAGACACGGCAAATCAAGAACGGCAACGCTTTTTGTTCAATGGGTACTTGGTAAATATCCAAAAGACAAGGTTATAACAGGCTCATACAACGAAACTTTGTCAACGGTATTTTCAAAAGGTGTCCGAAACAAAATTCAGGAACGTTCTGCAGGTGACAAACTTGTTTACAGCGATATTTTTCCGAATACAAGGGTAAAACGTGGTGACGGTGCTGCTAACCTTTGGGGTTTGGAGGGTAATGACACAAACAGCTACCTTGCAACTTCCCCGACAGGTACGGCAACAGGCTTTGGTGCTGACCTTATGCTAATTGATGACCTTATCAAAAACGAATACGAAGCACGAAATGACAGCATTAAAGAACAGCATTTCACTTGGTTTACTGACACGATGCTTTCAAGACGCGAGGGCAAACGCAAGGTTATAATTGTTATGACAAGGTGGTCGAGTGATGATTTGGCGGGGCGAGTGATGCAGACACTTGACCGACAAAAGAAGCCGTATCGGCTTATATGCTACAAGGCATTTGACGGCGTGAAAATGCTTTGTGAGGACATTTTGACGAGGGAGCATTACGAGGATATTCTCAACGGCGATACCGGGAGAGATATTGTCGAAGCAAACTACAATCAGACACCGATTGACCTTGAAGGACGGTTATATACAAGCCTGCAGACTTACGAAGAACTACCAAAAAACATTGAAAGTATAGACAGTTACACCGATACGGCAGACACAGGCTCGGACTTCCTTTGCTCGATTATTTATGCGGTATACGATTGCAAGGCTTATGTGCTTGATGTAATCTATACGCAAGAAGGAATGGAAGTTACAGAGGATATGGTTGCAAAGGCTCACACCGAATACAAAGTAAACCGTGCGAGGATTGAAAGCAACAACGGTGGTCGAGGATTTGCCCGAAACGTTCAAAGAATTGCGCAGGAAAAGTACGAAAACAGAATCACGCATTTTATAACCTTTACGCAGACAAACAACAAAAACAGCCGTATTTTGACAGGCTCAACAGGAGTAATGAACAACGTTTTATTCCCTGTTGGCTGGGAAAATAAATGGCGGGAATACTGGCGAGATATGACAAGGTATCAACGCATAGGCAAAAATGCTCACGATGATGCACAGGATGCAACAACAGGAGTTTATGAATATTTGCCAAAGCGCAGAAAAAGCGAAAGCGACTCATTCTTTTTTTAACAGGAGGTACAAATGGTTACATATCAGGATTTTATTGAGGACAGAAACAAAAACGGCTACAAGGTGGCAATTACAAACGCTGTGAACGATTGGAAAAGCGGCACAATTTACAAAAACGCTGTTGCTGCTGACCTTTACGACAAGCAGCAGAACCCCACGCTGAAGCAGATTAACGCACTCAAAAGTCAAATGTCACAGCAGACATACGGCGGTATGGTTACGGCTGACATTAAGAGTGAAATTTCAAGCAATTTCTTCCACAGACTTAACACACAGCGTAACACTTACCTGCTTGGAAACGGTCTGACATTTCCTGTTGACACGGTTAAGGACAAACTGGGTGCAGATTTTGACACGCAGATGAAAAAGGCAGGCTACAACGCACTTATTCACGGCGTTACATTCGGTTTTTGGAACGGTACGTTGAACGTGTTTGAAGCAACCGAATTTTGTCCGCTTTGGTGCGAAGAAACAGGCGTACTTATGGCAGGCATCCGCTTTTGGCAGGTTGACAGTGCAAAGCCGACGTTCTTCACGCTGTACGAAGCTGACGGCTATACTGATTTCAAACTTGATGGTGCCAAATGGAGTACGGTCAAGGAAAAGTCAAACTATATCGTGACTATGCGTTACACCGAAGCCGAGGGCGCAAGCGTTGCTGATGAACACAACTATTCAGCATTGCCGATTATTCCGTTTTGGGGCAATAACTTAAAGCAATCAACTCTTGTCGGTCTGCGTTCGCTTATTGACGCTTACGATGTTGTCAACAGCGGTTTTGCTGATGATTTGAACGAAATGCAGGAAATTTTTTGGATATTGCAGAATTACGGCGGTATGACACAGGATGATTTGACAAAGTTCTTCCGCAGGCTGAAATGGTTTAAGGTTGCCGAAATGGACGGCTCAGATAATGGCGAAATTAAGCCATACAGACAGGAAGTACCGTATCAGAGCAGACAGGTATTTCTTGACAGCATCCGCAAGCAGATTTATGAGGGATTTGGCGCGTTTGATGTGCATATAGTGTCAGCAGGCTCGACAAATGACCACATTGAAGCGGCATATCAGCCTATGGACGAAGAAGCAGACGATTTTGAATATCAGGTTATCCAGTTTGTTCAAAAGTTGGGTGCTTTGCTTGGTATTCCTGCCGAGGATTAAGTCGGAGGCCAAGC
>JAZKZG010000122.1:0-7363 GCA_045612565.1 Eubacteriales bacterium
CACAAAAAAACAAAAAAGTATAGCAAAAGCTATACTTTTTTTAACGTTGTGAAAATAAGCGCATAATTTTCGGAGTCTTTAAAGTCACGTTCATAGATTACGTGCATCTTATCGTCAACCACTGCAATATCTGAATATCCACCCTTTTCGTCAACAAGCACAGATTTAAATGTTTTAAAATTATCATCTGACGCTTTAACGGTTAAGTTGATTCGACCGCGGTGAGAAAGCGTTCTGTTTTGGAAAGCACAGTTTATGTGGTAGATTGTATCACCATCGGTATCCATACTTCCCATACACTCGGGGTCGGGAAGATTTCCCGCAAAAGTAATATTTTTCCAACCGTCAATACCTGTTTTGCTCTTTGCGATACCGCGCAGACGACAGGCATTGCCGTTACGTACAGAAATTATAACCTCATCACCAACAGATGCAAGTGCGCATTCACTTGGATTTAAGAAAAAGTCCTGACCGATGCGCTCACCCAAATGCCACGATTTACCGTCATCGTCGGAATAGAGTGTTGCTATAAATGACGGACCGTGAGCAGACGGATCTTCTCTGTTATATGCAAACCAGATAGGCATCAAGATTCTGTCGTTATGCACAATAGCGTGGCCGGGGCCGATTGCGGCGGCATTATAAAAGAAACCGCCTTCTGTAAGTGCACCGGTGATATCCTTAGGCTCACTGAAAGTTTTGCCGTCATCAGTAGAGATGCAGTAATAAAGATCGTGATAGTTTTTGAGGTATAAAAAGTGTATTACGCCATCCTTTTCAACCATCATCGGATTGTTGAGAGTGTTACCCTCTCCTTTTACAAGGTGTACCTTTTCAAAGGTTTTTCCGCCGTCAGTCGAGCGGATAACCTTTAAGTCGATCTTCGCCCAGTCCGAATACTCACTTCGGCATTCATAATAGCATATAAGTGTTTTTTTACTTGTTGCTATAATACCGGGGATACGGCACATATAGTATTCGGTGTTAATTTTTTCTAAAATCATAACTCAGCAGTAACAAAAGGAACGATCTCTTTTGCGATAAGAGCTTTTTGTTCATCAGTTAAAAGACCGAAAGGCTTACGGCAGTTGCCGAGTTCAAAGCCAAGCTGATTGAGAACCTCTTTTTCACCCGCCATTACACCAACCTGACAGAGAATTGTGATTATGCGGTTTGCTTCTTTTTGGATTGCCTGTGCGCCCTTGATATCGCCCTCGTTAAAGAGTTTTTGGATTTTTACAAACTTGTCAGCCATAAAGTTATAGGTTGAACCGATTGCACCGTCAGCACCCATCATAAGACCGCAAAGGCACATTTCGTCATAGCCGTTATAAACGATTTTATCAGGGAAGTTGGTCTTGCACTGCTCGAGTGTAAAGAAATCGTTTGAAGTATATTTAATACCGAGGAAACGGTCATCGCGAAGGTATTCCGCAAGGTCACTTGCACCCATATTAACGCCCGAGAAAACAGGAATGTGGTAAACAAGCATAGGAAGACCCGACTCGTCAGCAAGATAGTTATAATAATCGCGGATTTCGTTTGAAGAAAACTTGAAGTAGTAGGGAGCTACCGATGAAACAGCGTCATAACCCAAGTCTTTTGCGTATTTGCCGAGTTCTGCAGCTTCGTTTACGTTGAGTGTACCGATGTGAGCGATAAGTGTTGCCTTACCGTCCGATGCATCTTTTACAATCTCCATAACCTGTTTACGTTCTTCTTTTGAAAGCATAAAAACTTCGGCTGTTGAGCCTGTTACATAAAAGCCCGAAACACCGTTTTTGAGGTTGAACTTTACGAGTTTTTCAAGTTCTTTTTCGTTGATTTTATTATCTTTGTCAAATGGGGTTAAAAGCGCGGTATAAATTCCGCCGAATTTTTGTTTATCCATTTTAAAATTCTCCTTAAATATTAATAGTAAACTAATTATAGTTAAATTTTTTGCAAAATAATATTAAAATATTGCTTGTTTTTTTACTCACATTGCTGTATTATGAATCTATGGATATTAATGTAATTTACAATCAAACAGGACGCGACAGTCTTTATAAAACGTGGCACACAACAGGCGCAAATATGATAATTTACATAAAAGAGGGACGTGGGAGCATTGTATTTGCCGACAGCGTTTTTGAAATAAAAAAAGGAGTGCTGTGTTTTGTTGACGGCAACTGTCAACACTATACACTGCCGAGTGACCCAAATAATTATGCACGTCACAAGGTATTTTTTAATGATAATATTTTAAAGTCGGGGTGCGATATTTTAAAAATCGATAACATCGCAAAGACAACGGCGGTTTTTGCAAAAATACCCGCTGATGTGCAAAATGAAGTTGAATCGTCATTTTTGAAACTGAATGACAGCGGTGATTACGCAACACGGCTTTTGAGTGTTTTACAACTTTTGAATTTTATAAGCCGATACGCCACTAAAGACAGCACACCGTCACAAAACTTTGCACTGACCGTTATGGGTTACATCAACACACATTTTCACGATAATATATCGATTGACGATGTGTGTGAGGCGGTGCATATGAGTAAATACCACTTTTGCCGAAAGTTTAAAGAACAGACGGGGCAGACATTTATGGAATACCTGCTTAAAACACGAATTGTTCAGGCAACCGAGTTTTTGACAAAAACCGATATGCCGGTGGGAGATATCAGTGACAGATGCGGTTTTTCGAGCGTGTCATATTTCTGCCGTGTATTTAAAGAGCATACAGGAAAAAGTCCGTTACAATTTAAAAAAATGCTGTGATAATCACAGCATTTTTGTTTTTTATAAAAAGTATGCGTTTGTATCGGTTTTGCGTCCTTTTTCATCAGTAAGTGTAATTCTGAAATAAACACTCTCGGGGTGAATTTCAAAAGTAGCCTCAGTAAGCAAATCTCCCTTTTGGCAACACGCACGGCGGATACCTGATGTAACATCTATCTTTACACAGGGGGAACATTTGATATTGACCTCTAGTTCACAGATAGAAAGTTCGTATATCTCGGGTCCACCATCACCGGTTACAGAATAAAAATCTCCGTTTACAAGCGCGTTAGTGATTGAATTATAATCGAGTTTATCAGATAAAATCTGAACGTAGCCGCCAAACATATCCTTAGCATTATGGGTATCGTCAGCGCCTATTGCAAAAAGCTTTTTTCCGCCACGCAACATATCGTCGTAAACACGGGGGTTATAGTCGTTATAGCCTCCCACAATACAGCCTGTGTTGGAAATTTCCATAGCATGCATACTGTCATAAGTCATATAGTCACTATAGTCCTGCATCGACCACGTGGGATGGTTATAGGTTACAAAAAAGCCGCAATCGCGTCCATCTTTCATATAATTTTCAATTTCACTGTATTTACGCACATAAAGCGGTTTTGTTTTGTCATATTTTACAAGATGTTTATGTTCGCCCGAATGACCTACAAAATATTCGTCGGGGTTAAAAAGCGGCTGAACATCGTTGTTTTTATCAAGCGCTATCATACAGATATGGCAGCACTTTTGCAGTCTGAACGGTGCGTCGTCGGTAGGCTTAAGTCCGCCTACGATTTCGTTTATCTCCGTTTCAAAGCCTGTAAGTGCCACAAATTCATCATCAGTGAGGTCGTGGTGTGGCAGCATAATATCGTGGTCGGTAAATGCAACCACACTGTAGCCGTGTTCCTTATAGGCTTGTTTAATTTCTTCGGGAGTATACGCACCGTCAGACAGCGTTGTATGACAATGCAGATTTGCTCTATATTGATTTTTTTTTGAATCTAAAAGTGTTTTTTTCATAATTTATTTAAGCTCGTCGCCTGTTACAAAGCGGTAGCCGTTGTCACGAAGGATTTTTGAAAATACGCGGATTTTTTCTTCGTAATCGGGTTGATACATATAGTAATCGTCATAATAGTACTGTTCGTGGGTTGCAACACCGATAAACTCACGATCAAGAATTGCCTCTATACCTTCGCGCACACCATCAACATCGTGAAGATTAAGACACGGACCGCCCGACATAGAACGAAAGCCAAGACCGGTTTCAGAGTCCTTGAGCGATATATTTTTGCCGCGCATACGGTCAACATCTGCCTGTTCGATATGGTTATATGCACAGATTGATCTTGAAAGTGCCGCATTTTCGCCGCCACGGTCAAAAATCATTGTTTCGGGTTTGCGGTTTTGAAGTAGTCTGAACGAGTGACCGTAAGGAAGTGAATTATGGTCGCCGTCAAAGTGCTTTCTGTCGCCATAGGTGGGGGTCACAAGACGCACACCGCAGTCTGCAAGTGCGTGACAGCCGGGCTTACTTATAGGAAGCCAATGAGGGCAGATTGTATCGGCAACTACCTTTTCACCCGCAAAGCGTTTGATTTCACCAACGATTAAATCGTAGTCGTGCTTTACGTCGTCGTACGATGCATTAACGTAAGGATAGTCGGGAAATTCCTGTTTTGCGTGGAAAGCAAGTCTTAACCAGTCAGCGTTTGCTTCAAATTCTCCTTTATAGCAATCGGGCATCTCCGAAAGAGTGAACTCATCAGTGCCATAGAAAAAGTCAGTGCGGTAAAAGAGGTTGAGCTGTACCGTGGTACCAAAATCGTCGTGAGCGCTCTTTAACATTTTCATAAACGAATTGTCAAAGATTGAATTGGGGCGTTTTCTCGCGATATCGCGGAACACCCAAATTACGTCGTCAATAAAGAAATAAGCAATTTTTTCCATAGTGCTACTCCTTAAAATGCTTTGTCATAAAGCCATTTACCGTTGGTAAAGTCGGGGAATTCCACAACCTCACCACCGTTTTGAATTGAACGCTCTGAAAGAGTGGTTACAACCATCCATGATGCCATATCGTATACGTCTATAGGCATTGGCTTATCCTCAATAAGACAGTCAACAAAGTCACAAAGTGTAAGCCAGTCGATACCGCCGTGACCGAACTTGCCGCCGCCGACTTTGTCCTGCAGTTCTTTAAACTCTTTCCATACGGGATCGCGCCACTCTTCGATATACTTGTCGCCGTTACCCTTGTTTTTGTTCCAAAGGCTTGAGCCGTCGCCTTCGGGCTTTTTGCCCTCAAAGAATGCGTTGACATCCCATCTATAAGTTGATTTTGTTCCGTAAACGTTGATATCCTCACAATAGGGACGCGGAGTTGTTGTAGAAAGGTGGAGTCTGATCGTTTCACCGTTTGCACACCGAATGATAGACGTTACGATATCGCCCTGTTTAAAGCGATAGCCCTGTGATTCGGGAACGTCTGCGCGCTCGGTGTGAATAAACTCCTCAAGACCGCCCGCCTGCGATGCAAAAGATGCGATTGACACAAAGCGGTTACCGCGGTTGATATTAAGATACTGTGCAACGGGACCGAGACCGTGCATAGGGTAGTTGTCGCCGTTGCGATTTAAGTAGTTACGGAGTCTGTAGTGGCGGATTTTTACGCCGTCTGCGATTTCGTCACGGATATCGTGGCAATAAGCGCAGTCACAGTGCACGATTTCACCAAAAAATCCCGCTTTTATCATTCTCCAGATTGCCATAAGTCTGTCCTCATAGCAAGCGTTTTCGAGAAGCATAATGGGGGTCTTGGTTTTTTCATAAGTTTTTACGAGTTCCCAACACTGATCAACCGAGTAAGCACCTGCAACCTCACATCCTACTGCAACCCCTGCGTTCATAGCATAGAGTGAAAGCGGAATGTGTGACTCCCACGATGACGCAATGATGATTGCATCAACGTCATCTCTGTCGATAAGTTCGTAGGCATCGGTCGTGCCATAAGTATCGTATGTTGTATTATATTTTTCTTTGAGTTTTTTCTGTGCGGCTTCAACTCTGTCCTGATAAATATCACATACTGCCGTGATTTTAACTTTATCGGTCATACGTGCAAGTTGTCCCATAAGACCGGGACCGCGCTGACCGAGACCGATTACACCGATATTGATAATTTTATTCATATGTATGCCCTCCCCTTAAAATGCGTCGCTGTAAAGCCAACGTCCGTTTGTAAAGTCGGGGAATTCAACTGATTTTCCGCCGTTTGCGATTGAGTTTTCCGAAAGCGGTGTTACCGCCATCCATGCCGCCATATCATAAACGTCAATGGGCATCGGCTTGTTTTCTACAAGACAGTGTACAAAGTCGCGCATACAGAGGTAATCCATACCGCCGTGACCGCCCTGTACACCATCTGCAAGAAACTGCTTCCAGGTGGGGTCGAGCCATTCTTCTTCATAATCCTTGGCATTGTCCCAGTATGTTTGCCATTTATCGTGGCTGTGACCGTTTTCACAAAATGAATCGGTATCCTCATGGTAAAATGCCTTGGTTCCGTGGATATTCATACGGTTAGAGCCATAAGTGGGGGTGGATGTGATAAGGTTAAGCCTGATTGTTTCGCCGTTTGCACAGGTGATAACTGTTGTTACAACGTCGCCCTGTTTAAAACGAAGACCCTGTGACTCGGCAACATCTGCGCGTTCGGTTTTGATAAACTCCTCAAGACCGCGTGCTTTTGACGCAAAAGACGAAAGTTTTACAAAACGGTTGCCGTTATTGATGTTAAGAATTTTTGCAAGAGGTCCGAGTTCGTGTGTGGGGTAGTTTTCACAGTTACGATTCAAGTAGTTACGCAGTCTGTAATGACGGATTTTTACGCCGTCGGCAATCTCGTCACGGATATCGTGCTCATAAGCGCCGTCAACGTGCATAATCTTACCAAAAAAGCCTTGTCTTGCCATATTGAGAAGCATAAGAGGACGTTTGCCGTAGCACACGTTTTCGAGCATCATAATGGGAGTCTTTGTTTTTTCATAAGTTTTTACAAGTTCCCAACACTGCTCGATAGAGTATGCACCCGCAACCTCACAGCCAACAGCCTTACCCGCCTTCATCGCATAGATTGAAAGCGGAATGTGTGACTCCCACGCCGAACAGATGATAACTGTGTTTACGTCGGGGTGGTCGATAAGTTCGTAGGGGTCGGTTGTGCCCCATACGTCCTTGCCGTGTTTATCTTTAATTCTTTGCTTTTTTTCTTCAATACGGTCGGCAAAAAGGTCACAGATACCCACAACCTCAGAAAGTTCGCCGTTGTTGAAAAGTTGTTTTATAAGCGCATTTGTGCGCTGCCCAAGGCCGATAACGCCTGCTCTTACTTTATCCATAATGTACCTCCAAAAGCATTAGAATGCTTTGTCGTATAGCCATCTTCCGTTAGTAAAATCAGGGAATTCAACAGGCATACCGCCTTTTGCAATTGAGTCCTCTGAAAGCGGTGTGATTGCCATCCAGGTTGCCATATCGTACACGTCAATAGGCATTGGCTCTTTATTTCTCACAGCGTCAACAAAAGCAC
>JAZKZG010000123.1:0-6838 GCA_045612565.1 Eubacteriales bacterium
CAACTCCTTGGCCCACAGAACGACATGGCTACGATCCGACTTCGAGCTGCACCCGGATGTCGCTGCAGCAAAAGCGGAGCGCGAAGCAAACGCCCGCGCGGCACAGGAGAATGCACGGCTGGAAGCACAGAACCGCATCAACGCGGATGTCGCGGAGATCGGTAAGCTCAATCCTGCGATCAAGACCTTTTCCGACATTCGGTCGCTCGACCGATTCCCGCAGATCTATGACAAGATCAAGCGCGGTTATTCGGTCATCGATGCATACCGCACGGAGTACAGCGATGCAGTCTCCGATGCAAGAGTCCGCGAAGCCGAACAGCGTGTACGCAACGGAACCGCCGGCAAAGCGCACATGCAGACGATGACATCACACGGAGAGGGCGCAAAGGATGTCCCAAACGACGAGGTTGAAGTATACCGCCGTCTGATGGGCGTTTCCGATGCGGATGCGAGAAAAGCACTTTCCAGATTCCACAAGTAATTTTATTGCTTCTGCCATTGGCGCACAGCGCAGAAAGGAACAAACAATGGCAGGCTTTATTCCCAAGTTTTATCACGACGGTGCTGTCGATGCATGGGTACATTTCCCCGCAGCTGCGGGCGAATACCACATCGGCATGGCACTCACCCAGACCTCCGGCAATCTTGCAAAGGCTTCCGGTGCCGTCAAGCCGACCTACATCTGCATGGCGGAGAAGGTCACCACCGCGGCGGGCGAACTGATCCCCGCGATCCCCGTTGACGCATCCACCGAGTTCGAAGTCGCCCTGACTGCGGCTGTATCCGGTCTCAAGGCCGGCACGACCGCGAACATTTCCGCAGACGGCATGTCTCTCGTCGCAGGTGAGAACGGCGTATTCCGCGTCGTTTCCGCATCCGGTGCAGCGATCGGCGATGTTGCTGTCGGCAGATTTGCATAATTTTAAGGAGGTACAAACACAATGGCAAATATTATTTTCTCTGAAGGCTCCGGTGTCAATGACGTATTCTTTGGCAAGTACGATGCACCGATCCGCGCAATGATCATGGACTACGCCGAACCTTTTCAGGCAGAACCGATGATCAAGAAGCTCTTTGCAAACGTTTCCTCGTCTCATTTCGCGGAAGCGTATGCATCCTCTACCGCAATGGAGAACTGGCTCCCTGTCGGTGAGAACGCAGCAGCTCCCACCAACGGCTATCAGGCTGGTCCCACCAAGACCATCCCCAACCTTGAATGGAAGTCTGACTTCTCCATTTCCAAGACCATGATTGAGGACACCAACGTTGCCGAGATCAAGCAGCGTCCGAGAAAGTTCGTCAATGCGTTCTACCGCACCCGTGAAAACTTCGCGGCTGCGATTTACGGCGGTGCGATTGCAGGCAAGAAGGCAGTCAACATCGATGTCGGCGGCGGCGCTTATGCGACTGTTGACATCACCGGTGCGGATGGCGAGGCACTGTTCTCGACGAGCCACAAGTCCTTTACCGGCAAGGGCAAGGCGCAGTCCAACCTTTACTCCGACGAGATCTCCAATGATGCGATCATGGCAGTTGAGACCGAAATGCAGAACCGCCGCGACGAAGACGGCAATCTGCTCGACATCCGTCCCGACACCATTCTGATTCCCAACGACTACCAGCTCAAGAAGGCTGTCTTTGCTGCGATCGGTGCGGACAAGGATCCCGACACCGCGTACAACGGCTTCAACTACAACTTCGGCAGATGGAACGTCATCATCTGGAATCAGATCAACCAGTACATCACCGACGGCTCCAAGCCTTGGATGATGCTTGACACCAACTTCATCCAGGATTATTTTGCAGCAGTCTTCCAGGATCGTACCGATATGCAGATCGACGTCTTCAAGGAGAAGAACGACGCTCTGACCTATCACGGTCGTGCAAGATTCGGCGCAGGTTTCACCAACTATCGCTTTGCTGCGGTCGGCGGTGTTGCTTCCGGCACAAAGCTGCTCGGCTGATACAGGGTACATACCCGGTAAACAAAAGGAGGATCACCGGGAGATCGGCGATCCTCCTGCTGTTTTTCAAAGGAGAACAACATGAAATTGAGAGAAGCGATCAACGCGCTTAAGATGATGCGCGATGTACGAATCGAGGATGAACTTCTGTATCTGTGGATCAATGAACTTGAAGGACGCGTACAGACGGAGATCATGCTCTGGGATGTACTCGACATCCGACAGTACAGCGAGGAGCAATACGATGCGGTGCTGCTCATTTTGCCGCCGCACGATCATCTGTATGTGGACTGGCTCGTCTATCGGGCAGCACAGTATTACGGAGAATACGATGCGGCACAATATCTCGGCGCGGAATTTGAGCGAAAATATAAAAAATACGCGGCATGGTACATGAATCAGTACCGTCCCGCAAAAAACAGGAGGGACTGACCGTGGGCAACAACAACTATTACGGCATGGACGGCATGGGCTGGTACGATTTCGCGCGGCGCATGGGATTCAACGGCACACCGGAGCAGCTGATGGCGATCATGATTGGAAATGCTGCAAGGCTGCTTGATCATACAAGCCTTACAAACAGAGACCAAGATGGACAACATCCGATTTCCGCGATCGCAGGATTGCAGGATGAACTTTTGAGATTGCAGGAAGAAATTGATGAGATCAAAGCGGGAGGATAACAAACGTGATTAAGATCAGCAACGGCGCGCGGGTTTTGTATCAATGGGAACGCGGCGTGAAGCTCACGGTAACGGGTCAATGTGATATCGTTAGGATGTCCAGAGAAGATGACAGCGGTGCAAAAGACTTTGTGCCGTATAAGAACGGAGCGGAAAAGGAAGTCGAAGTACCGGACTTTCTTTTGACGGAATCCGGATATCTGCGCGTATCGGTCATTATAAGAGAAAACGACACGGAACGCATTTTGGAAACGGCAAGGTTTATCATCAGACCTATGCAAAAATCAAACAACCGCGCGATGTCCGAACAGGATGTGGGGTCGTGGCTTGTTTTAAAAATGCGTATGGATGCACTGGAACGTGCAGCGAGAGAGGGCAAGTTTAATGGCGATGACGGCATCACGCCACACATCGGCGCGAACGGCAACTGGTATCTCGGCGACATCGACACAGGGGTTCGGGCGGAAGGTGAGGATGGTATCACGCCACACATCGGCACGAACGGCAACTGGTATTTCGGCGACATCGACACGGGCGTGAAGGCGAAGAGCGAGGATGTGTCTCTGTATGCGGATGACCTGTACACGTCCGGTGTTTTGGTGACCGACGATCTGGACTCGTTTGTGATGACGGGCGGTGTGCGCGAGGACGGAAAGCCCCAGATTGTAACAAGTCCGGGCGTTGCCTACATCAAGGGAATCAGACAGTGGCTTAACACCAGCAGAAGAACTTATGATGTAAGAGACACCGACCGAGTACAGGCGCAGTATCTTCGTCTGAACGAAGCAACAGGTGAAATCGGGCTCGCAATCTGGCACGATGTTACCATTAACGGTGACCTTGATAGCGGCTGCGAGATCGTGGATGAATTCACGGGTGAGGTGATTCCGAAGCGATCCGGCGGATTTTATGACGTGATCCTGTGTATCGCCACGATCCCGGCAGGCGCGACGGAGGTTACGCCTGATATGATTCGCGATCTGCGCGGAGACGAACGGTATTGTGGTTTCGTGCGGTCGAAGGTTGACGGCGGAGCTAAGGCACTGAACGAACATAATGTGTCCGAAACCGCGCACGGTGATATCAGAAAGAAGATCGAGGATACGCAAGCAGAAATTGAAAAATTGAAAGAAAATGGGGTTCCTGGTGGCGGCGGTGGTGGCGGTGATACGGAATATCTTGAAACGATCTCCATGGCATTTAATGAAACCGCGCCAGAGGAAACTGTCCCGAGTATCTGTGATTTTACTGTCACACCAACTACGATGCGGGCAATATATAGTTTGACCAACACAAAATTTATGTATACCGATGGTGTGTTTTACGGGAGAGAAGTTCCACTTCTGACAACAAAGGGCGATTTGGTGGTCAAAGACGCGGACGGTTCTGTGAAATACAGTAAACGCATTGACAATCTGATTAACTATCGAGGCGTATCGGACCTGCTTACACAGAAAGGCGTTCATAAGGCATGGAGCGGAAAATTCTATCTAACCGCCATACCTGTGAAAAAGGTGTTGGCAGATGATTTTTCGTCAACGAGAAATGTAACGTGGACGTGGGAATTTACCGAGGATGATTTTAAAAACACGGGAATTCCCGCAAAACTATCTGATATCCCAATGGCTACGCCATGTTTTTACAATGAATCGGACTCACAAAGTTTTATTAACGGCAGAGTTTATTTCGCATCACCATATCCCGCTAAGTTTTCATACAATGCGGAAACTGGGAAATATACACTTGTTGCGAGAGGTACATATGATTCGATTGAACAACAGCTCACCGTTTACTCAAAAGTATATTTTTATTACAAGGTAGAAACACCGTATGATGTTGTCGACGGTTTCGCCATGGGTATCTCTGCGGGCGATTCCGTGTCGTTTATCGATGACTATACAGATTCCCAAGAGTTTATCGATAGCGGTGTTTATAGTGCAGGCGGGTGGACACCTACTATTTCAAAGTACAGCATTGCTCCATCGGGCAACATTGTTGTTCCACGAAGCACAAAAGATGCACTTAACGGTATGGAAAACGCAGCAAGAATGCTTAACGCAGATGATTCTGCGGCGGGCGGGGATGCGACTGTTCAGGGATATAGCTGGATCGGTGACGGTGACGGTGCTACGGACTACACAACGAAGATTCAGAATAAAATCAATGAAATTCATCTATTGTCAAACGGCGGCACGGTTCATCTCGGCTCTGGCTCATACCCGATCAGCAATAGTTTGATTGTGTATGACAATACCAGAATCATCGGAAACGGCGAAACGATTATCGAGCAGAAAGCCGATAACACACATGCTGTTGTGTGGAGTGGTTCAAATATCGTTATGCGAGATTTGACAATTAAATTGTCGGGTGCCTGTACAGATATAACAGCATGTATTTATGCGAACAGTAACAATAGAGCGGCGGGTAACAGAGATGAAAGATATCCAGAAAACACCTACGTTTGGAACTGTTCTGTCAATAACGTAACGTTGATTGGTGGATACGGGCTGAGTTGGAAAGGCAATTATCAGTATTTGTCGGAGGAAGCACTTGCGTACCGTGGCGTTGGTATTTATTCCAGATATCTGTTCTTCAACTTTTTTGATTGTGACGGTCTGTTCTGCAAGTATCTATATGTTGGCATATGCAACGGTGGTGGTTCCAACAACTACCGCATATTTGTAACTGATAGCAGAATGGCTGTGTTTAGTGCTGATGTCGGAAGTGGCAACAATCGATATGAAATAAAAGGACATTCGCTGTATGGGTTTACGGAAACTGGAGATGTTGTCCAAGGAACGGAGTATGTTGTGTATTCGGAAGACGAAGCATCGATATTCGACGTTATGGGATTTTATGACACACAATATACTAAGTGCATGTTATATTTCGGGTCTTTGTCAATGTCCAATATTAGTTATCAACGTGGGGATGCAACAGAACTTAACAACACAACTGTCGCTTTTAATAATACGCATCGAAATTATATAGACTATGGCAGAAATAATGAACTTATACGCCCAAGTAAAAGGGCATATTTCTCTGTCGGCAATAGACGAACTGATATCACCGGGCAAATGAATCCAAATAAAGAATTAAACCCATCTGTTAATAATGCTCTTGCAGGGGCGGGGGTTTGGGGAGAGATCACATCAAACGTGGCGTGGAATGAAGATGCTATGCACCTATCGGATGTGTGTCGTTATCCAAAAGATAGCAGCGCATCCCGTTTGATTGGAAGTGTCGTAAGCACAGTAGCACCGAACGAAAATGCACCCGTTGAAATCGTGATTGATATCAGCAACAGACCTATTCACACCTATCCTTGTTTATGGATTCAATTCGACCACAGATACGTCGCGCAAGACGGTGTTATCGGTTTTGATACCACAAACGATGGAAACTACAACGAAACACGAGTTCTCACAGGCAATGTTGAGCCAGTGTGGTATGACCTACGCCATCAAAATCAAAACGTTACGATATACCGCATTAAAATCAGTATTACGAAAGCTCTGCAAATTCCTGAACTCACGTATCAGTCGGCTAACTATACGGAATATACCATCAATTACAATCCGGACGGTCTTGTTGGTATTGTAAACATCGGTATGGTTCAGAATGATGCTTACGGCAGAGTGTTCCTCGGCGAATGCGGCGGCAGTCTTTACGGTAACGTTGACATGCATCAGAATACGTTGAAGAATCTGTCTGCACCTGTGGAAGATGGGGATGCTGTCAGTAAGGCGTATCTGGAGCAGCGGTTGGCTGAATTGGAAGCATTGATCGGAAAGGGGTGATATGATATGACATGGGAGCTTGTGCTCGGACTTGCGGAGCTTGTGGCGTTTATCGCGGTATTTGCGAGGTGGTCGGCGACCAGAGCGAAGATCGATGCCGAAAATGCCGCAGCTCTGCGGGAGCTGGCGTCAGCCTTGAAAGAATTTAAAAGCCAATCCAACGAGGCGCATAAGGAGATGTGGACGGCGATTGACGAGAACACGCACGAAATCAGAGAACATGAAAAATGGATCGGTCAGCACGACCTGATCCACAACATGAGGGAGGAGAAGAAATGAGCGAATTTTTTGACTGGGGTATGCTCGGAACATATGCAGGCTGCACGGCTGCGGTAGGCGTGATCACGCAGTTTATCAAGGGTATCGGGGTGCTTTCGCGCATCCCGAC
>JAZKZG010000124.1:0-3532 GCA_045612565.1 Eubacteriales bacterium
ATCTTTGGTTTACATAATTAATTTTGTTAAGTTTACATAATCTTATATTTAAACTTAACAAAATTATTGATTTTAATAAAATACTATTGAAATTTAATTGATTTTGAAGTAAAATCTTAATACTTGTGATTTTGAGTTTAACAATTTAATTTACATAATCTTATGTTATAATTTTACATATACAAGTCATATAATCATTTAAATTACCATACTATAGTTATGTATAGGAGGTAATTCAAATGAAGGACAAGAAAAATTTGAAATTTATTTTTGAATATGAGAAAAAAGTACTTGCTATCCTTTTTATTATATTCACAATGGGATTTTGTTTTGGGTGTTACAACTTATTTAATCGTCCCGACGTTTATTTAGAGTCTTTTTCACACAACTTAAATATAGTTTTTTTAAAAAACATAGTACTGATAACTATATCTTTCTTATTAGGTTACACTGTTATCGGCTTTCCATTTTTATGCTTCAGTGTTATATATTGCGGAATCTTCACCGGTATTTCACTCGGTTATTTTACTTATTTTTACGGATATACTGGCTGTTTATTTTATTCAGTTATTTTTTATTTGTACTATCTGATTTTTATATTTTCATATTTTTTTATTGTATTTTCATCTTTTAGACTTTCAGCATCTTTATATAGTGTCTTTAAAGAGGGTACCCGTTATATCTCACCCAAAACATACTCCAGACCACATATCATTCGATTTGTTTTTTATATCTCAATCTTATTATTTATAAGTATTTTCTATCGATTTCTTATAATACCGCTTGTTTTTTAATTTTTTGAAAGGAGATTGCTGCAATGACACATATTTATAGTGATTTTTGTGATTATTTGATCAAGAAAAAGAAATCATCATCAAATACACTGGCATCCTATCAGCGTGATATAAAGCATTTTATTGTGTTTTTGCAGTATCAGCGAATAGATTCATTTAAAGATGTTGATATTAAAGTCATTGATAATTATGTTGTTCAGTTAAAAAAAGAGAACAAAAGTGCTTCAACTATTTCGAGAAGCCTTTCAAGTCTTCGTTGCTTTTTTAAGTATCTGTTAGCTGCAAAAGTCATTTCTTTCAACCCTATGATTGGTGTAAAAAACGAAAAAAAAACCAGTTCTGATTTACCTTCTGTTTTAACAAATAAAGATGTTGATATGCTTTTATCTAGCCCTGACACCTCAACCGTAAAAGGAATTCGCGATAAAACAATGCTCGAAGTTCTGTATGCAACAGGAATAAGAGTCAGTGAACTACTTGCAATCAAATCAACCGATATTAATATTGACGTTGGATATGTAATTATAAATAAATCAACGCCAAAAGAAAGAATTGTTCCACTTTATCCAATTGCAATACAATCATTAAAGGATTATATTACCAACGCAAGACCATTACTTCTACAAAAAGGAAACAAAAATAATACTTTATTTTTAAATTCACATGGTAGTGAAATGACCAGACAAGGTTTTTGGAAAATAATCAAGCAATATGCTTTGATTTCAAATATAACGTCTGATATTACCCCTAAAACATTAAGGCATTCTTTTGCAACGCACCTTTTAGAAAACGGTGCTGATATAAATATGCTCAAGGACATGCTTGGTCACAGCGCATTATCATCTACAATGGTTTACACAAAAGTGTTAAAAAATAAATATAAAAGTGCATACGAAAACTGTCATCCAAGGGCAATCAAAAGGTAGTTTTAAGGAGATTATATGGGTATTTTTAATGATTATATGAGAGAAGGGAAGGGCGTTGACAAAGGTGCCGATATCCGTCCCAGAATCGTTGTATTCTTTGACATTTATTTCAGAAAATTCTGGAATTTAGTTTTACTCAATTTGTTATATATTTTGTTTTGTATTCCTATAATAACAATTGGTCCCGCAACCGCTGCACTCACAAAAGTTTTAAGAAACTATGCACGGGAAGAACATTCATTTATATGGTCAGATTTTTGGCAAACATTTAAACAGAATTTTTGGACAGGTTTTTTTGTCAGCATAATTGACTTTGTTTTAATTTATATCTTGTGGATTGATTTTGGATCATATTTAAATATGAAAGCATCATCAATTATGGTTACGATTTCACTTGCCGTTGTTATGCTTACAGCAACTATTTTACTGTTCATGAACTATTATATTTTCGTTATGATGGTTACTTTCAAGTTATCTTTTAAACAATTACTTAAAAATGCATTTATTTTTGCCTGGGTCGGCTTTTTCAGAAATATTTTAATCACTATACTCATTGCTGTAATTACAGCAATATGTCTTATTTTAATTCTCGGTCAGTCACCGGCAACCGCATTTATTGCAATGTTTGTTATATTCTTATTTTTTTCAACTTGTGGATTAATTTGTAATTTTATAACCTATCCCTTAATAAAAAAACATATGATTGATGGTTACGATCCAGAAACAGGGGAGAAGTTACAACAATAATTAAAAGCACAGCTTTAATCAGCTGTGCTTTTAATTTGTTTGATTTTAGATACAGGATTTGAATCAACGGCAGTTTTAATTTGCTCACTGTCAACATGAGTATAAATTTGCGTCGTACCAAGATTTTCATGGCCCAAAATATCCTGAAGAACGCGAATATCAACTCCACCATATTTATGCATCATTGTCGCAGCAGTATGTCTTAATTTATGAGTCGAATAATTCTTTTCGGAAAGTCCCGCTTCTTTAAGACGTTTCTCTACAACATACTGAACGGCTCTTGACGTCATACGACTACCTTTTTGAGAAACAAAAAGTGCATTTCTTGCATCGTCTGTTAAATTATTAAACGGACGCTCGTTTGTAATATAATCTTCAATAGCTTGTTTACAAGCATCATTTAAATATAAACTGCGCTGTTTATTTCCTTTACCTGTAATAGTGATAAATTCACCGCTAACATCTGATAAATTTATTGAAACCAATTCAGACAACCGCATTCCGCAGTTTAAAAATAAAACAAGTGCAGCATAGTCACGTTTTGAATTTTTGCCACTGACACTTTGCAAAAGCTTTGTACATTCATCAAGAGATAAATATTTTGGCAATGTACGGGGAATAGCGCTACTTTCAAGATTTTCAACAGGATTTGAATCAAGATAATGTTTTTTGCTTGTTAAAAATTTAAAAAAACCACGTATACTACACGATTTGCGATTAAGAGTCCGACTCTGACAATTTTTTATTTCTTTTAGATAATATAAATACTCATATGTATCTTCTAAGGTTATTGATTTTATAAAATCAATTGTAATGTCAGTTATAACAATTTCATCTTGATCTTCTTTTAAATTTAGTTTTGATTTTTTTATAAACTTTAGAAAGTTGCACAAGTCAAGGTGATATTCATAAATTGTCTTTTGCGATTTACCGTTAACTACACTAAGGAACATTAAATATTCGCGAAGAATAGCAGGGGCATTATCATATTGCATAAAAATATCCTCCAAACTATTATTTTTTCAACAGGGAGTTTCAATTCACATAATTTCGCAAAATGAATAT
>JAZKZG010000125.1:0-18927 GCA_045612565.1 Eubacteriales bacterium
TCTTTTTGTATTATTCTTGTTCAAAAAAATTCAGTTGTGAATAGGTATCGTATTGTTTTTTACCCTCGCTGTATATCTTTGAAATATTAATTCTCTTATTTTTAAATAAAATCTGAGTTAAAATTCTAAAGGAATATGTAATAAAACCAACAGGTAAAAGCCAGGTGTGCTTTTTATAAAAAGGTGACCAGATGTATATATTATCTCTCGTTGTTAAAAGAAATCTTGAAACAGTACTTTTGTTTTTATATTTTTGGTTATTGAACATTCTTTGCTGATAACGATCGTTTGAATCCTTACGGCCAAAGTTACCGCTTTTGATTATGTCACAGATCAGATTTTCTGCAAGTTCTATATCAGCATCTAAAAACCATTGTTTTTTGGGCATCTTAAGATAAATAGAGCATGTCATACTCAAGGTTTTTGCAAATTTCCAGAGTCCCATTGCTTTAAGGGTTGATTCAAATACCGCTCTCCAGTCATCGCTTTCAATAGAATTGACAAACACTGCCCAGTCTGCTAAATGTCTGAGTCCGATTCCTGTACCTTCGGTCATATGTCTTTGTAAATGCAAAAGCATGGTGATGCCGTGGTATAATTTATCAAGGATATATATTTCACCGCAACTTGTATTTGTAGATTTTTTTGTTGTTAGTGCATCTTCTAAATACTTAAATAAATGCTGTTTGTCTTTGGGAAGGTGAGTTACACTTGTATGCATCTCATAATAAGTTTTGTTTTTAGAAAAGCCGACATGGAAGTCGTGATTTTCATTTTCAACAACATTAAAATCGTTGTCAACAAGCAACTTCATTGTTTTTTCGGCATCTGATTTGTTTATTAAAAAGTCAATATCTCCCATTTGTCTCAAAGTAGGGTTGGGATAAAAAGATGCAGATGTATAACCCTTTATTGTGCAATGTTCAATATTGTTTGCTTTTAATAACTTTGTAAGCTCAGCGTTATCAAAATTGTTTTTTAATGTTTTTTTCATGATTGCAAACGAAAGTGTTTGCCAATTTACGTAGGTTTCGGTATCGATGTTTGCCACAGATTTGGGGAGAGCATCAAATGTCATTGCGATGATTGTTTGGTGCTTAGCCTCCAAAAATAATTCTTTTAAAACTATACCATTAAAATCTATGTCATCATCGCATTTAAAAAGATGTTTTGCTAAGAGTTGCAATAATATAGTATTTGTTTTGTCAATATTTATATGCATATCATACCTCAAAATTTATTATTTTAACAATCTAATCTATCGATTTATTTTGATTAATAGTTCTTAAATTTTTTATAATGCGTCTAAAGTTTATTAAAAACAATACGCCGCAAAACAGTGCATAAATCAAAAACAATATGATTATAAAATCAAGACCGCTCTTTACCATAATTGATCTTAAATAATAGCAACCAACAACCATTATTGATATCTGTACACAGAAGTATAAAAGGTACTTCCAGTCAAATATCTTAAATACCGATGAATTAACTTCTTTTGCACTTAACGAGAGTAAAATAATTCCCTGTAGTATGGTTACAAGCAATGTTGCAAGAGCAGGACCGATTTCGGCAAAGGCATAATAGAAACCTATATTCAAAATAATGTTTGCAAAAAAAGTACCGATGGATGCAAATAAGATAGTTTTTGTTTTACCTGCAGCGCTGAGTATCATTGTGGCATTCAGTACACTAAAAATATCCACCAGAATATAGATGATGAAAACAGGAACGCTGTAACTATAAACAACATACTTTTCTGTGTATAAAAACCTCATAAGCTCAGGGGCAACGCAAATCGCGCCTACAGCAAAAATTGTTGTTACAGTGTATGACATTTCTAAAAACGATTTATATAGTGTCTGGGCATCCTTATGTTTTTTCTGTGCGATAAATCGTGTGAAAAACGGCAGAAGTATGGTACAGAATGAAGTCATCACAATATCAAACGGGAGAAGTTTTGACGCATTGGTATAAACGGCAAGAGTCTGTGTGTTTGTGAAAAAAGAAATTACAAATTTATCCGAGTCTCTGTTAAGAGATTTTATAACAACAAACATTGCCATCGGAATGCAATAGTATAATATTTCTTTTATAAGGGATTTATCAAATTTTAAAAAATTAAATTTACAATTATTTTTTCGCAGACAAATCACAAAATAAATAACTAAAGCAAGGTCTGTGAAAAACTGAAAAACAAGAACAGCAACAATATTATTAAAAGCGTAACACGATAATGTGATTGCCAATAATTTTAATATTGACACTGCAAGGTTTTTAAATGCAATCAGTTTTGCTTTTCCTATGGCAATAAACATAACCTGTAAAAGCGATATTGAATTGTGCAAAACAGGTAAAACCGCTGCAAATATTATAAGTGATTTAAGACTTTCGTTTTTAAAGTATTCGGAAATAGGTACAGTACAAAACAGCGTTGCTACCGATACAATTGCAATTACAAAATATTGAATAAAGAAAATTGTTGATATGTAACGCGTTTTTTTGTTTTCGTCACTTTCTCTGCAAAAGAAAAAGTTTATTGCATCCATTAGTCCCAGATTTGTCATACTTGAGATGGTAGTTGTTAAAAGTATTATCTGGGAGTATCCGCCATAATCATAAACTGAAAAATGACCTGATAAAATCCGTGTTGTAATAAGTCCCAAAACCAGTGTTACAACACGAACAAATATTAAAAAGAATGAATCGCCTGATGCACTGTTAAAAAAAGATTTAATTTTACTTGCTGTCAATTTCTCACCTCCGCTTAAAAGGTATTGTACGTTTATTATAATTTATTTAATTTTTGGTTTGACATCAATTGTGCTTCTATATACATAAAAAGCAATAACAATATGGAAAGGCCAGTCAAAATAAAACAGTTCGCTTAAAAAGAAATACATTACAAGTACGCAAAGCCAAACACTGCGGTTAAAAAAGTTTCTGTGTTTTTGTTTGCCGTTGAGTTTGGAAATGCCCCAAAAGCACCAAAGTGTGAGACCTGTTCCCATTATTCCCAAATAATGTATCATATCCAAATATGTGTTGTGAGCAACACGTTCTTTTACAAGTTCTGCACCGAAACCGTTTCCGACAAAAGTGCGGAGATTTGAAGTTGAAAAGTGTTCTAAATAGTTTTTCCAAATATTAAATCGACCTGTGGTAAGTGTGTTATTTGAGCCAACGTTACCGTTACCTGTAAATCGCGAAATAACAACATTGAAAAGTTCGATTTTACCTGCAAAAACATAAATGGTGAAAATTAAAAGTCCGACTATGGTAAGGAACAATATAAAATATTTTCTTTGTTTAATTCTTGAGTATAATAACATACCGATGGGCAAAAGCAACATCAAAAATGATGATTTACTGAATGTCATCGAAACAAAAGCAACAATACATACTGATAAAACAATAGACGGTAATGTTTTAAGTTGATGATTGTGAAACATAATTACAATCAGACAAAGAGCAATAATAAGATTGATGCTGTAATAGTTAGGGTCACCGTATAGACCTGCCAGACGAATAAGATCGTCATAATAATAGCCCAGATCGTTTGAACCAATGTAAATGGGAAGGTTTGGAATAATGTTTAATATAGAAACGAAAGAAGATGTTATGATACCCAAAATATAAGATAAGTATATAGATTTATTATTATCGTTTGTGGTAATGCACATTGAATTATAGATAAACAATATGTATACTGCAAATTTAATAGTTCTTAAAATATGGGTACTAATAGACATCTGTAATATCAGGAATATCAAAAGGAACAGAAAACCGCAAAGGAAAGTTGTGCAGTATTTGCGTCTTTTTATAAATGAATAGAATACATAAAACAATAACAAATATGTAAAAAAAGATTGCGCAGATGGTGATGGTTTGAAAATATTAGCAAAAGGCATAATGAACATTAAAATTTGAAGCATATGCCGTTCGGAAAAAAATACCACCGCTGCAAATGATAAAATTAAAGCAAAATACGAAAATATGTTGCTAAAAGTACCCGCTATAATTGATAAACACAGAATTATAGTGGTTGTCCATGACATATTATTAAAAAATTGTGGTGAATTAACTTTGGCAAATCTAATTTTCATTTTTTATCCAATCATTTCTTTAATTTTTAATATCGAACTATCGTTGTTTGAAATGTGATTAACAAGCTCTTTTTTTGCATTATCAACCAGATGTTTGTTTGAAATCAACCAATTAAACGACTCACGAATTTCCTCTTCGGAATTTTCACAAATAAACGAATCTTTTTTATTGTTTAACAGTTCTTCGGCAGATGAAGTTCTTGTGGCAAAAACAGGCACACCCAGTGATTTGCTTTCTAAAAATACCATCGGTGCAGCCTCGTGGTAAGAAATGTTGATCATCAAATCAGCATTTTTAATATAAGGATACGGGTTTGCTTGATTACCTAATAATATTATCTGATCTTCTAAATTACATTCTTTTATGGTGTCTTTAACAATGTTATATTGCACACCGTCGCCTGCAATATACCACATAACATCGGGATTGCTTTTTAATATATCGCTAAAAGCGTGAATTCCTCTTACAAGAGCTTTTTCTCTCGAAAATCTACAAGCTGATATGCAAATGAATTTATTTTCGGGGTAGGGGATTTGTTGAGTAAGTGTGCTTTTTTGCTTAATAATGTCATATAACATAAAATTGTAGCAATAATCTACTTTGCCATCAAACTCAGGATATAATTCAACAAAATTATTCATAAGAGATTTTGAAACAAAAACAATTTTGTCCATTTTATTATAAAATTTATTGTTGAAATCACTATCTAAATCGAGACTCTGGCTGTCAAAATGCACCCACGATACTTTCTTTTTTGCGTCGACGCATTTGTCAACCATTCTCGAAAAACCGCTTACAACAGAAGCTTTACTTTGTTCGTGGTGATAAGCGATAGCTAAATCATACCCGCTTAATTTTTTTTGGTGTTTTAATGCCAAATCAATAGGAAGTTTATTGCTAAATAACTTTGCCCATACACCTGCAATAAAACGAAAAACTATTTTTCTTATTTTTTTTGTTTTTAAAACATCATTAAAAGACATTCCCAAACACTCCAGTCTCCATGAGGTGTCAAGAATGGTGATGTTGCTATTAAGACGGTCTTTCATAATCCCTCTCGGATTATACAAAAACAGGTGAACATCATAAAGTTTACTGAGTTCATTTGCCATATTAACCATTGAGGATTGAATTCCACCAAGTTCAAACGACTTATTTACTAAAAGAATTTTTTTCATATTTTCTCCAGGAGTGAAAAGGCAATAATTATATAAATGGGAAAAAACTATGCTAATGATTTATAAATCTCAGCCAATTTTTTCTCTTCGTTTTCCCAATTGTACTTTTCAATTACAAGGTTTCTTGCTGTTTTTCCCATATCAGTTCTTAATTGTTCGTTATCCAAAAGCAATTTTATCTTTTCTATGTACGCATCGACATCGTTGTACTCAACCAAAAAACCGACGTCTTCATTTTCAATAAAACTTCTTGAAGGAGCAAGGTCAGAACATATTACAGGCAGACCGCACAGCATATCCTCAAAAAGTTTTGTTGGGATATTGTTTGCATTTTTCTTTGTATTGTCAAGCGGTAGCATACCGATTTTGCTTTGTGCCAAAAAGTTGGGTACTTCAATTGTGGCTAATCGGTCCATTACAACAAAGTCATCGTCGGTAAGGTTGAGTTCGAGCATTCTTTGTTTTACATACTCTTCACTGTTTGCAAAGTGGAACATTTTGACCATTAATGCTTTTATGTTATATCCCTCAGCCTTTAATTTTGCGGTACATTCAAGCATAATATTCAAAATAAATTTTGATGTCGAACCCAAAAATACAAGGTCATATTTTTTGGGTGCATCAAGATTTATTTGGGTGTAATCTGATAACTTGGGAAAGTTAAACAAAACCTCTGTTTTGTTTGCGTCAAAATATTTTTTTGTTCCGTTATCGGCAGTAATCATATAGTCGAATTTTTTATTTGCCCTGCTTTCAATAAAAGCAATCACTTTATAAAAAATCTTGCGCAAATAACTGCTCATATAGTATTTGTTTGCCATCTGATTGCGATAATCTTCGTGAACATCATAAACAACTTTGATTTTTGTGGTTGCTTTAAGAAGAAGCCCCACCAGAATTCCTTCTACATCGTGGAAGTGACAAACGTCACATCCGAGTTTTTTTACTGTTTTATAGACATTGAAAAAATCTAACATACGAAAAAATCTGTTATTTTTTTTCTGATAATTTACATATTCAATACCGTCGCGTTTGCCAGATTCAACACCGGGAGCAACATATATGATGTCATAACCCAATTTTTTCAATGATTTCAGTTCTTTGTGAAAAACTCTGTTATCATCAGGTACGTGTACGGTTGTTAACACACAAATTTTTAACATAAATAATCACCCTATTTTCTTTGCACATCCAAAACCGACCAATTCAATACCGTTTTGTTTAAACTTGTCGATTATTGCTGTGTCACTAAAAAATTTATATTCTTCAAGCCTTGGTTCTCTTATTGTTCCAAAGTATTCACAGTCAAGAGCTGTAGCAACATGCGCAACCACCTCTATAGTTTCACATTTGCTGTGGCGAATAACTTTAATAAGTTTGTCTATATTCAGTTTGCTTGTTACATCAATGGCAAAAAGTCTTCTGTCGGGCATTGCAAATTTCCGTTTAACAAACTTTCCAAAGAAGATATTGGCAAAAATACATTTTACAACTTCAAATATTCTCGATTTAAAACTCAGTAATTGTTTATCAATATAAACTCTTTGGAAGTTACGTGTAGCAGGAATTTTCAAGTCCTGTGCCACTTTTAAAAATACATTGAATAATCTTAAATTCAAAACCGAAGAATTCTGATGAGTGTTCCAATAAGCAGGTTCACCAAATATATTATAAAACTTTTTATATTGATTGTTTAATTCTAAAATAATATCCTGCTTGTTGATAAGACCCTTGTTAAAACGGCTTTTAAATTCATTTATAGAATAAAATAAATTGTTTTCGTTTACCAAAGATGGTATCTGTTTTGGGTCACTTACGGGTTTACCTGCAGTAATGCACCAATGAATACCAACAGAAATATTTTTCGTCAATACAGGCTTTTTAACATCATCACTCATATTGAAAATGACATTAAAGGATGTAATGATACCTTTATTTACACATTCTGTGATTGCATTGTCAACATAATTACACATTCCGTAATCGTCGGCGGTAATTATTAGTTTTTTTGTTTTCATAATGTATACTCCAAAAAACAATGAACTATTTAAAATACATATTTTTTATTTATGGTAGGTTTGGATTCTAGATAGTTTGTATAGTTTTTTTCGGTATCCCATATATGAGCGTGCTGTTCACGTTTAATACTTTCCAAATCGGGTATTTTCATATAATCACCAAAACGTTCTTTTAAAAACACTTCAACATCAATAGGAACATTTAAGTATACATTTTCAAAAGGGACTTCTTTGGATGTTCTGAAAATCGATGCTTCATAAGTGCCTTTTTTATATTTTGCTTTACCTAAATAATTGCAGTATAGATTACTTTTTTTATTTCTGTATTTATATACTTGCTTTAAAGCAAACTTTACCAAAAACAATCTTGGGAAGCATTTTAAAACGGTCAAAGCAGTTCTAAGTGCAAAACCGTATCTTGATAAATCTTTTGTGCATTGTGTTTTTGCAACAATATATTTTGCCCATATGTATTGATTAAAACGTTGTAACGGATTATCGGGGCATGTATGCAATATAAAAATATCAAGATATATTGAATGAGAAATATCGTAATCAATCAGACTCTGTTCTATATATGTGGTGTTTTTTGCTCTTACTTTTCCAAGAGTCACCATTCCATCCATATCGCCGAACGGTTCAATAGCAAACTTCTCTTTGTCACCGCATTCTTTAAATTTTTTTACAAACTTTTCATAGTTGTCGGGTGTCATAAAAAAATCGAGATCATCGTCCCACGGTATAAACCCTTGATGACGAATGGCTCCGAGTGCTGATCCGCCCATAAGAAAATAGGATATGTCGTTTTCTTTGCAAAAGTTATGAACATAAACTGCTATTTCAAGTATTTTATCTTGTAATTTTTTTATTTGCCAGTCATCAGGAGTATCGCTTCTCATATATTTGTACATTTGTTTCACCCGCAATATTTTTATATTCTGAAAGACATCAATGTCTGAATAAATTTAATTTTTATTCTCCGATTTTTCACGGATCATTGTTGAACTTATTCCGTCTGTGTGGGGGAGAAATACAACATCAACTCCCACTTTTTCAAAATCGGAAATGATTTTGTTATACATATCACTGTTTTTCCAATCACTTCCGTGGAAAATGGCGTCAAATTTATATTTTTCATATGCTTCCATCTTGTTCATAGAAAGCTGTGGTACAACCTTGTCCACATATTTTATTGCTGAAACTATCTCACATCTGTCTTCGAAAGAGATTATCGGTTGTTTGTGTTTGTAATTCAAAACAACATCGTCTGTAGAAACCCCAACAATCAGATATTCGCATTGAGCTTTTGCATTTTTCAAAATATTCAGGTGGCCTATGTGGAACATATCAAAAACACCTGTTGTGTAACCGATTTTGTATTTTTTCATTCTAACCCTCTGTTTTATGGCTTACAGACGCCAAAATCTCATTCCCGATGCTTCAAGGTCACAAACTTTATACAGGCCTTTAACATCAATCAAAACTTTTTCACTGTCATCACAGTTCACAAAAAGACTTTTTATGGTGTCCAATGAAAGTGACTTAAATTCGTTGTGAGCTACTGCAACAATTATGCAATCTGCATCTTTAACGTCCGAAAGATCTGTTAGTGTCACGCCATATTCGTGCATTGCATCGCGTTCGTTTGCCCAAGGATCAACAACAACAGGGGAGATTTCATATTCGTTTAATGTCTTTATGATATCGTCAACTTTGCTGTTTCTTGTGTCGGGACAGTTTTCTTTAAAGGTGAGTCCTAAAATAACAACCTTTGATTTTTTGGGTGCTTTACCGGCAGCAATCATTTGTTTAATGGCTGATTCGGCAACAAACTTACCCATTCCGTCGTTTACGATTCTGCCGTTTAAAATAATCTGACTGTGATATCCCAGTTTTTCAGCTTCGTATGTAAAGTAGTAGGGATCCACTCCAATACAGTGACCGCCCACAAGACCGGGCCTGAAACCAAGAGCGTTCCACTTAGTATTCATTCCGTCAACAACTTCGTTTGTATCAATTCCCATACGGTCAAAAACCATAGCGAGTTCGTTCATAAAAGCAATGTTAATATCGCGTTGGCTATTTTCAACAACCTTTACAGCTTCTGCTGTTTTTATTGTCGATACAGGGTAGGTACCCACTTCAATAACAAGATCGTATACATTCTTGATTTCTTCAAGACTTTCTTTGTCCATTCCCGAAACGATTTTGTGAATGTTTTCGAGTCTGTGTACCTTATCACCGGGATTGATACGTTCAGGGCTGTATCCGATTTTAAAATCAACTCCGCATTTAAGACCTGATTGTTTTTCGAGTATCGGAAGACATACATCTTCGGTAACACCGGGGTATACTGTAGACTCGTAAACAACAATAGAACCCCTGGTTAAATTTCTTCCCACAATTTCACTTGCACCAATAACAGGTGTAAGATCGGGTGTGTGATCCAAATTAACAGGGGTGGGTACTGCCACAATATGAAATTTTGCTTTTTGTAAGTCTTTTTCATCACAAGTAAACTCAACACTTGTATTTTTAATAGCGTCATCGCCCACTTCTTTTGTGGGGTCAATGCCTGCTTTATATAATTCTATCTTTGCTTTATTAAGGTCAAAGCCTATTACATCAATACCTTTATTTGCAAATGCAACCGCTATCGGCATGCCAACATATCCAAGGCCGACAAGCGAAATCTTTTCCTCTTTTTTTACAATTTTTTCATAAAGTGACATTTTATGAAGCTCCTTTTAATACAATTTGATATTTAACATTCCCAAAAGCGAACCTACTCCATATGCGAGGTGTAACAAAGGAAACGCAAAAACTTTATATAAAACTTTAATTAACCGATTGCTTTTTAAAGAAAAAACAATGCTTAATGACATATATAATGCCAGTTCAATTACCAAAAGCCATAAAAACCATTTTGATAATAAAGACATAATCGGCAACCCGATAAGTGAAAGTACAAACAAAAACGGGATGTAATGGCGAATACTCATTGCCGAAGGATTGTGCTTTAGTGTCAAAAACAAAGCATTTCCGTTTTTTATAGCCTGGTCAAGAAGTCCTCGCAGTGTATTTCGGCAGTAATATGTAAACTGAATATCTGCTGCGAGATAGACCTTTCCGTTTGCAGCTCTTATACGGCTGTTAAAATCGTTGTCTTCGCTTCTTGGAAGATCAACATTGAATTTTCCGATTTTATCAAAGATTTCTCTTCTGAATGTTCCGAACGGAACAGTATCAACAAAACCGCTTTTAGCCCCAACTCTGAACTGTGAGTTTCCTACACCAAAAGTGGATGATAGTATTTCGGCATTAGCACTGCCGACTGTTCCAATTCCTTTTGTTATTGCAATTCCGCCGACATTGTCAGCACCTGTTGTTTCAAGATAATGGATGCATTTTTCGATATATGTGTTTTCATATTCGGAGTGAGCATCCATTCTCACAATGTATTTACCGATGGCATTGTCAATACCGATATTAAGTGCGTACGTTACAATTTTTTTGTCGTTTTTAAGAATCCTTACAGGTAAAACATTTCTATATGATTCAATTATTTCAACGGTCTTGTCTTTTGAGCCGCCGTCAATTAAAAGTATTTCGGTCTTGTCCGTTGGATAAGTTTGATTTTTAAGTGATGTCAAACATTTAGAAATAAATTTTTCTTCGTTGTAGACAGGAATAATAACCGAAACAATTACATCTTCAACAAGCATATAAAACCTTTCTTTTCAAAGTTATTGACTGATTTTTTCGGGTTGTACAGGCTGATATTCTTTGCCTAGGACAGCAAAAACTGTCATAAACATAATTTTAATATCCGACCAGAAACTAAAGTTTTTAATACCATCCAAGTTATAAAACATCTTTTGCGGTAAAATCACGTCAATATAAACTCTGTCCGCATCATCAGCGTTTTTCAACAATTCGGCTTCATCTTTGAAATAAATACTGGTTAAGTTTGTAACACCTGCAGGGAGCAGTAGTGTTGCCATCATATCACTTGTGTATTCATCAACATATTTTGGTGATTCAGGTCGCACCCCTACAAGCGTCAGATTTCCCGAAATGACGTCTAAAAGCTGAGCAATCTCATCAAGACGGCAATCACGGATAATTTTACCGACACGTGTAATTCGTGAGTCATTTCCAACGGTGACCTGCAATCCTTTGTCGGCATCCTGTACCATTGTGCGGAATTTATGTATTTTAAACCGTTTACCATATTGTGTGATTCGTTCCTGTCTGTAAAAAACAGGTCCTTTTGAGTCTACTTTTATTGCAATACCTAAAATCAAAAAAACAGGGGAGAGGATAACAAGCATTATAGACGATGCTGCAATATCAAACATTCTCTTGAAAAATAAACTTGTTTTTCTTTTTGTAAGAATATCGTAATATTCTTTAACCTCATCATTTTGCATTTCCGTAGGCAATTGATTCCAGTCTATGAGTTTCAATTATATGTACTCCTTAACAATATCAGTGTACTGATCGATGACATAAGTTATTTCTTCGTCTGTAAGAAGAGTGTGAAGCGGCAATGAAATTTCGTTTTCAAAATGTTTGTATGCATTTGGATAGTTACTTATATCAAATCCGAGATTTTTGTAAGCAGTGTGCATAGGTAGCGGCTTGTAATGAACGTTACAGGCAATACCGCGCTCCGCCATCTTGACAATAATATCATTGCGCTGTTCAAGTGTTATATTGGGGATTCTTGTCAAATAAAGATGTCCCGATGAATTATATTTGTCAGTGTAATGCGGTAAAACTTCAATACCAAGCGGTTCAAAAGCTGAGTTATAGCGATTAATAATCTCTTTTCTGCGTAAAAGTAAGGAACCGTATCTTTCAAACTGAGCAAGACCGATTGCAGCCATAATATCGGTCATATTGCATTTATACCAGGTGCCGACAATGTCATATTCCCAGGCACCAAGTTGTGTTTTTGCAAGTGCATCTTTGCTTTGTCCGTGCAAACTCAAAAGTTGTAATTGCTTATATATTTCATCATCGCTTATACCGGGGATAGATTTCCAAGTGAGAGCGCCGCCTTCTGCAGTGGTAAAGTTTTTTACAGCGTGGAATGAAAAAGAAGAAAAATCGGCAATGTTACCTGTTTTGGTTCCGCCTACATCGGCACCGAAAGAATGAGCAGTGTCTGCCATTATTGCAATTCTTCCAAGAGCTTTTTGGATAGGTGAAGAGGGGATGAAGATGTCTTTTTTGTCATTGACTATTTCGAACAGTCTGTTATAGTTGCAAGGTATTCCTGCTAAGTCAACAGGGATAATAGCTTTTGTTCTGGGAGTGATTGCATCAGCGACTTTTTCATAATCCATTTCAAAACTGTCCTGTGCACAGTCAACCATAACAACTTTTGCACCGATATGGCAAACAATCGATGCGGTAGCAGTGTATGTATATGCGGGTAAAATGACTTCGTCACCGGCTTCAACCCCCAAAATTCTGAGTGCCATTTCGGCACATGCAGTTTGTGAATTGAGGCAAACGCATTTATTTACACCAACATAATCGGCGATTTTCTTTTCAAGTTCTTTTGTTCGGGGACCTGTTGTTATCCAACCCGATTTCAAGGCTTCGGTAACTTCTTTGATTTCGAGTTCAGATATGTCCGGTGGAGAAAATTTAATATTCATCATTATATATTCCTATAAATTATTAAATAATTATATTGCATTATATCACTTGTTCGCAAAAGTGTCAATATTATTTACTACTATATTAAATATATATTCTATTTATTTTTCTAAACTCTCTAGGAGTAACACCTAATGTTTCTTTAAAAACTCTATTAAAAAATTTAATGTTTGTGTATCCTACAAGGGTTGCGACTTCACTTACAGAATATTGTCCCGCCTCGAGCAATCTGCAACTTTGCTCTATTCGTATTTTTTGCAAATACTGTTTAAATCCAATTCCGACTTCGTTTAAAAACTTTTTTGAGATATGTGAGAGAGAATAATTGTATTTTTTTGCAATTTCACCCAGACTTAAATTCTCGCTGTAGTTGATTTTTATATACTCTATTATCTCCTTAATTACATCGCTTTCATTTTTGGCACCTTCTTTTTTTCCTATTTTACGCATTATGATTATAAACATCTGAACAACAAGACATCGGATGCACTCTAAAAAACCATCTTTTTCATTTTCGAACTCTTTTGTGATTTGTCTGATGATTTTATAAATTTCCTTGTCACTGTCGTGAAAAGCAACACCCGAGGGAGAATGTTTTAGTGACTGGTATTTGAAACGTATAAAGTATGAGTTTACTACCTTTTCAAAGCACTCGTTTCGTGCGAGTGTCCTGTCAACAAAATCTGGATAAAATAAAAAATTTATTACTTTCAGTTCAGCGGTTCCAATTGCTTTATATCGGTGTTTTGTTCCGTAATCAACAATAAAGTAATCGCCTGCTTTGAGAGTGCATACTTCGCCATCAAATGCGTGTTCCATCGTTCCTCTCTCAATATATGTGAATTCCAAAAAACTGTGTCCGTGTTCTTTTACACATCGGTCGGCTGTTGTGTGTATTACAAATCCGAATTTATTTAAATATTCAAGTCTTTCCTTTGTGTGTAAACTATGCACAAAAACACCCCCTATTTAAGAAAAAAAGTATCTTGTTTTATTATAGTCGGCAGTATATAATGTTGTCAATAACGGAGGTGATTTTTGTGTTATACAAAAAGAATATTTCAAAAAATCTTGATTTGGAACTTTTTAAAAATCCTACATCAGAGTATCGTGCAACACCGTTTTGGTCATGGAACGCAAAACTCGAAAAAGATCAGCTTTTAAGACAGATAGAACATTTTAAGGCTATGGGTCTGGGCGGTTTTCATATGCATTCGCGTACAGGTCTTGCTACAGAATATCTTTCGGACGAATTTATGGATATGGTAAAAGTTTGCTGTGACAAAGCGGAAGAGGAAAATATGCTTGCATGGCTTTATGACGAAGACAGATGGTCATCGGGTCCTGCAGGCGGTAAGGTTACAAAAAACAAGGAATTTCGCCGTAAGCGTCTTATACTTTATCCCGAAGATAAAAATTGGGACACGCCCAAAGAACAAGCGTTAAAAGAGGGTGTTCCTTATCTTCTTGCAGTTTATGATGTTATTCTTGATGCGTACGGCTATCTTGACGAGTTTAAAAGAATTAACAAAAATGATGATGCCCACGGCACAAAATGGTTTGCATACTGTGAAAACGAATTGGAATCACCGTGGTTTAATTATCAGACCTATTTTGATGCAATGGATAAAGACGCGGTTGCAGAGTTTATAAAAGTAACTCATGAGCGCTATAAAGAGGTTATAGGCGACAGATTTAATAAATCTGTTCCCGCAATCTTTACAGACGAACCCAATGCTAACCACGAAAAATTAATGTTTGCACCTACTCCTGAATATAAGGGCAGACTTAAATTTACATGGACGCGCTTTTTTGAAGAAACCTATAAAGAAATTTATGGCGAAGACGTGCTTGACACACTTCCTATGGTATTGTGGAATAAAAAAGACGGCTCCGATTCAATCTATAAATACCGCTTTTTTGATTTTGTTGCCGATCAGTTTTCAAAAAACTTTACAGGTCAGATAGGTGAGTGGTGCGACAAAAACGGCATCAGCTTTACAGGTCATTTTCTTCGTGAACCCGAACTCGGCGAACAGGCAATCACCTGCGGTGAAATTATGCGTAACTACGGCAAAATGGGTATACCCGGTATTGATATGCTTTGTAATCACTATGAGTATACAACCGCAAAGCAGGCACAGTCAGCCGTTCACCAATACGGAAAAGAAGGTATGCTTTCAGAACTTTACGGTGTTACCAACTGGGATTTTGACTTCCGCGGTCACAAAATGCAGGGTGACTGGCAGGCGGCTCTCGGTGTAACAGTACGCGTTCCACACCTTGCTTGGCTTTCAATGAAGGGTGAAGCAAAACGTGATTATCCTGCGGCAATCGGCTATCAATCACCATGGTATAAAGAATATTCATATATTGAAGACCACTTTGCACGTGTAAATACTACTCTTACACGCGGTACACCTATTGTAAAAATCGGTGTAATCCATCCTGTTGAAAGTTATTGGGTTTCAAGCGGTCCTATGTCACAGACTACCGCTCAGGTAGCTGCTCTTGAAAATAATTTCGATAATGTAACCGAATGGCTTATCAAAAACCATCTCGACTTTGATTTTATATGTGAATCTACAATTCCTGAACTTTCAGACAAAGCTTCACCTAAATCACTAGGAAAAATGACCTATGATGCAATCGTTGTACCGGGCTGTATAGGTCTCAGACAGTCAACTATAGACTATCTTGACAACTTCAGACGTAACGGCGGTAAGGTAATTTTTATGGGTACCTGCCCCACATATGTTGATGGTGTAAAGTGCAATGGCTGTACATCGCTATATAATAACTGTGAACAAATCAGTTTTGACAGTGCTTCTTTGCAAACAGCACTTGAAGATGTAAGATGCGTACGTATTATAAATTCACTCGGTAACAACGAAAACCGTCTTATCTACAACTACCGTCAGGATAATGATTGTCGTTATCTCTTTATTGCCTGTGTAGGCGATTTTGGCGGAGAAACACATAAAAAACCGCAGTTCGATGTTGTTAAAACAGAAAACTTAACCATCACAATAAAGGGTGAGTTTGAAGCAGTAGAGTACGATACTCTTTCGGGCGAAATCAAGACTGTTGAATATGTACACAAAAACGGAAATACAATTGTCAGCTATCCTTATGTAGCTCGTAACAGTATATTGCTCAGACTTTCCGATAAAAAAGAATCAGTCAAATATAAAGAAAACAACTTGACACCTGTTTATACATATACAATAAAAAAAGCTGTTGATTATACACTTAGTGAGCCCAATGTATTGCTGCTTGATCAGGCAGAATACCGCTATGATGACGGTGAGTGGCAGGCAAGTGAAGAAATTCTAAGAATTTCGCGTAATTTCCGTGAGAGTCTTAACTTTAAATCCGACCAGACACAGCCTTATGCTGTTGAAATAACACCGCCCACCCATAGCGTAACTCTTCGTTTCCAAATTGAAAGCGAAATTGATGTTGATAATATAAGTCTTGCACTCGAGGATGCTGACGTTGCAAAAATAACCTTTAACGGACAGAGTGTTAAAAACGATATTACGGGTTATTTTACTGATGAGTCGATTAATACTGTAGTTCTTCCTAAAATCAACAAAGGTATTAACACTTTAGAGATTTACTATCCCTACGGAGAGCGTACAAATATCGAGTGGTGTTATATCTTGGGTGATTTTGGTGTTCGTCTTATGGGTGCACAGAAGATTATAACAACCCGTCAGCAAAAACTCGGATTTGGCGATGCGTCAACACAAACCCTTCCGTTTTATGGTGCAAATATCAATTATTCGTTTGATGTTGATCTGGAAAAAGACGGGGCAATTGAAATTGAAGCATCATATTACCGCGGATCTCTTATCGGTGTGTCAATCGACGGTAATCGTGTAGGAAGAATAGTTTTACCGCCGTATAAGCTTATGATAGACGATGTTAAGAGCGGTAAGCATACCGTAACCCTTACCTTGTTTGGTAACCGTCATAATTCATTTGGTGCAATGCATCTTGTGAACGAGGGCGAACTGTGGTTTGGTCCTGCTGCTTGGCGTACATCGGGTAATGACTGGTGTTATGAATACAAAACCCGTCGTCTAGGTATTCTAAAAAGTCCGGTAATTACAATTTATCAAAAATAATTAAAGAGAGGTTAAAACCTCTCTTTTTTATTGACATAATATTGCTTTTGAATTAAAATGAAGTTGTATATTGAAAAGGATGTGATAATATGCCGTATTCGAAATATGAACTTCATGAAGGATATGATGAAACTTTTCCGTTAAAGTTTCATCTTGATAAAATACAAGACTTAAAACCTCATTGGCATGAACATATTGAACTCTTGTACATAAAAAACGGCAGTTTTAGTGTTACAGGCGGCGACGTTACCAACATTCTTTCCAAAGGAGATGTTATTGTTTTTACTCCCGATTGTGTTCACAGTCTTGAGGCTATGGGTGACGGTTGTGAATACTATTGTATAACAATTGACCGACGTTTTTGCGCTAACTTTGGTATTCCTGCAAGTCACGGACAGTTTTCATGGGTATCAACAGGAGGAGATATAAACTCTTGTTACTCAAAAATAATAAGACTTATGAAAACCCAACCTCTGTGTTATCAAGAAGAGGTTAAGGCTCTTGTTTTACGAATTCTTGCTATTGTTTATCGTTCATATAGTCTTACTACCGAAATTTGCGGCGCAGTGAATAACAAAATGATTTCACAGGCAATTGAGTATCTCAATACCCATTTTTCTGAGCCTGTAACGGTAGAAGAACTAAGTGAGTATGTTGGGTTCAGTAAATTCTATTTTTGTCGTTCATTTAAACAGGTAACAGGAAAAACAGTTATTGACTATATAAATCATTTAAGATGCCTAAATGCAAAACGTCTTATTTTGAGTGGGCAATATAATGTCAGTGAAAGCGCACATCTGAGCGGTTTTAACAATCTTTCTTATTTTTCCAGAACGTATATAAAACATATGGGTGTGTCACCTTCAAACGAAAAGCAGTCCTGATTATTCAGGGCTGCTTAATTTTTTAATATGCGGACATTCAATTTTTTGTCTGTAAGACGGAGTTGCCCATCTTATTGCATTTTTTATAATTGTTTGCACGTTGTTATCATAAAAGATAGGGAATGTTTCATGACCCGGCTGAAAATAAAATATTTTTCCGTTTCCTCTCAAAAAGCAACAACCTGATCGGAACATTTCACCTCCGTCATACCATCCGCCAAACACCAGTTCGTTTGGTTCGGGAATGTCAAAAGGCTCAGAATAAGTTTCAACGTGCGGTAATTCGAAATATCTGTCAATACCATTTGCGATTGCGTGTGAAGGTTTTATAACCCACACTCTTTCCATATCTCCGTCTTCGCGCCACGATAGATTACAGGTTGTACCCATAAGCATTTTAAACGGCTTTGAGTGATGTGCTGAGTGCAGTGCAATAAATCCCATTCCCGAAAGCACGGCGTTTTGCACTTTTTTTGCGATTTCATCGGGTACTTTGTCATGCGCTCCGTGTCCCCACCATAAAAGAACATCAGTGTTTTCCAAAATCTCATCAGTTATACCGCAGTTTTCATCATATAGTGTTGCGGTTTTTACTTCAAACCCGCCGTCTTTATCCAAAAATTCTTTTATTGCATTGTGAATCCCATAAGGATAAATCTCTTTAACTTTTTCTTTTTCCTGTTCGTGTTTAAATTCATTCCATACAGTAACTTTTATCATTAAAATCACCTCTTAAAAAATTATAACATTTATAGGTAAAAAAGTCAATTATCCTGGTGATAATAAAAAATAAAAGGAGAGTGAACTGTGATTGGAATTTAAAAACGATTTTGACAGTAATATTCAGTTGTTTAAACAGTTATTTGATCGCGATGATTTGTTTACATTGAAAATTTTAGTTAATGAGCATAATCCTGAACTTAGAATTGCGATA
>JAZKZG010000126.1:0-22507 GCA_045612565.1 Eubacteriales bacterium
CGCATTGGAAGAACGCACCGCATTGGAATCACTCACCGCATTGGAATCACTCACCGCATTGGAATAACTCACCGCATTGGAAGAACGCACCGCATTGGAATCACTCACCGCATTGGAATCACTCACCGCCCTATTAAACGATTTGATAATGTTTATGTATTGCATAATGTCGTATTCTTCAACAAATTCAATGGTTTGTGCAACGGTTTTAATCCCCGTGTCGCTGTCAACGGCTTTTTCGTAGGCGTTCACCTTGAAGTATCTGTTGTATCCAAGCGGCTCATAAAAATTAAATACGTTTGCAGGATCTTTTGAAAAGTGTAGTCCCCATTTGCATTCGGAGATATTCCCGTCTACTTTGAACACCCTGCCAACAAGCCCTTCGCCCTTTTTTCCATAGCGGAAGTTTTGATTTGTGCCGTTGTCATAAGATACAGCTTTATAGCCGACGGCAACAGGGGAGGCATCGTTCAGTTCGCTCTTTTGAATTTCATATGTTTTCATCTTTTTTCTCCTCAATCATTATTTGATATCGTTATTTCAAAAACTGCTTCAAGTGTTCAACGTGTTTACAGCAACCTTCAATCTTCTTTTCGATGTCAGCAATGCTTCCTAAAAACTCCTCGTTTGTTTCGCCCCAATAATATCCTTCCGTCGACACAAAACAGATGGGAAGGTTTCGCTCATACATCAATTTTCGCATAGTCGGCGTAACGGAAGTTCTTGCCAAGCTAAAACCGGCATCGTTTAGAAACTCCACCACAGTATCGGAAGAAACGACGTTGTGTCTGCCTTTGTGTTGTTTTAAAAAAGCGACGAGTACGTTGTCGCGTTGTTCCACGATGTTGCGTTTCATTTTTTACTCCTCCTTAAAACGGAATATCGTCATCTTCAAACTCTACATCAACGCCTTGATTTTGGAGAGAAGATGCAAAGTTGCCTACAATGCCCGTATTTTCCACAGAATTGCCCCTATTTGCCGTTTTCTCGTTTTCAGAGGATGATTTGCTGTCTGCAAAATAAACATTGTCTGCAACGATTTCTACGGCTTTGCGCTTGTTACCATCTTTATCTTGCCAATTCCGCGTTTGCAGTTTGCCGTTGACGATTGCCATTCTGCCTTTGGAAAAATAGTTGCTAACGAAAACGGCTGTGTTTTTGAATGTGACAACATCGATAAAGTCCGTCTGCTTTTCGCCGTTCTTGTCTTTAAAATCTCGCTCACAAGCGATGGCAAAGGTCAACACTTCCGTTCCTGTGGGCGTGGTTTTCAGTTCGAGTTCGTTACAGATACGTCCGCAAATCGTTACATTGTTCAGCATAAAAATTACTTCCTTTCAAATTACAAATAACTTTTTCCAATAAGTTTGATAAACTCTTCCCTGCTGTGGTTTTCTTCATATGCCCTTTGACACATCTTTTTCAGCATCAAGTCAAGCTCGTGTCCGTCTTTGCCGTGTACGCCAAAGTTTGATTGATTGTGATATACGCTGGTGAGCCATACCCAAAAGCCGTTCTTCTCGCTGATCTGTCGCTGCGGATTGCCAAAATAGATATGGTGCTTGTGGAGGTTGCTTGTAAGTCCTGTTATGTAGCACTCTTTCTCGGTTTGCAAAATGGATTTAGCCATTGGAATTTCCCCACTCTCTCGCCAACTGTGCCTCAATCAACCGCATCTGCAACTTGATGCTGTTTATCGCTTCCATATTGGCTTTGTATACCGCCTCCGCAACATCTCGCTTAAACCGCGCCTCTGCAACAGACGGAATGCCGAAACAAGTCTTGTCTATCATTCCTATTGCCATTCCCTCGTCGCGTAGTTTAAGGCACTCTTGCCGGAGAAGAATCTTATACGCCTTTTCTGCCTCGGCATATTCCGTACCGCTTTTTCGCAGTTGCTTTATCGATACATCAAGTTGCTTTGTCTTCGCTTGCAGTTCAAAGTACAAATCCATATCATCACTCCTGTGGTGTCAACAGAAACACACGCTTGTTTGTTTCGGCGTTTTTGATAGCAAGCCCCACAATTTTCTTGTCAACCACCTTTACCTTTTCAACAACAAATCGGTCATATGTCTTGAACACCGTGTTGCCGTACTTGTCTTTTTGGTTGGTAGAGTAATAGTTGAAGTCGGTAGCGTTTACCCAAATAAAGATTTTGGTATACAGTTCACGCCCAAGCCCCCAATTAATCGCCATCGTTCGCTTGAAAGAATCGCTTGCTTCGCCTTTTTCTTTTTCCATATTAGATTCAGCACCGCAATCGTCTTTCCAAATCCATCGCTCAGGCGCATCAGGATTGGCGTAATTGACGTTGATACCCACCGAGCAATACAAATTGCCTTTCACTTCGTAGTGTTTACGTTGCCAATTCTCCGCGCCCACTGTTTCATCCAACACAGAGGCATCCGTTCGGCTGTCTTTGTACAAGAGCAACTGCAACCCTTTGCAGGTATCTCCTTTGGAACTGATGCTTTGCACACGGCACTCAATTTCATCTGCCGTCAAATCTCTGAACGTAACCTTACTCATTTTTATCCTCCTCAAATTTTAATGGGCAATCATACCCAATGGTGAACTTCGGTGCTACAAGGATTTCGCCTGTTCTCTTGCAGACTTCCTTATCAACGCCTAACTCCTTGCCCATCAAGGGACATCGATAACAGCAAATATCATCTTCCGGGAAGCTAATTACCACCGTGCTTTTTGTGTAATAGGAAACGCCGTTGTTAAACTGTTTCATCTGTTTCACCTTCCGTGAAATCCAACGTCAGAGCAATCTTATCTCCGTTTTTTGTTTCACCCTTAACAACCGCATAATCGTAGGTGAACATATTGGCATCGGTGATTCTTCCGCCCTCGCCAACCATTTCCTCTACTGTGTTTATCATCTGTTTAAACAATTCGAATTTCATTAGTCCACCCACTTTCTAAAATTGTCATCCAAGCAATCTTTGCACACGATATCGCCGTCTATCTCGTAGTAATATTCGTCGTATATCGGCTCACCGCAATAGGCGCAATGCGGAAGTTTTTCCTCTGCTTCTGCTTGCTCTGCATCATAACGATCAAAATCCGCAACAGGATTATCTGTGTATGTCATTTTTCTTCCCCCTTATAAAACATTCCGTTTGCCCACGCATACAACGCAAGCCAACCGCCTGATACAATCATCGCAACAACAGGAATCCACATCTGGTCCGCATCAGCCACCGCCAATGTACAGAGAAAAACAATTCCGCACAGACAAGTAAATGGCTTGATGATGTACTTTCTGACTTTATGCTTGATTGCTTTTTTCATTTTTAGTCTTCCTTTTGTTATGTATTTTTTGTTTCAATAGAATATTTGGCTTTTACCCCTACCTGCTTCGCGTATAAATCAATCAGCAGAGCAAGTATCTGTTTCCCACTTGGTTGCATTGTTCCCTCCTGCTGTTGTGCTTAAAGCATAATTTGTGAGCAAAAAAAATTATTTGCTCCAAACGATGTCATCCACGCTCACGCCGTAAAACTCCGCGAGTTTTTTTGCCGTTTCAACATCCGGCTTGCTTTTGTAGTTTTCATAACTACGGATTGTCGCCTTTGTCTTTCCAATGTGTGCGCCCGTTTCTTCTTGCGTTTTTTCCGCGTTAATACGAGCCGCCTTCAACAACATAGCCACTTGATTTCCCTCCTTTTTCTTGTTTTGTGCTTTAAGCACAAGATTATTATATATTGCCAAAAGCACAATGTCAACCCCAAAAGCAAAAAAATTTTTGCTTTGCACTTGAAAAATTTTGCTTTTAGGTGTACTATACATATAAAGGGAGGTGATACATATGGAACACAAGGAAATTTTTTCTACAAACTTAAAAAGATATATGGCGTTAGGTGGCAAAAGTCGCAAGGATGTTTGTGAGGCGTTAGGATACAGTTATTTCACTTTTTCTGATTGGGTGAACGGAAAGAAAATGCCGAGAATGGACAAAGTTGAACAACTTGCTAATTACTTTGGAATCTCAAAGTCAGACTTGATTGAAGAAAAAAAAGAAACCGCTACCGAGTACGGTAACGGCTTATCTGAATCTAAAAAGCAACTGCTTGATCTTGCGGAGCGGTGTTCGGAGGAGGAGGCGGAGAAACTTCTTCGGATGATGAAGATTCTTTTAGAAGGGAAATAATCATATCCGCATCTTCGTTAGTAAGGTTAGTTATGTATTGGATTAGCTTTTCTTTGTTGGACACGTGCGTTACTCCTTTCGCAGGAACAGTTGTTCTCTGTTTTTATTATATGCGTTGTCTAATAATGAAAAAAGACAGAAAAATTTACCTTCACAAAAAATACAAAATTGAAACACGAGTATTAAAATGTAGGAGAAGTAAAATGAAAGATTTATCAAGAGAGGAAAAAATAAGGAATCGAATTTCAGAATTAAAAGAGGTTTGCGAAAAGAGGAAATGGAGGCGCATTAAACAAACGTTTTTCGTTTTGTGCGGCGTTATACTCTTGTTCGTATTTATGTATGGTGAAATAAGTGATACAAAAAATCTTGTATATTTGATTATCGGTGTACCACTTATGGCTGTGCTTATTATGGTTATATCTATGTTTGTTTTACTTTATATTATAGCAGGCGCAATAAACGATGAAAAAGCCATCGCGAGATTGGAAGGTGAGTTAAAAAATGAAAAAGATTGAACGTGTGGCAGCATATATTCGTGTTAGTTCGCAAGAGCAAGTTTTGCACGGGCTGTCACTCGATGCTCAAAAAATGAAACTTGAAGCATACGCCAAAGATAACGATATGCGTATTGTTGAATGGTATATGGACGAAGGTGTGTCCGGGCGTAAGTTAATCCGTAACCGTCCTGAATTGCAACGCCTGATCCACGATGCACAAAAGAAAAAATTTGAACGGATCATCTTCATTAAGTTAGACCGCTTCTTCCGTTCAGTAGCAGAATATCACGAATGTATGAAGCAAATCGCGCCTGTGGTGTGGTCAACAACAGAAGAAGATTACGACTTAACAACAGCAAACGGACGTATGTTGGTAAATATGAAACTGACGATTGCTGAAATGGAAGCAGATACAACAGGCGAGCGCATCAAAATCGTAAACGAATACAAAACGGCAACAGGGCAACCGCTATACGGCAACCAACCTCTTGGATGGAAAATCTCAAAAGATGAATCGGTTGGAAGAAAACAAGTAGTAAAAGACGAGGAAGCAGCACCAATATTAGAAGACATTATCCAACACTTCTTGACTTATCAAAGCAAACGAAAAACGGTTACTTATCTGTATTCGAAGTACCATATCAGTATGTCACAACATTCTTTCAGCAGTTTACTTGCAAACACAATGCTCTATGGTGCTTACCGTGATAATCCGCAGTATTGCGAGGCGTATATTGATAAGGAAACCTTTGAAAGAATCCAAGATATTGTTAAGCGAAACTGCAAGGAGAACACAGCCGACAACAGATCATATCTATTTACCGGGCTTATCAAGTGTCCTCATTGTGGCAGATTGCTCGCAGGCGGAATGGCAACAACGGCAAGAGAAGGGAAAAAAACATACAAGTATAAAAAGTACCGATGTCCAAAACACCGCGCAAGCAAGATGTGTGATTTTGCAAAAGCTGTTAGTGAGGCAACGGTTGAAAAGTTATTGCTCAAAAACATTGAACAGTATATGGAAGATGCAAGGTTAAGAGTAATCGAAATTTCAGATTCCGATGACCATATCGATCCGCAAGATACTGTCAAGGAGATTCACGAGGAAATTGAACGCCTAAACTATTCTTGGAAAAAAGGTAGAATAAAAGGTGGTATCGAACAGTACGACAAAGAATATGACGAGTTGTTAGAAAAACTCGAAATTGCAGAAAGCAAACAAAAAGAAGAAAGTTCAAAAGACTTCGGCAAAATAGAAGCCATTCTCCACAGTGGTTGGAGAGATATCTATAACGCCTTAGACGATGAACACAAGCGATCCTTTTGGCGTGGCATCATTGCATCAATTGAAATTGAATGGACAACTGATGTGAAGCGCATTACAAAGGTTAATTTTTTCTGACCATTTTTATACGGCTAACTCACCATTGCCGTTCGGCAAACATCAGTTAACCGTACAACAAAATAGAAATAAAAAAAGAGGGTGGGCGCGAAGCCCACCCCTTTTTAATGGTTTATTCTTTATTGTATTTGTGGGTGCTGATACCCAACAGCGCACCTAAAAACACATCAATCGCCGTAATCGTGCCAACGACTTCCTCTGCAAAAGGGAAGCCCCAAATGCCTGCAAGGGCAATGTAAAGAGTAGCGAGAGCAGGCATCGCAATCAGCGCGATCCATTTGAGTACATCGTATGCTTTGTTAGTCAGTTTCATCTTAATTTTCCTTTCTTTCAATCATAATGTGTGAAACGTTTTCTTTGATGACTTGCACGTCTTGCTGAATTTCGTCAAGTCGGTCTGCGTACTTGGCTATTGTCGAAATAGCTTTTTCGTTGACATCCATTAGCCGTTCTTCTCGCGCTTCGCTTGCTTTGTATAAATGCCACACGAAGATGCACAAGGCAATTACACAAGCAATGGGAAAGCCCAAAGAGGAAATAATTTCAACCCAATTCACACCACCACCCCTTTCGTTACGCATTTGCCATATATGTGATTGTTCCGCTTAACGTAATTTCGCCGCCGCCGTAGCGATAGAAGCACCCACTTGCGGATGTTGACAAGTTCGACGTTGATGTGTTGTTGCAAGACTGCACCCTTATCGTGATATCGCCGTTTGTTTCCGCCACAAAGCATTGGAAGTTGTTTCCGCCACTTATATATGCTCCTGAACACATACCGCCCCCTGCTGCCGCAAACAACGGCGTATACGGCAGAAGCCCGGTGATTTTTAACGCAGTTGTTTCGTAACCTGAATTGCAGTATGCCTTGATGAAAAAGCCCACCGTCACCGTCTGTCCCATCTTGCTGTACCAACCATATTGCGTTGTATACGAGGAAACAACAGCCGAGTTTAAATACGGTGTCCATACGCCTTTTTCAAGCACGGGAATTGGATATCCATATACATTGACACTGTTTGCTTCAAGGTTGATTCTTGTCGCTTTGACGGTCATTATATCGTCTTCTAATTCAGCAATATAGCAGTAACTACCATCGCCAAATCGTAAGTAATTCCCGTAATTCCCTTCGCCCTTTAACCGCAAATCGCCCGTAATCGTCTGATCTCCACTTAACGCTCCTTCCGTTCCTGCGTTAAAGGCAACAGGAACTTCAAACACAACATCGTTCTCACCCCAATGGAAGACGGGAACGCTCTTGACAACAAACCCCTCGCTTAACGAATCGCCCAACTTGTCAATGGCTTTTGCTTGAAAGACATAGGATTTCTGATAGTCCAACCCCGTTAAATCTGCTTTGGCTGAATAGTCGTTGCCGTTAGGCGTTACGGTCATATCTGCCCACGCACCATAACTTCCGCCTTGTACTTTATATCGATATTGGCACTGTATGGTGTTGGTGTTTGTGGCGGAAAAACTACCGTTAAACCAACTGCCATAAGCCCTAACCGTCATCTCGCCGTTTCCGTCAATCTTATCGTTGCGGATGATACACGTCGGCTTGACATATTCAATCATAGTAAGCGCTACTTGTGCCGTGCCGACGTTACCACGGCTATCCTCGGCAGAGAAATAAAACACGCCACTCTCTACGTTGTTGAACGTGTGCGATGTGCCATAACCTCTGTTGTTGCCGTTTGTGATGATGTACAAGTCTTCATCAATGGCAGCACCTTCTTGTGGCGTTGCGCTCATTGTCGCTTGTGCGTTGCTGTAATACTTAATCAGCTTTTTGTTATCGCCTGTCAGTTCAACGGTTTTTTCGTTGGTGTCAACAACCGATGCAGTGACTATCGGATTGGCGTTAGAAACGGAATATTCACGGGCAACAACGTCCAACATCGTACCGCTTGCCGTTTCCGTTTTCAGTATGAAGTTTATCGGCAAAGTATTACTGCTTTGTGTTGCGTTTTGGAGCGCAGTTTTTTCCGAAGATGTCAGATTAAAAGTGTGTGTCGTGCTTGTTATGGAAACGTCTTGGAACGGCACATAAAACACCGTTTGATTTGCATTAGCAATTGCCGCCTGCAAACCAACAACCCTGTTCCCCAACGGATTGGAATAGGTAATGGTAGGATTTTGTCCTGAGTTAAAGTTCGGCGCAGCAACGATTGTTGCTTTTCGCGGAATCGTTGCAAGTGTCATCGTTCCGCTTGCGCTTGCATTGCCGGGAGTATAACTTTGCCCTGCGCCGTCTGTAACGGAAAAGCCGATGTTTATTGTTTTTGTGCCGTCATCGTTGTGGGCGACGGTTTGTGTACCACTTTTTAATGTCACGGTTGATTTGCCGTCATAGTTTGGAATCGTCCCCGTATATGCCGTTCCGTTGATGGTTATGGTATAGGGAATCTTACTTCCCCAACTCGCCCAATCCCAACCCGTTTTAACAGGCGAAAGGGCAAACGTAAACGACACAGGAGATGTGTTTGCAGAAAGCGTATAGTTGCCTTCTGTAACGGTTAAGGTAAACTTGTGGTGTCCCTTTGCGCCGTTTGCAGATATAGTAGCCATTCAATCACTCCTTTACGATCCAATCCAAAAGACACCCGTGCGATTGATGTCGTAATCCTCGATGCGACTTCTGCCACCGTATTCGCCAATAATTAAATAGTGATCTGCGTGAAGATTTGTCGCATATACGCCATCCTTGTTTGCTGTTAAGATGTCGTTTCCGCTTTGTCTTACATACATACCCGTGTTGTCAAGAAGGTTGGACATTGCCTCGCCTGATTTGGCGATGTGTAAGCCGTCTTTGTCAAACTTGTATCCCGTGCTTGCAACCGTAGCACCTTCTGCCATCTTTTCCTCGATAACCTCAATGTTGACGGCGTGTGCATCCACTTTAACCCCTACTTGGGATATGCTTTCACCAAGTCTTTCCTCGGCTTCCATAACAATCTTTTCTGTATCTCTTTTTAGCGTTGTTGACTGTTCTTTGATTTCGTCACGCAGAGAAGATTCAACAGAATCAACCTTATCTCGACTGTCGTTGATAAGCCCAAGCATCTCCGCGAACGTCTTGCCAAACTGATATTTTCGTTCTATGTCTTGTGCTGTCCGCGCATACGAACGATCGTGCTTTTCGCTCATTTCACCACTCCTTCCAAGAGGAAGTGGGATGTTTCCATCCCACCTTCTCTTAATCGCCATATACATACCCGTTAGACACCCTGAATCCAAGCTCCGTGAAGATTGTTAGTTTTTCGTCGTAGGTTAAATCTTCACGGCTGTTAATGTAGTTGATAATTTGCCAATTGTATGTATCATCCGAAGGATATTCAGACTTAAACAAAATAATCTTCGTTTCGTAACTTGCATCAAGGTTTTTCAGATATGACAATACCTTTTTCTTTCTGCTACCGTTGATAGATTTTCCGTTTGCATCTCTATCCGCAGTGATATCATACAAATCTTCCAAGTATGTTTTGTACGCAGAATACCCACCTACCGATTTTGCCACCGAATACTTTTCAGGATGTTTTGTTGCAAAGTCAAACTCGTCAAGACTTGAAAAATCGTCGTAGGTTTCAAGGTCAACCGAGGTGCTTCTGTTTACCGCATTGTTGATAAGAATGTTCTTCTTCTCAACAGGTAAATCCAACCCTGCAATGTAGTTGAACTTATCTTCGGTGGTCTTTTGCTTGGAAAGCCCTTTGCGATACTCCCAATAGTCCTTAATCGGTATGTCAACATCGATATACTCTTGAACTTGTCTTGGCTTCAACGGCGCATAATCGTTGTCGAAATACTCTCTCGCGTTTTCGCTTGCGTACTGACCAAACAGCCCTGCTTGCACTCTGTTCCACACGGTATCTTCCACGGGGAAGCGGAGGTTGCCACTGTCTGTGTAAGAGCCGGAAACGGGATGATCGTCGGAGAACATACCCAAACCTTGCGATGTTTTCTTCAACTGACTATATCCACCGGGCATAAAATAATACGGAGCGACTTCGGTCAGCGTTTCCCATCTTGACTTCTCGTTGCCATAACTATCCTCGCCCTTTATCAGTTCGGTAACGGGCAATGCGGAGGAAATAGGAATACGTCCGCCCGTGAGCATGCTTGTGTACGGAAGGTCACCCCACAATTCAAGGAATCCTTGCCCGATGTTGTCAAGCGCGGTATCTTCGCTGTCCTCTTCGTCATCAAGCCCAAGCATAGTAGAAAGCACTTCAATGATGTCAAACGCAGGATTATACCCTGCAACGGATTCAAACGCCTTGCCAAACAGATGTTGAGCCACCGCAAGTTGGAAGAACGTCGATGCTACCTTTGCGGCGGTTTTCGCGTTCTTTGCCAATTTGTTCTCGATATCCTCATTGGAAACCTTTGCTTCCTGAACGGTATCGTAGAATTGACTATCTAATTGGTTTCGCACTTCCAATTGGAATTTGGTAAGTACGCCAAGTGCTTTGGAATTGAACAACTGCGGTTGCTGACCAAGAGAGCGATCACCCATAAGGCGCGACACCCACTTGTCTGTTTCAAAATGGGCTTGCTGTTCGTCCATTCCCTTGCGCGTAAGCTCATTGAATTTTGTTCTTGCAATAAGCTCCGTAGAGATGCTGTCAACAGCACCCATCAGAACATACCCTGCATCCGCCGCCTTTTGGAAAGGTGTACGGCTGAATCTGTCCGCGCCTTTTCGTCTTATCATTACAGGGCTATTCTCCGCAAAGCTGTCACCCTTGCCAACGATAGAGCCAAACTTGTTGGAAACCGTCTGTGCAAACGCCTTTACGAAGTCGTACTTGTTTGTCTTGGCAAACGTTTGAGCAACAGGAAGGAAGTTTGTCAAGGAAGACGAGATGTTATAGCCAACCATATTACTGCCAACTTGCTTGTCAACGGTTTTAAGGAAGGTCATACCACGTCTGCCTAAAACGCCCTCAATGCCTCTGTCAATCAATGATGTTTTCCCTGCGAGAATGTTTGCCTCTTCGTTTAGGAATTTTGCAAAGGTAGAAAGGTGTGCGCCAAACACTTCGCTGATTCTCTGCTGTGCTTCTTCCTCGGTCATCGAATCGATGTTTTCAAGCCCGTTTGCCTGTCCGTAATTGTCGGCAATATAGTTCCTCAACGCACGGAGCGTTTGGATATCGTCAATGTGATAGATTTGATTCTTTGCGCTTGTCAGATATCGCTCCAAACCGCCGAGCAAGTCAAACGATGTCCGCTTGCCTTTTCGGTGCTGTGCGCTTGCAAAATACGGCTGTCCGGGCTTTAAGTCTGCCGTAACACCGTTCAGATCAGTCGGCAAGTCTTTTGCTCTAATGTCGTTAGGATTGAACGGCAAGCCCATTTTCGAGAAAGTGTCTTCCATCGCTCGGAAGTGAAGGAAGTAGTTGTCAAGTCGCGGAATCTCAGGATAGGCGTTTCTTGTTCTCGATTCGTTGATTGCGGCAAGCGTTTCATCGTAAATCTGTCTGATTCTTTGGTCTTTGGCAAGCCCTTTGATGTTTCTCTGTACATCCAAGTTGGGAAAATCCTTTGCAAGCTCGGCGTCACCATATGCAACGATGTCGTTGTTATCGTTGACATAGAAACCTTCCGCGTACATCTGTGCAGCAGCACTCTCTTTACTGCCGGGCTTAATCTTGTACTGCTTGGAGATTTGTGCAAGCAGACCGTTCTTTCTGTCCACGAAAGAGTTAAGCCACTTAATACCTTCCGTTTCATTCTGTGCCACTTTGTTCACAGTAAGGTCAGCAAGCACTTGCCCTTCCTTATATCCGAGAGCTTTTTCCATTACACGTTGCGGAGTATTGTCAACAGTAGAGAACGTGGATAGGTCTTTTGCTTTTTCCAACACATCATCAAAATCAAATCCGCTACTGCTAAATGTGGCTTTGATATCGTTCATAATGTTGTTGTGGTGTGCCTGCCGTGTGGTAGGTTTGCCCTCTCTCACGCGCTTTTCTCTCGTTTCAAGGTTGCTGATTCTCTTGGCGTATTCGGCATCGGTGCTGTCGCGCAGTCGCTTCAATCTCTCAATCTGCATTTTGAGATTGTTCGCCGCTTTGGAGTTCTTGTTTTTCTTGGCGTTCAACTCAGCTTGTTTCTGTGCGATTTTTTGCTCACTGTTGGCAAATGCCTCACTTCGCAAGCGTTTGACGTTTTCCAACTCCGTTTGCACGGCTTCCAACGTGGTAAACGCATCTGCCTTCACTTTTTCATCTTGCAGTGCGTTTGCCTCTTCCTCGGTCATAGGAGCAATCTCGTCAGGCAACGGAGGCGCATCGGCATCCGTCGGCAACGGGATATCCTCAACAGTCGGTGCAACAGCTTCTTGTGTCTGTCCAAGCGCAACGTCTTTTAAAGGCGTACCCGTGGTATACGGCTGTTCGCCAAGCTCGCTTAACGAGTTGCGGATATCGTCGCTTTCGTCATTAAACCTCTTCGACAGCGGTATTACGTTGCCGTCATCGTCGTAGGTGACAGGCTCGGAAGATTTGATTTGGTTAGAATCCTTGTAAACAACATCCGTCCCAAGTCCGTTTTCCGTGTTGCCGGAAGCGCTGCTGTAATTGTCATAAACATTTTCTATAACAACAACATCGTAACCCTCTCTAAACGCAATCAGAGAAATGTCATTTGTGGAGTACAGCTCTTTTCCGCGCATCAGAGGATATTCGGAAAAATCAAGAACATCCTTGCTTACTCTTATGGCGTAGTGTGGGCTTTCTTGTGCATCAATTGTTAAGACGTTTGCCCCTTCTTTTCCATACAGAGAAATTACGTTATCTCCATATGTTTTTGCCATATCGTAGTTGTCCGTTGTAAAGATGCCCGTTCTGCCAAAACCAAACACGTTGAACTTGCTTGCCGTGCCGTGGTACAGCGTTCTTGTATACCCTGCGTTCTTTGCCGCCTCGTCCACCATCAACTGTGCCGTTTCTGTATCTCCGTGTTCTACGGCTGACATATAATCGGCATCGGTTTCGGCTGAAACGGAATAATTGACAGGCGCAATGTTTTCGGACATAAAAGAAGCAGACCTGTTTAGGTCTGCTTCAACTCCATTGATTTGGCTATCATTTCCTCTTCCGTAGTGCTTGTTGAGATAATTTCTAACAACTGCTCTGCGAGTTTTTCCTTTTCTGCTTCCGTCTTGCCATCCATACACGCCATTATTTCCGCTATTGTATGATACGACAATCCCATCTCCGTACATTTCTCGAATAATTCGTGACGCATCTTGTTTTGAGGATTCTCCTGTTTCAACACTATAAATACACCTCCGTATGTCATCAAAAACCGTCTGCGAATCTGTCAAGACTTCAACAATTTCTCTTATATATGGTGAATCGTAGTTTCCATCAGTAAAAACAATTTTGTTTTCTATTGGAATCATATATTCATCAATAGAGTTTTTCTGAAACGCCTCGCTACCTTGATTTATTTCACTGATTTTTTTGTGAAACAGTTTGCTTTCGGTCGTTGAAAATATTTCTGACTTATAAACCCACTTTATGCTACTTTCATTGTTTGTGTTGGCTCTGTTAACAATAGATAGCGGATTATTATCATTATACAATATTTTTCCAACATTTTCAAGACCTTCTTCGATAACGGAATAGTTAACTTTTCCATCTTCACCAAAGCCGAATTTATCAAGCCCAACATCACCGCCTTGCCTGTGTACGGGCGAAACGCCGTTCTGTTCAAGGATGGCGTTTACCTCTGCATCAGATAGCAAGCGATTGACTTTCATCGCGCCCGTGATGATCCACGGCACGGTGTCAGGTTTGGGATTCGTTCTGTATCGGTAATAGCCGTTTTCAGGCAGTTTCGGCAATCCTGCATAGGCGTGACGGAATTTTCCGTTGTCGGTATAGCCGTAGGACATTGCCTCTTCTTGATAATCAACATCCTTCGCGTATTCAACCTCTGCCCACACAAAGTTTTCAGGGAACAGTTCCTTTTTGCCCGTTTCAGGATTTACCCTGTCAAACTGACTTGCTCTCGGCAAATCTCCCAAATGCCATCCCGGACGGAACGCCAACGAGCCACTGCCACCTTGTGTGCCTTTTCCGCCTGCTTTTACTTGCGCTCTGCCCGTCTTGGAAGGCGGAGCAGATGTGCCAACGTCCGCATTCAGCCACACTCCCATCGGCGTGTCTGCGCCGTCAGGATTGGCTACCATCGGCGGATATAACTTGCCGTCCTTGACAAAGAACACCTTATAGGCAATGCCCGTTTCTTTCGGAGGAGCTTCTTCGCGGATAGAAAAGTTAACGTTTTCCGTTTCTCCATCCGTTGCCTCGTTAACATCCACCGATTCTTTGGCGTTTCTGTTCTTGATTACCTCGTCTACGCCCTTTGTAGAAACCTCTTTCCAAGCGCGGTCAAATTCTCGTCTGACTTTCTCGATCTCGGTCAGTTCTTTGCCCGTAGCAACCTTGCACAGATACTTGATTTCATCGTAAATCTTTTGGAACAGCGTTCTGTTGCCAACAAGACTGTCGATAAATTTCTTGTCACTGAAAAGATAATCGCCAACCAAATCAGCAGTAAGTTCAGCATCGATGTCGGCTTTTCTGTTTTTGTACAGTTCCGTCAGGTGGTCTTTTCTGCTATCCAACTCGCCTCTGCTCTTGGCGTGTGCATACAATGCTTTTTGCAATGCGCCGTATGCCTCTGTACCTTGCAAAACGTGGGTAATTTCGTGACCAACAACAGATTGCCAAGATTTTGAAGACTGCACGTTAAGAGTAACCGCACCGTTGTTTTCAAATCCGTTAACGGTTTTACCCTCGACGGCAAATCCTGCCTCTTTCAGTTTTTTGTTGTTGGTATAGTCGAACACAATACCCTTATCTGCTTCGATTGTCGAAAGAACATCTACCAATTCATATGTGCGGTATGTATCATTCAACACACCGCTTTTAATGGCGCGTTCAACAGCTTCTCGCTTCTTGCCTTTGTACTTCGACAAGTCAGGATTAAACGCCTGCTGTCGCTTGGCAATTTGGTTATAGCTTTCGGCAAGTTTGCTGTTTTGCAGTTGAGGAAACACTGTGTCGTTAAGTTGTTTTCGCAAGTCGTTGCGTTTGGTAGTGTCTTCAAGATTCATTGCTTCCAACTCTGCCAATCGCTTCTGTTGGTTTCTGTTCAACTTGCCTGATTCAATACTGCTCAACTCGGCAAGCTCTTTTTTCAGTTGTTCCTCGTTGGAAACCGTGTCCTTGTACGACTTGTAGGTATCACCACCAAGCACACTTTCGATAGTTTCAATATCGATTGCGCCCTTGTCCAACTGTTTCAGAACGGATTGATAGACATCGTCTTTTTGTTTCTTGCTTAACGTCTTGCCGTCCTTTTCCATATTGGAAATTGTTTGCTCATATACCTTGTCAACAACGGATTGCTCGGTCTGCGTAAGCCCTGTGATGAAATCTCTGCCCGTTTTGTTTGCTTCGCGCACACTGCCACTTTTCGTGCCGGGCAAATATCCTGACTGCATAACGCCACTTGTCAACGAGCCGACAACAAACTGTTCAAACAGATTTTCGTCCTCAACGATATCCCAAAACTCTTCTTCTGACATATAGGTGGCTTTTTTGCCCACCGCTTGCAAGAATCCTGACAAGACTTCTTCTGTTCCTTCTGCTGCGGATTTGATGCCAAACTCGGTGAGGTTTTTGGAGAGTTGGCTTGTCATCTTGCTTGACACTTTCTTTGCAAGCACATCGTCAATAGGCATCGCACTCTTGCCAATACCGAGAGCTTTTGATCCCTTACCAAGACCACCAAACAACAACTCGGTTGCGGCTTCGGACGTACCTGAAATCAAGCCATACCATACGGCATCGCCATCGTCCGCGCCTGCATTATACGCTTCGCTCATTCCTGATCCGACACCGCTTGCAAACGTAAGCCCTGTTGTCAACATCGTAGAAGCAAATGCGCTGCCCGCCGCGCCTGCTCCGCCAATCCCTCCCAAAAGAGGCGCGTAATAAAGCGCAGCAGCCATACCAACGCCTTCGCTGACCATATCGGCTTTGTCGCCAAGAACGGAGTATTGGTCAACGTAATCCTCAATACCGCCTGACCACGCATCGGTTAGGTCTTTTTTGCCAAACTCTTTTGCATCTTGCGCAAACTCGTCAGCGCCAACCAAACTTGCTCCGCCTGCTACGATGTAAGCGCCGAGGTCTAAAACACCCTCTCCAAGTCTTGATACGCCTTGTACGATGTTAACGCCAATGTCACCAACAGTACCCAATATGGTTTCGCCCAAATCACCAAAGAAGTCACCAACGCTGTCAACGCCGTCAGAAAAGCCACCTGATTTAAAAACAGAATCTTTGTTTCCGCCTTTAACGGGAGCAGTGTCTTGATAGTTCGTGTTTTGATAGTTTGTTGGTGCTACTCCTTTTTCTCTACTCAGCCACTCGTCAAACGTTTCGCGGGTTTTTTCTTTTTCCTTTTCCTTTTCTAACCACTCTGAAAAGTTCATACGTTCACCTACTTATTGGTTTGTTGCGTAACGACAAAAGTATTGGAGATATTCTTGATAAGTCTTGCATTGCGTAATCTCGGCAGAGAACGATCCTTTTCCGCCTGACAAATAGAAGTTGCGTGATCTTGACCATTCTTGCATACTGCGCAGTCTGTTAATGGTTGCAGAGGAAACGCCCTTTGCTTTCATATAGGATCGCGCCATATTTTCGTCCGTAATAGAAGAAATGGGCAAAGATCCCGTCGATTTAATTGTTGTGCCTGACGACTTGGTGTTATATGTGTACGTTTTGCCCGTTCCGCCGTTGCCACGGTGCGAACTTGATCCTTGATATGCTTTTGTTGTACCGCCCGTGATTTCCGCTTTTTCAAGGTCTGCTTGATATTTCAGCACTTCTTTTTGGGCTGCTGTTTGATCCGCAAGTTTCTGCTTATCAATTTCGTATTGATAGTCGATACGCTTTTTCTCTTCTTCTGTTTCTGCTTTAAGGAGAGCAAAGTCGTGATCGCGGTCAAGTTTGTTTTGAGCCGCCGTAAACTCTTGGTCAATGCGTTTAAGTTCTTTTTGAAATACGCGGTCAATGTCTGCTTGTTGTGCTTCCCAATCACGCTGAATCTGATTCTGCTCGGCAGTAAACTTCTGACTGTCTTCAAACTGTCTATATTCCTCTGCCATCTGTTTTTCCCAATTCTGCTGTGCAATGATGTCCTGCTCTCTCTGCCACTTTTCTGCTTCAAGCTGCTCTTGTCTGTTGACAAGGTTTTCAATAAGCTGATTCTTATACTGCATTTGATTTATCGCAAGTTCCACTTGTTTAATTGCCGCAGACGAATAGATTTCAGCGAGTGCTGCGCTGTTTTGTAACATTGCCTCTTGGATGTTGTTGTTGTAGTTCAGCTTTGCCTGCTCCAACGATTCTTTTGCCATCGCCACGCGGTTTTGATATTGGTTGTACATTGCAACCTGAGAGCTTTCGCTATACCCCGTGTTAGTAAGCCCTGCGGAGGCGATTTTTTCCGCCTGTGTGCCATATTGGTTGCTCTGCTTTTGCCAATCCACATACGCAGCAGATTGCTCTTTGAGATAATCCTTGTGCGCCTGTTCCTTCTGCTGTTCAATCATCTCAATGGCAAAATCGGTGTTGTCTTGCTGAATCTGCGCCTGCTTATCTGCGTTTTGCTGTATGGTGTTTTTTAAATTGTCATAGACCGAATCGGTGTTGTCTATCATATCTTGGTAGACATCTAAACGGTCTTGCCCCTGTTGATAGAGCGCATCGCTCTTGTCAAACCGTTCGTCGCTGTAATCGGTGGAATAGTCAGGTGTTGCGCTCGTTGCTTCCGCCAATGCTTTTTCCTGAATTTCTTCCGGCACTGCCATTTAAATCACCTCTTTATATATCCGCCAACGAAAACCTCCAACGTCACCGATTCAAGGCTGAATCTCGTGTTAGAATGGAATTTCAACTGCAAGTCTTTGAACTTCTTGCGTTTAATTCTGCTAACAAAATAATCCGTGACGTTTTCGTGTGTTCCGATCAGCTCAAAGTCCGTGTCCTCTAACTTTGCATATACGGAAATATCGCCCGTTGCCTCTGCTGTGCATCCTCTTTTGTTTGTCGTTTTCAGTTTGTGCGGTTGCTTGAATTTATCAAGAGGCGTTACCCAATAACTTTCCACGTTGGCATCCACCTTGTAGCCGTCGCCCTTGCGTTCAGCCGACAGCGTGTAGATGCCGTTATTCGTGCCGATGTACAGCACACCGTCTTTCACGGTGGTGCAGATAACGTCGTGTTCAAGTTCCCACATAAACCACTCATATTCCATATGGTTTTCGTTTTGGAACATCGCTCTCGAATCAGCCAAATATACCTTTTTGCCAACGAACACAAGAAGATACCCTTCCCACTCGGCAAGCACCATTCCTCTGTAATTCGGCTCTAAGGTCAATTTGCGGTCAACCAACGCGCTTCTGTGCGCCAACACTTGCTCTGTGGTAATATCACCACCAATGCCTTCCATACCGCGTTCGCTGAAAAATACAATATCATCGTTGAAGTTAATCGCCTTGCCGATACATCCTGTGGTAATGCTCGAATGCGAGGAAGGATATACCTTGCCAAACTCGTCATCAATGGCAGGCGTGTGATAAAACACCGTCGTGTTGGCATCGGATGGCTCACGAAATACCCACAGAGCGTTGTTCCCTGCCACCAACCCTTTAACCGCAGCCGTGTCCATTCCTTCTTTGTAGTAATCCGAGTCAGCGCAATAAGAAGGATCGTTCAAACTGCTGCTCCACACCATATTTGGATGTTCAGGATTACCACTGAAAAACACGCGGTTGTCGAACACTTGGAGCAACGTGCAGTTTAAAATGCTGTTGAAATACACCTTCTCGCCCTTGTCGTTTACAACGGCTTTTTTGAACTTAACAAAAACATTGTCCCGTCCGTCGGTAAACTCGTTGATGGGAGCGTTATAAAGAAACGTAATACTGCCCTCTTCGTAATTTACCTCGTACTCGTCAGGCGATACCAATTTGTCGTTGACGGTAACCTCAGGCGCATAGTCTGTGTCAATGTTCAACGTGTCAAGAAAGAAGCTAAACGATGCGCCGTCAGCCACAAAACTGTTTTTGCGATAATCTGACAGCATATTGACATCATCGCGCTTTTTGCCACCGCCCATCGGATTGCGCCCAATCGTTGTGGTAGGGATATAACCGACAACATCACCGATTTCTTTACCGTCATATTTCAAGTAGTGAATCCCATCTTTGAAGTACCAAACGCCATCATAAATAAAGGCACTGCTAACGATTTCGTTCAATCCCGTGTACAATACCGTTAATTCGCCGTCAGATAGCGAAAAAAGCGATTTTCCGCTATGGATGAGTAATTCCTTGCCATAAAAAAACACGCCATATACGGCGTTTGGAAGGGCTGTATGTAGTTCTATGCCCGGACGTGTGCGGATGCTGTCGGTGTACTTATAATCTTTCCACACGTTCAAGGCATCAGGGCTTCGCAGTAGGTTGACCTCTTCACCGCGAAAATCAACACCGCGAAAGCCGTTGTAAATCCGTGTTACCTTGTTGTCGTTGTTCAAGTATGCCATTACACATTGACACCGCCTTCAATGTAGACATTCGTCATTTGATAGCGCGGATCAAGCATCTGCTTCATACTTTCATATCGTGATGCGTAGATGCTGCCATACTCGGAAGAAATATCGCTTTTCAGCAAGTCCGCAGCAATCCCGTATGGCATAATTTCAAGAACGTCCGCGCTCAACTCGAATTCATATGTGCCTTTGGTCTTCGGTGTGATTCTTTCAGGATAAACAAACACATCGATTTCAGCAGTTCCGCTTTCAAGGATTTTCAGCACAGTTCCGTTTGCTTTGGGGATAAAGTTGATTCCGCCAACGTGATCGATTTGGTAAATTTCATACCCACACTCTTTTTCAATGTCGGCAAAGGTTATCTTGTCGCCCTCGGTCACTTCCATCTCTACATACTTAGGGATTTTCTTTAACCGTGCCATCTCATACATAATCTGATTGGTGACATCGTTCTTTTTAAGGGCAATGTCAGGATCGTCTGTTAAAACAGCACTGTTTGGATTCAGCTCTTCGATAAGAGCCAAAACCTTTTTATCCATTTCGTTCAGTGTCATTTCATCACACCTCAACAATAAACGCTTGGTAGCCGTCTTTAATCAATTGTTCTTTCATACGCTCGGCATTATCCTTTACGGAATACGCGCCAACCTGTACACGATATAACTTTTTCTTTTCTGCCTTTTTCTTTTTGGTTAAACCGCCGATTTTTACCAAACATTCGACATAAGCTGTTGCCGCTTTTTCTGCAAAATCTTCCGAAAGGATAATCGGCACATCTACCGTGCTATCCATAAAGCCGTTTTCAACTAACAGCGCAGGCATTTTCGTATAGTACAATACATCGAAGTTATACTTCGGCATAGGATTTGCGCGGTTGCCTTTTAAGCCCGTTTTGTCAATCAGCGCATCGTAAAACATCTTCTGCCACTGCAACAGTGTAGCATCAGCTTTCTTCCAAACATAAGCGACAATGCCGCCGCCAGCTCCGCCTTTAATTCCTGCATTGTGGTGGATAGACAGATAGAAGTTTGCGCCCCACTTGTTAGCCGCGTTGCAACGGTCTTTCCGGGAGATGTCCTTTGCGCCTGTCACATCGTCAACGCGAAGAATCTCATACCCCTCGTAATCTTTCAATTTCGCTTCAATCTTATCGCAAATGCGGTCATTCAATATCCATTCGCGTGTTTGGTTGGGATCAATGCTTTTATCACATCGTTTTCCTGCCGTATTTCTTCCGTGTCCTGCATCAAGTGCAATTTTAAACATATTATCATTTTCTCCCTTCGTATGCGTTTTACGCTGTTATACGTTGTTTCTTCGCCATTTATTCGGTAATGGTGATTACACCGTATTCGCCCATACTATACTCGTCAGCCACATCAACGGTTGCATCGCGTGTCACGGTATAGAGATAAGTTCCACGTCCCTCTAACACTTTTGTTCCGTTCACATCTACATAGCATCGGTTGCTCTGTTTCGTGTCTGTCACATTACACTCTATGGTTGAGCCAATGGGAAGCACGACTGTACAGTTGGGCATTTCATAACACACCACCGTCCACGTTGTTACTGTGTTGCTCGGATTTGAAGGATCGGTGGCAAACGGCTCGGTAGAGGTAATGGTGATGCTTGATGTATCACCGTTGATCCCGTTGCATTTCGATGTTATTGTAACCGTTGCCGTTGTTTTCGCCACGCTTATTTGCGCCCATTCACCGTTCTGCCGTTCGTAAGCGTTCTTTTTTTCCCATTCGCCACCCTTGCAGACGTAGAGAGGTTTGGTGTCGTTCGATTTCACAATACCATCTGCCATATTACTCCCCCTCTATAATCGCAATAGTGCCGTCCTCGCTGTTTGTCGGCAAGTCATCAACCGTGGCAACAGAGATGTAGGCATTGACGTTGCCGTTTGCATCAGGCGAGATGCCGTTGACCGTCTTGACACACTCAATTCCGTTGGTTACCTCCACACCCGTTGCGCGGATATAGCAATTTGCAAAGTGTACGTTTTCGTTGTCGGTGATGGTCACTGTCGGTGTATTGCCAAACATACACCCGTTAAACAGTACCGTTCCACCGCCTGAAACAGTAATGGCTTCGTTAGATAGACCGACGTTCAAGCCGTCGAAAACAATTCCGCTTGCGTTTGTCAGCGATATAGAAGAGCTGAACAGTTGACATCCGTTGAACACGAAGCCGTGCGTTACATTGGTAATACTGATGCCAACGCCCGTGTTGTTTCCGCTGTGATTGAATGTGCAACCAACGAAAGAGCCGTGTCCGCTGTTTGCGCTCTCGATTCCCGTATCATCCATCTTCATACCGATGGTGTTCTGCGTGAAAGTGCAGTTCACAAACACGTTGTTGCCACCGTTATTGATGCATCCGTGATAACATCCTGCTACATTAATATTGGTGAATCTGTTATACTCGCTCTTTTGAGCAACATTGATGCCTGCGCGACACGTTTTAATAAAGCAATCTGAAACGCTTAACGAGTTAGTGCAAGAAGTCCCCGTATCTTTGCAAGTGATTCCTGCACCCTTGAAGTACATAAATTGGCAGTTTGTAATCTTTCCGTTCTGCGGAGCAGTTCCACTTGCGTTTGTAGTCCAAAGAATGCCGTGTCTTTCAATCAGAGATGCCGCCAAAGAAACAGTCCCCGTCCACCCCATAAAGGTGATGTCGCTGACCGTACAGTTGCTACCCATCGTCACACACTGTCCTGCCGTCGAATCATATGCACCGCCGAGGTATACGTTTGTCGATGCCCCTACGCCGATCAGCGTTGAG
>JAZKZG010000127.1:0-3209 GCA_045612565.1 Eubacteriales bacterium
GATTCTTTCTTTACTAATACGATAGTATGTGTTTACGAAAATTCTTATGCACATACTTTTGCTAAAGAAGGTAATCGATTGTACTTTGTTATTCAGAAGGGCGAAAACCCTGAGATAAACTTCGGTACAGGCATCTCGGGTAGCGCAACCTACGTTGACGGCAGTGCTGCTGTCGGCGCAACTGTTGAAATCTTTTATGAAGACGGAACGCTTAAAGAAAGCGTTGTGACTGACGCAAACGGTAATTACGAGTTTACCTACGCAGAGGTAGGCAGATATACTATCCGCGTGACTGATGCGCTCGGCAACGTTGCTTCACAGAACGTTTCTGTAAAGAGAATGAACGCTTTTGACGTTTTTGTTGCCGGAGATACAGCACTTACACTCAAAAAATCTTACACAGTAAGCGGTACGATTACCAACGCGACAGATGCAACCGTTACACTTTTGGACCTTGACGGCAACGTAATTTACAGCACCGAGGCATCAGACGGTGCGTTTGCGTTTGAAAATGTATCAAACGGAACATATCTGCTTAAAGCAGAAACCGAAAACGGCAGCGTCAGCACCGAGATCACTGTGTATAATGGTGATATCTCAGATATAGTTCTGACTGTTGAAACTGCTACAGCAACCGTATGGGGTTATGTTGCAGTAGAAAACAGAGATAAAACAAACAACCGTCGTATCTGGGTTGATGTAACAGTTTACAATGCCGACGGTGTTGCTGTTGCACAAACCAGGTCGGGTAAAGACGGAAAATATCAGTTTGAAAATCTCCCGCTTGGTGAATATACAATCGTAGCCGAGACTGAGGAACTTCGTCCTGATTATTTTGGCGGCTATGACCGTAACTATCAGCTCACAGGTTATTCATATGTAAGCGTAACTGAGGCAACAGTATATGAAATCGATGAGATTATTCTCAGAGAGCCACAAACCAATGATTCTGTTGTTGAAATTTCGGGTAAGGTAACCGCACAGGGTTCACCGCAAAATGGCGAGGTTATTCTGGAGGACGCGTTCCACAACGAGATTGCAACCTGCAAAACCAATAATAACGGCAAATTTACCTTTAAGAACGTACGTGACGGCATGTACCTGCTTGTTGCAAGAACAGAAAGCGACGGTATGGGATGCACCGTAATCGTTGTTCGTGACGGTGAAATCTACGGCTCAACTGATATCAGAGTTTACAAGTCGGATAAAATCCAAAACCGTGAGAGCATATTCACATACGATCTCGGTACTGTCACCGAGCATAATGTGGAGTCATACAGAGATCGCATTGCCGAGGAAAAGGCGTTTTATGACGGACTTTCCAAAAAAGAAAAGAAACAACTTTCTGAGGACTATGTTGAACGCTTAAATCAGCTCGTTGAGTGGCTGTCAAACTGCGCATACAACGTGAGTGACGGCGTACAGATGGAGCAGGGCGGTCTTGCGGTATCGGGCGATGAACTTGCCGCACAATCGGAAATTTCTTTCACACTTACCGTTACCAAACAAGAAAAGTGGGAGGATAACAAAAACGGAGTCGAGAGTGACAAGGATTTCGTTCATCATAAGATTAAGGATAACGCGGGTAAAAAAGAAATCAAGCAGTATTATGAAATCTCACTTTCAAAGACGGTTGACGGAGTAGACCACGTTATTACCGACGTAATTAAGAACACCGATGCAACGGGAACTTTCCGTATCACGATGGATATCCCTGAGGAATTCCGAGGATATAACAACTACTCGCTTATCCACGTTCACAACGGAGAAACCGTACTTCTTACAGATCTGGATGATAATCCAGATACAATTACGTTTGAAGTTAATAAATTCTCCACCTTCGCACTCGCTGCTACAAACGAAGAACTCTCTGAAACACCAGAGGACGTTTATGCAGCAGTTAATGAACAAACAGGTGAAGGATATGAGTCAATCGAAGATGCACTTGATGATGCAAATGAGGGCGATGTGATTAAACTCACCGCAGACGTATCTGCAAACACATTGCTTGTAAATCCCGGTGTGTCACTCGACCTCAACGGTTACAAGCTGACAGCAAGCCGTTTTGTAGGCTTTGAGGATAGTGATATCTACGATAGCAACACAGCATCAAAAGGCGGATTATATGTTGCAAAGAACAAACTCGTTTTGAGTAAAAACAATTCACAACTTCCTGTTTATGACGATGAAAACGGATGCTATGTATTCTTAAAGATTAACCTTGCAAGAACAAACAAGTTTGTTTACTCAGACGGCTCATATACTGCAGAACCGGTATTTGGTGATTCTGCAACAATTGCTAAAGGCATTGCAAAAACACTGTTTAGCCAGGGTGCTGATAAGAGCGGCGCGAATGTACGTGTACGTGTTTCGTGGATTGATAAGAACGGAACATACACCGCAACACAGGATTATACATACACCGATTCAATGGTGGCTGAAGTTGTAAATAGCTTTACAGGCTCAAAGTATGGTACAATCTTTGGTGCAACATTCAGTGATGCAGTGCTTACTCAGGGCGACTCGATTGAAATTTCAACAATCGTAGACTCGGGTACAGGCGTACAGCTTTCAAGTAACACAATTACTGTTTCTCTTAAAAGCGAAGAAGACGAATTGCCTGAAGATGACGACGAACTCCCCGGTGGCATAGTTCTTCCGGACGATAACTGGAATTAATATAATCGAAAAATGGAACGGATTTTCCGTTCCATTTTTTGATTTGGTTAATTATGTAATGTGATTGACATATTTTTTTATTGGTATATAATTATTATGTATAATTATATGCAATGTAAAAAACTCGAAAGGGGATTTGAAAAATATGAAAAAACGAATTTTGAGCCTTTTGCTTGTTATAGTAATGTTTATCGGTCTTTTGCCAACAAACATTGCTTTTGCAAGTATTGCACCGTTTGCCGAAGCGTACGACGGTACTGTAATCTCTAAAAAAGCGTTGCTCGTTGACGCTGCGATTACAGATGGTGACGGAACAATCATCACACGTGAATGGGACGGTAAAGAATACACCTTTGAAGTAGGTGTAAACGCATTTAAAACAAATGCAGAAGTTTATGAGTACATCAAAAACCAGCTTGATGTCGGCGGCGATGACTATTTCAAGTGCCCCGATATTCTCGTACTTTCACTTGATAATACAAACTTCCTTATCGACACTGCTTCAAAAGTTTACTCACCCGCATGGAACA
>JAZKZG010000128.1:0-7151 GCA_045612565.1 Eubacteriales bacterium
GACCGCTTGGCCTCCGACTTACACTCTTCAAGGTTTGAGCCGATACCCATAACCTCACCCGTTGCTTTCATCTGTGTTCCGAGTGTGTTAGGTGCTGTAGGGAATTTATCAAACGGGAAACGTGGGAATTTTGCAACGATATAGTCAAGACGTGGCTCGAACGATGCCTTTGTGTTGGCAACATCAATCTCGTTTAAAAGCATACCAACTGCAACCTTTGCAGTAACTCTTGCAATTGGATAACCACTTGCCTTTGATGCAAGAGCCGATGAACGAGAAACACGTGGATTTACCTCAATGAGATAGTAGTTTGAACTGTTCGGGTCAAGTGCAAACTGAACGTTACAGCCACCCTCAATTTTGAGTTCGCGGATGATTTTGATTGCACTATCATTAAGCATTTTGAGGTCGTGGTCTGAGAGTGTTAAAATCGGTGCAACAACAACCGAGTCACCTGTATGAACGCCTACGGGGTCAATATTTTCCATACCGCAAATGGTGATGGCATTATCGGCGCTGTCACGCATAACCTCAAACTCTATTTCTTTATATCCTTTAACGCTCTTTTCGATAAGAACCTGAGATACGGGAGAGAGTTTAAAAGCGTTCGTACCGATATCGATAAGTTCTTCTTCATTATCGGCAAAGCCGCCACCTGTACCGCCAAGGGTAAAAGCAGGGCGGAGAACTACAGGGTAACCGATACGTTTTGCAGCTTCTTTTGCCTCGTCAAGATTATAGGTGATCTCTGAGGGGATTGTAGGCTCACCGATTGACTGGCAGAGTTCTTTAAAGAGTTCTCTATCCTCGGCACGTTCGATACTTTCGCTGTTTGTACCAAGAAGTTTTACGTTACATTCTTTTAAGATACCTTTTTTCTCAAGCTGCATTGCAAGGTTAAGACCTGTCTGACCACCGATACCCGGAACAATTGCGTCGGGGCGCTCATAACGGAGAATTTTTGCAACATATTCAAGAGTAAGCGGTTCCATATATACTTTATCTGCAATTGTTGTGTCTGTCATAATTGTTGCAGGGTTTGAATTACAAAGTACAACCTCATAACCTTCTTCTTTAAGCGCAAGACAAGCCTGTGTTCCTGCATAGTCAAATTCTGCAGCCTGACCGATTACGATAGGACCTGAACCGATAATCAGGATTTTTTTGATGTCTGTTCTTTTAGCCATTTTACAATCTCCTTATCTTTTATATACTATATTATCATTTAACACTGTCATAACACATTCGCCGTCTACCGTCATACCCTCAAAGGTGGTTGATTTACCCATTGAGATAAAATCATTCGGGTCAATTGTGTAACTTTTATTAAGATCCCACACTGTAAAACTGTTACTATCAGGAATACCGAAACGAGTACGAGGGTTTGTTGTTAAAAGTGAAATTAATTTTTCGAGCGAAATTATATCGGTTTTTACAAGACCGGAATAAAGTACCGAAAAGGCAGTTTCGATACCAACTATACCAAACGGGCTTTTTTCAAGACCCCTTGATTTTTCTTCAGCAGAGTGAGGAGCGTGGTCGGTTGCTATCATATCAATAGTGCCATCCTGCACACCCTCAATGAGTGCAAGTCTGTCTTCTATTCCACGAAGCGGCGGATTCATTTTAAATCTTCCGTGTTCTTTTAGGTGGCTATCATCAAGCACAAGGTAGTGCGGTCCTGTTTCGCAGGTAATGTCGACTCCTTCTTTTTTGGCACGTCGGATTATATCAACACTCTCTTTGGTTGAAATGTGGCAAACGTGATATTTACAACCGGTTTCTTTTACGAGTTCGATATCACGCGCAATTTGCTCATATTCACTGGCACTGCATATTCCCCTGTGTCCATGTGCCTTTGCATAGACACCGTCGTGGATATAACCGCCATTAAGCAGCGAATTCACCTCACAGTGAGCAACAATCATTTTGTTAAGTGATTTTGCCTTTTGCATTGCTTCACGCATAAGTGAGTCGCTTTGAACACCGCGGCCATCATCGGAAAAAGCGATTACCTTTGTCGAAAGCGCATCCATTTCAGAAAGCACTTTCCCCTCCTGTCCCATTGTTATTGTGCCGTAAGGATGAACATTTATTACCGAGTCGCGCTCTATTATGTCTGTTTGTTCTTTGAGATGCGCCAGGTTGTCGGGCACGGGATTTAGGTTCGGCATTGTACACACGTCGGTGTAGCCACCGCGTGCCGCGGCGCGAGAACCGGTAAAAATGGTCTCTTTATAAGAAAAACCCGGTTCACGAAAATGCACATGCACATCGCAAAAACCGGGAAAAATAGTGAAATTGGGATTGTTAAAAACAGTATTTAAAAAAGCGTTATTCTGTGGGGTATAGTTTAACCCTATAAGTTGTGCGCTGTCTGTTTTTTTCATCAAAGTTCCTTTCTTTTGGGCAAAAAAATAGCCTTGCTCTCAAAAAAACGGCAAGACACAACAAAGTCGGCGCAATTCCAGCACCAAACCCTATTTATCAACCTTGCCGATCTCTCTGTATCGTCTTTAAAGATTTATCTTAACGATTATAGCATAAAGCAAATTTATTGTCAACAAATTTATAAAAAAACATCCCCACAAATTTGTGGGGATGAATGTTATTTATTTACTGATTCAAGAAAATCTATAACAAGATCAACCGCTTTATCATCAGATACTGATGAGAGGTTTATGGTAATATCATAGTTTGAAACCTCGCCCCATTCACGATTGGTGTAGTAGTTATAATAACTACGGCGTTTTTTGTCGGCACGTGAAACGATTTTTCGAGCCTCTGCCTCTGAAACATTTTGTTCTTTTATAACACGGTTTACTCTGTCTTGTTCGTTACCGTGTAAAAAGATATTTACACACTTGGGATTGTTACGAAGTATGTAGTCAGAGCATCTGCCGACAAATACGCAGTTGCCGTGCTCTGCCATTTCGCGAATTATATCTGCCTGAATTTTATAAATTTTGTCATCAGTGAGAACATCATCAAGGCGGACATAAGCACCGCGTGAAGTATACATTCCCATTACAACAGAGTAGAGTATACTATTTGTCGGTTTTTTCTCGATGGATTCAAAATGTTCTTCGTGGATGCCGCTCTTTTCAGATGCCAGCGAAATGAGCTCTCTGTCATAAAATTTAAATCCAAGTTTGTCTGCTAATGATTTAGCAAGTTCGTCGCCGCCGCAGTATGCTTCACGGCTGACAGTAATAATAATTCCTTCAGTCATGAAAAAAGTCCCCCTTCTTAATATTATTTATTCAACTGAAAAGATATAGTGGTAAACAGGCTGACCGCCGGGAAGCACAATTATTTCAGCATCTGGTGCCATTGCCTGAATTTTTTCGCTGATAGCCTGTGCATCGTCCTCGGTTACGCTGTCACCGTAATAGATATTGATAAATTCTCCGCCGTCTTCAAGGATTTGGGTAAACATTGCATCTACAATCTGTTCCATTGTATCTTCAACGTAACTTACTTTACCTTCAATCAAACCAAGAAGCTGACCCTCTTTGATTGTTTTGCCGTCAAACTCGCTGTCGCGTGCAGCATATGTTACCTGTGCTGTGCGAACATTCCCTGCCATCTCACTCATATTTGAAGCATTATCGGAAGGCTCAGCATTTTCGTCAAAACCGAGAAGTGCACTAATACCCTGCGGTACAGTTTTTGTCTCGATAACAATAACGTTTCTGTCAGAGAGTTCTGCAGCCTGTTTTGCCGCCATGATGATATTTTTATTATTGGGGAAAACAAACACGTTTTCAGCGGTTGTTTTATTTACTGCCGCCAGAATATCTTCGGTAGACGGGTTCATTGTCTGGCCACCCTCAACAACAACATCAACACCCATATCCTTGAAAAGTGCCGCAAGGCCCTCACCTGCCGCAACAGATACAAAGCCGTATTTTTTGTTTATTACAACGGGAGCGGGTTTTTTATCTTTAAACTGCTCACGCATATTCTCAACCTTCATATTGACAAGCGAGCCAAAACGAAGTGCTTCTTCAAACGCACGGCCCGGGTGGTTTGTGTGAACATGAACCTTAATTATCTCGTCATCGTCAACCACAACAACACAGTCACCGATTGATTCGAGGTATTTACGGAGTTCACCTGCATCGGTTTTTTCTGCCTTTGCTTCTTTGTTTACAATATACTCTGTACAATATGCAAAGACAATGTCTTCTTCACTCTCGAATACATTAAACTCTGAGAAGTCTGCAGGAGCCTCTTCTTCAACCACAGCACCTGCCTCGATGGGTGCGCCCTCAAGTACAGCGTACATACCCTCAAGAATTGTTGTAAGACCTTTACCGCCAGCGTCAACAACGTTTGCCTGTTTTAAAACAGGAAGCATTTCGGGTGTTTTATCAAGAGTTTTTTGTGCCTCATTAAGATAAAATGCAAAGGTCTGTTTTGCTGTACGTGAACTTTCAACATAAGATTTTGTATTTTCGGCAGCAACACGTGCAACTGTTAAAATTGTACCCTCAGTAGGCTTCATAACAGCACCGTAAGCGGCACTGACACCCATTTCGAATGCTTTTGCAAGTGCTTTAGCATCAGCAGTTTCAAGACCTGCAAAGCCCTTTGAAATACCTCTGAAAAGAAGTGAGAGGATAACACCGCTGTTACCGCGGGCACCCTTTAAGAGTGCTGATGCAACCATCTGTGAAGTCTCACCGATTGATTTATCAGAAACAGCGCGCATAGCCTTTGCCGCAGCCGAGATTGTAAGAGACATATTTGTGCCTGTGTCACCATCGGGAACAGGAAAGACATTTAACGCGTTTATTGGGTTTTTGTTATTTTCTATATTATTTGCAGCGGATATTATCATATCCCTGAACATATTACCTGTAATCATTAAGTGCTATCTCCTTAGTTTATCTTCATTGCGTCGATAAACACATTGACTTTTTTTACTTTAAAGCCTGTCATTTTCTCGACAATATATTTAACTTCTTTTGCAATACTGCGCGAGATAGCAGGAAGATTTATGCCATAACTAACAACAATATGCACATCTATTAAAAGGTCGTTACCCTCGCAAGTAACCTTAACACCCTTATCGTAATTTTCCTTTTTAAGTAACGAAACTATACCTTCGGTTGCGTTTTTTGCCGCCATACCGACAACACCGAAGCAGTTATTTATTACGTTACCTACTATATTTGCAAAAACATTTTGTGAGATTGTTATTTCGCCATTGTGATTTTTTATATTAAGCAATTTTGATATTCCTCCTCAAAAAATAGTTCCAATCATATTCATTATATCATTTTTTAACAATATTACAACCTTTTTTTATAAATTAAAGCGGATGCAAGTTGATTTTTTGCATCCGCTATACAATTTATTTGAAAATATTATTTATTTTCTCAAAAAATGACGTCTTTTTTTCGTGGTTTTTATCGGTGAGTGTGTCGGCAAATTTTTTGAGGATCTCTTTTTGTTTTGCCGAGAGTTTTTTGGGAACTTCTACAGTCACCGTTACATACATATCACCACGTGATTTTGTTCCAAGACGTGTAACACCCTTGCCTTTAAAGCGGAAGGTGCTGTCTGTCTGTGTACCCTCGGGAATTGTGTATTTAACTTTTCCGTCAAGAGTCGGAACTGTCATTTCACAGCCAAGAGCCGCATCGGTAAACGAAACGGGTACTTCACAGTATATGTCAATACCCCTACGTTCAAAGATAGGATGGGGAGATACTGAAATTGTTATATACACATCACCTGACAGACCGCCGTTTCGACCCGCATGTCCCTGACCACGAAGTGTGAGTGTTTGTCCGTTATCGATACCTGCAGGGATTTTTACCTTTGTTTTTTTGCTTTCGGTAACAATTCCGCTGTGACAATCGGGACAAGGTGTTTTTATATGTTTACCCGTACCGTTACACGAAGGACAGGTACGTTGTGACTGTACATTACCAAGAATTGTACGCTGAACACTCGAAACTACACCGCGACCGCCACACTGCGAACAGGTTTCGAGTTCGGTGCCGTCTTTAGCGCCCGTACCTTTACACGATTTACAAAAACTCTTACGGCTGTATGAAATTTCTTTTTCACAGCCAAAAGCGCTTTCTTCGAACGTAATATTCATACGAAGATGGATATCCTCTCCCTGTGTGGGAGCATTTGCACGTGATGAATGACCGCCCATTCCACCCATACCGCCACCAAAGAAGGTCTCGAATATGTCACCAAAACCGCCGAAGCCACCAAAATCACCAAAACCGCCGCCTGCACCGCCACCGTAAGACGGGTCAACGCCTGCGTGACCAAACTGGTCATATCGCGATTTCTTTTCGGGGTCGGAAAGCACTCCGTACGCCTCGTTTATTTCTTTAAATTTTTCTTCAGCCGATGCATCACCGGGATTGAGGTCAGGATGATATTTCTTCGCCTGTTTTTTGAACGCTTTTTTTATGTCTTCGTCAGAGGCACCCTTGGAAAGACCGAGTACCTCATAATAATCTCTCTTTTCTGCCATATGTGATAAAGTCCTTAAAAGATGGAGAGAAAGAGTTTCTCTCCATCTGTGTTAAATTTAGTTATTGTCAGCGTCGGTAAAATCTGCATCATAGACATTACCGTCAGTTGCACCCTGAGTACCTGCATCGGCACCGGGAGCAGCACCCTCGGGATTTGCCTGTGCATAGATTTTTGATGAAAGTTCATAAAGTTTTGCCTGAAGAGCATCTGATGCAGTTTTAATTGCATCAGTATCTGTACCCTTTAATGCTTCCTTAGTCTTTTCAATTTCGGCATTAATTGCAGCCTTATCGTCAGCTGTAAGTTTGTCGCCTACTTCGTTTATTGTCTTTTCGGTCTGATATACAAGCTGGTCAGCATTGTTACGGATTTCGATACCCTCTTTGATTTTAGCATCTTCACTTGCATAGTTTTCAGCCTCTTTAACAGCTTTTTCGATATCTTCTTTTGAGAGGTTGGTTGATGCAGTGATTGTGATATTCTGCTCTTTACCTGTACCGAGGTCTTTTGCAGATACGTTAACAATACCGTTAGCGTCGATATCAAAAGTTACTTCGATCTGGGGTACACCGCGGGGAGCAGGAGCGATACCGTCAAGACGGAAACGGCCGAGTGTTTTGTTGTGTGCAGCCATTTCACGC
>JAZKZG010000129.1:0-9614 GCA_045612565.1 Eubacteriales bacterium
CTTCCTTTTTTGTGCCTGGCATAAACGCGGGATTTTGCCCGCGCTCGATACGGACGCAAAACCCTCAATTATAGCAAATTAACCGCGTTATTTTTGGTAATATCTTTTTCACAATAGCGCACAACCGTCGATACAAGTTTATGACCTGTTTGCGCCTGTATCGCGGGAATTGTCGCGCCGACTTTAAAAGCGTCCGACACAAACCCACGGCGGAAGGAGTGCGAGGAAAACGCGCCGTTAAATGATTTGATAATCTTGTTAAAACCCTGTCTTGTTAACGGTGTGTTTTGAAGTGTGCCGCCTTTGTCAACCTTCACAAATACGAAGGTGTTGCCGCCGTTGAGATTGCGCCAAGCATTAAGGGCGGCAACGGGACAATTAACCGCCTTATAAGCGATAAATTTATCCATTGCGCCCGTCTTGCCGTCAATATGGACTTTTAAACCGCCGTCAATTTCGGCGATGTCAGACCAACGAAGGGCGCACAATTCCGACGACCTAAACGCGCCGTAATAGCACAACAAAAATAACGCCCTGTTTCGCACGTCGGCAGCCTTCACGCCGCCCAATGTGGCGATAAATTCATTAACATTATCTTTGTGCATTGCTTTTGCCTGTTTGAGTGTTTTGCCTTCCTGTTTGAGCGTCTTTGCAACACCCTTAAAGAACGTGCGAAAAATTGCGGGGTTGGTGACGTTTGCCACGTGACGAAGGGCGACGTATTTGCGGCGTAAAGTGGATTCCTTTGCCGTTTCGGATAATTCCGTTAAATACTGCAATAATGCAACTTCATTGCACGGAAGGGCGACCGATGCCAACCAAGCGGCAAATATTGCGCGGTCGGATTCGTATGCCGCCGACGTGTTTGCCGCGTGGACGTTTGCGGCGATTTCGGCAAGACGTTCCGCCGCCGCGCCGTCAAGCAACGGAGCAACCGTTTCGGGGGCGATGGTTGCAACCGCGCCGCCGTTCCCGTCGATGGTGATGCCGTTTGCGTCGTCGCCCGCGAAGGTGTCAATTAACAAACCTTTGTTTTTTGTGTACTTTGTTTTCATAGTGTGCAATTTTTATTTGTTTACATAATGTTTTTATTATGGAAACAAAAATAAGGGTTATTTTCGACACTACCAAATTTTTTTGTAGTTTTTTTTTGAAAAAAAAGTTTAAAAAAGTTGCACAAATATTTTTTTGTTTCACGAAAATATATTTATCTTTGCGGCGTGAAACAATCAAACGTTAAATTTTTGATACTATGAAACAACCAACGAAATTAACGCCGATGTATAAGGCGTTGCAAAAACTACACGACAAATACGAGGAAGGGCGTAAAGACTTGACGCGGGAAGTGATGCAAATTGCAAAAAATTTGCCGATTTCAGAAAGCGAGATTTGCCGACACGTCGGTATCAGTCGGAGTTCGTGGGCGGGCTACAAAGAAACGGGATTGCCGTTTAACAGATTTGCAAAAATTATTGAGTTTTTTGCGGGTTTGCGTATTGATAACAAGCCCGTTATATTGTAAATAATTTTTGGACAATTTGCAGAAGTAAAACAGGGTTTACAAAGTCAACAAAAAAACTATGATACAGACGCAAAACACGGGCGGGAAGGTCGATTTTGCCGCCGTTAATTCAATCGACGCGGGCGCGGTTTACGAATATGTTAGCGGCAACCCCTACCCAATTAGCGGGCATATTAATTGCCCCCGTTGTGGTAGTCGCGACAATGTGAGTATTAACCGCAAAACTAATCATTTTCATTGTTTTGGGTGCAGCGGGGACGGGCGCGGGGAAATTTCCAACATAGACTACACCGCCGCCGCGTTTGGGTGCAGCCCCCGCGATGCCGCCGCCGCCCTTCAAAATCATTTTTTTGTACAGGTTGACGGCAACCCCGCCACGATTCCGACAAACGCCGACCGCCTCATCAATCGCGCCAAGACAGGCGACACCCCCGCCGCCGATACCTATACAAAAAAACAAGATGCCGAGGTTAACGCCTTCATTTTGGAATGTTTGCGCGATGCCGACGGTGACACGGGTTTAATAGAGTATCTTGCAAACCGTGGATTTACGCGAGATATTTGCCGCCTGTATGATATTTACACCATAAGCCGCGCCGACTATTACAGGATTAACACGAAGTTAAAAAAAGCCTTCCCCGCCGACCGTCTGCAAGATTTGGCGGTCGTATCGAAGGGCGGCAACTTCATTTTTGCCGAGCATAGGATTATTATTTGCATCAAAGATGCGCGGGGACGGTTAACAGGATTTAAAGCGCGGGCGATGCCGCAAAGTAAAGCCGAGCAAACGGGATTCAAGTATATGAACGCCGCCCCGCGTGACGGGTACAATTTAGCCGCCGCCGTCCGTCCCGTTAATAACCGCCTGTTTGTGATGGAAGGCGAATTGGACGCGGTTGCCGCGTCTGTTTTGGGTTTGCCCGCTGTCAGTTTTGGCGGGTTGACGGGAACGGCGACCGCCACGGGGGGAATGTTGGAACGTCTTTTGGCGTATTGTGAGAAACAGGGCGTTAAAATTTCTGTCTGTTACGATGCCGACGACCGAGGACAGGCGGCAACGGCGCAATTTATCGAAATTGCAAAACATTTTCCAAAGTTGACGGCGACAGCCGAGGACGTTGCCGAGTATGCGCGGGCGTACTTGCAAGACCTTCCCGCCGCCGAGGTTGCCACAATCAAAGATTTTGCCGATATATTGCGGCATTTGAACGGCGACAAAATGACACCTTTACAGCGAGAAAACAACATAAAAACCGCCGAAAACTATTGCACCGAAGGCAAACACGATATAAATGTAATTGCCGATTTATCAAACCTTTACACGTTTGAAGTAAGGCGCGGGTTTATGGACTTAATTGCCGTGTATGGGTGCAAATTCCTTACATTTACAAATGATTATCAATACATTAAAGTAAATTACTAACAAATGAAAATCAACCCTTCACAACTTCCGAGCGGGCGCGAGATACAGACACCCACGGGAACGGGAACGGCGACACCCACCCCGCCGCCCGTCCAAAATCATTTTTTTGTACAGGTTGACGACAACCCCGCCGCCGATGCTGATGCCGTGGAGATTGACAAAGATTTGATTTTTGAGGATACGAAAATCGCCGCCGATACCTACCTATTAGCGCGGGAAGGTGCAAACCTGTTTCCACTTGCAAACCTGTCAATATTGAAGGCGCAAATGAAAAACGGCAAAACATTTGCCGCCACCCTGTTTGCGTCGGCGTATTTGGCGGGAACGTGGGAAGGCGGGAAAATTCACACGATACCCGCCGCCGCCGGTGTGGCGACCGATGGCGCGGTCTTGTACGTCGATACGGAGCAGTCGCCCGCGTCAACTTACAAGATACGCCGACGGATAACGAAATTATTTGCAATAGCGGGGAACGGCGGCACAACGGCAAACGCCGCCGACTATGCCGCCGCCGCCGATGTACTTAACCGCCGCCTAATTGTCGCCAATGTACGCCCGTACAATACGGACACCCGCCGCAAAAAGATTGCCGCGATGTTGGCACGATTCACGGGTATAAGGTTTGTAATTATCGACGGCATTAAAGATATTTGCGCCGACTTCAATAATATTGCCGAGGTTGCCGCCTGTATGGACACTGTGACAAATTGGGCGTTAAAGTACAATATACATATTTTGTGCGTATTGCACGAAAACCCAAGCAGCGACAAGGCGCGGGGACACTTAGGCACGGAGTTATACAACAAGGCAACCGAGATTATAAACGTAAAACGCGAAACAGCCGACGACGGCACGAAATTAAACAATTTCCGCGTAACGTGGGAAGCCGTGCGCGATGGCGCGGGCGTGGATTCGCTTAATTTTACGGTCGAGGATTTGGGCGAGATTCCCGCCGCCGTGCCGCGATTCGTTTTGCCGTTGGAAGTGCCGACCGCCGACACCAAGACAGGCGGCAAGACAGGCGCAAAACCTGTACAAAAAAATAAAGTCGTATGTAAGCAAGGATTTTAGACTATGAAAACACCCAAAAAACAGACACCCACGGGAACGGCGACACCCACCCCGCCGACACCCACCCCGCCGCAAGGTATGACAATTTGCGACAATTTGCACGATTTTATGCAAATTGCGGCGATGTATGAAAACAACCCGCGCCTAATTGCAGCCGTAAAGCGTTTTTTTGAATTTACGGCAAAGATGGCGGGCGACACCAACCCCGCCGCCCGCCGTGCCACGTTGGAACGGTTAAGCCGCGAGGATTCCGCCAACGTCCCGCCGATGTCCGAAAATGATTTTAAAATGTTTTTGGAGTACACCCACCCCGCCGATGGTGATGCCGCCGCCGTTCCCGCGCCGCCTTCCCCCGTTCCCGCCGATGGTGATGCCGCCACGGGCGAGGATTCCGCACCCGTCCCGCCTGTATTGATGGACAAAAAAACGCAAATTATGACCGATTATTTAACGGGATTGTTTAACCCGTTAGCGAGCGGGCGATATGCGAAGGCGGGCGAGATAGCAAAAAAAGAAGGATTAACGCGAGGTTTACGGACGTTTGCAAGCCTTAACAGGCAAGAAATAGAGTTATTAAATTATATTATTGGAAGGGCGCGGGAAAATCTTAAAATACAGGCGGATAGATTGCGGCAAGGTTTACCCCCGTTATCACAGGGCGCGAGCGTAACTTATGCCGAAGTAATAAGGGCGTATAAATACGGAAAATACGCCGATGTTAACGCCAAGTTTGCCGCCGCGTTTGACTTGTTGGCGCGGGAAAAATTTTTATTTTTCGACGAAGTGCGCGGAGAAATACGCCCTATAAGCATATTAGACGGCGTTTTTAACCTCAAAACGAAGGTTAAAACCTACGTTATTAGCCAACAATTTTTAAACACCCTTCCCGCGATTGATGCCTGTTTGTTGTATTACAACATAAAACAACTAACAAACGGTAAAATGAACGTCGGCGATTTGTCGCAATATCGCGGTGACAAAGGCATTTTGTTAGTTTGTATTCAACTATTATTTGAAATGCCGTATTATGACAAAAAACCCTTTGTTTATTCAAGTATCGCGGAACGGGCAAGGGTTAAGGGTGTAGAATTGAAAAAAAACAAGGATTGGAAACGGGCGATAAAACAGGCGTTTAATTATTTGGGTTACGGAGTTATTGACGGCGACAGCGACACGGCGCGGGCAATGTCTGAAAATCCAAACTTCACGCCAAACGGCGATATATTCATAATTCGACCGATTGAGGAAGTAACAGCCGCCGAAAATTAAAAATAGGGGGGGGTTGGTGCGAGTGATAGGGGGGGTTTGGTGCGAGTGAACACCCCGCAAATTATTGATTTATAGACGGTTGCCAAAACACAAAATTTTAAAAATATATATAGAAAATTTTTAAAACGCAAAAAACGCCCTTTAATTGGGCGTTTTTGTGCTTTGAAAAACCTATACAAAAAAATCAATCCTTCACGATTCCACCCGCCCCCGCAGTCAATCATTTTTTTGTATAGGTAACAGACAGGCAAGGCAACACCCCGAAAAAACGCCAAAAACGCGCCGTTTTAGGGGGTAAACGCCGGAACGGGGGACAATTCCACACCGCGCAAAAGAACGCCCGAAAAATGCCACAAAATAAGCCTTCCCGCCCGTGATGAGGCGGTCGATGTTTCGGGCGAGGATTCCCGCCGAACTCCGAGCGAACTCCGAGAAACGAAGCAAGAGCGAAGCAAGAGAAAACGCCCGCCGCCGTCGGTATCGAACAACGAGCGAACAACGAGAAACACACAAAAACCCGCCGCCCCCGCAGCGAAACGCACCAAACGGCATTTTAACAAAAAAATCGAAAAAAATTTGCAAAAAATTTGCACAATTAAAAAACGTTTACCACCTTTGCAACGTCAAAAAAATAAGGGTATAAGGCAAAAATATTGCGCCGTTTTCCCCCGTGTGTATTGCCGTAATAGCATACACCCCGCGACCTTATGCGGGTGACAGCGGGACGGAAAAACGGCGTTTTTTTTCAATAACAAACACTATGCAACAAATATTTGATGCAATAATCGACCGCCACCGCCGCGAGGTTGCCGCGAGTTTGAAGGCGGGCGCGTTTGACGATTGGGACGTTAAACAGGTGGGAACGATGTTTGGCTACATTTGGCACGATGCGCCGCTACCGATGGCGTGGGGCGTGGAAAACTTTGCAGCCGTCCGATATGATGGAAGGATTGCGTTAAAATTCCACGTACAGGGCTACAAATTCACGGGCAACATAATCGTAACTTACAACGAAGGGCGCGATTATTACGAAGTTTGGAAGGAAGGCGGCGACGGCAAGGGCGAGAAGGTTGCCGAAGATGTTACCTTTGTGGAGTTGGTTGCCCTTATTGATTCCGAGGTCGAAACAGACGACCCCGACAGCGACGACTACCAAACGAAGGCGGGCAACGTTATCGCCAACTTAAACGGATTGTTTAACGCCAAACCATAACACAATGACAGACAGCGACAAAATAAAAAATTGGGTTGCGTCGATGGTGGGTAAAAACCGCTATGAATTGCGAGCGGTTGAGCCTGTAAGCCTTCACGATTCGCGGGCGGTCGATGCCGACGTGTACGACGATTTTTTAATGTTTTGGGTTGGTGATGCCGCCGCGCCGTGTGTGTCCGTGCCAATTGACACGTTAACGCCTTCAAACGTGCCGACAATAGCGGCAAAAATAGAGCGTTTTGCGGCGTTTAATTGATTGTTTAACGAATTACGCTTAACACGATGGAAAAACGTTATTTTGCCACCATAGCGGGCGCACGGGTTGAAATTACCAAAGAACGCGCCGACCAAATAAGGCGATTACAGGCGACAATTAGAGCGCAGCGGGCAAAGGTCGAAAACACGGCAACAAAACACGGTTTGCAGACCTACACGGACGGCAAATGCGATTTTTATGCAAACGGATTCGATTGCCGCGACTGCTCCCTGTCTGCTAATTGCGAAAATTACCGCGATTTTGGCGACTAATAGACACCAAGACAGGCGAGGACGGCAACCGCGTCGAGGACGGCGCAAACGCCAAGTAAACAGAGTATTAACAAACAAGCCGCCGACGGGTAAACGGATTGCACACCACCCCGCCGACGGCAACAAAATCAATGATTGATATGTCGGCGACAAAATTAAACCATATTCGCGAGCCGTGCAAATGTTTTTTTGTACAGGTCTAAACGGCAAGCCCGTCCGATGGTGATGCCGTGAAAATTCAACAAATTCAACAACGGCATTTTGTAAAAATTGCACACCTTACAAAATGTTATAAATCAATGATTCGATATGTTTAACTTCAATGTTTCGGGAAGGTTTGCGGCATTGTGGAAGAAAAACGCCGCCGCAAAAATTCAACAGATGGAAACAGCCCGCGAGTTTTGGGGACTTATTGCGGGGTTTATCCTGTTACGCCTGTTAACTTCCTTTGTTTCGATTTTTAGCGGGTTTGCGTTTTTCCGCGTCAACTTTGCGGGCGTGATTGATAACCCCGCCGCCCGTATCATTGCCGCCGTGGGTTTGTTGGCGGTTATTGAGGTAATAACCGCCGCCTTCCTGTTTAAAATGTTTAAATTCGTGTTTGCGTACCGATGGGCGGCAGCGGGCGCGATGTTTGCGGGTGTCGCCCTGTTTTTTTCGATTTCGTTTTATACAAGTACAAACGGCATTGCATTGTATAAAAGCGACACAACCGAGCAAGCAGCCACCGCCAACGAAGCAGCCACCGCCGCCGCCGATTCCGTGCGGGCGTATTACGCGGGACAAATTGACGTATTACGCGCCAACATTGCCGCAATTACGCCGCCGAGATGGAACACCGACCGCGACGGCAACCCACAACTAACAACCACTCAACAAGCCGCAAAAACAGACCTTTACAACAAAATTTTGTTGTTACAGGCGGAGCAGCGGCAAGCCCTTCAAAACGTCGATGCAAATGCCGCCGAGATTCGGCAAGGCATAACCGCCGCCGCCGATGCTGATGCCGACAAATACGCGGGTTACGTCACGGCAATAATGATACTTCAATTAATTGCAAACGGCGTTTTGTGTTTTCTGTATTCGCGAATTTACCACGAAAACAACCGCGCCGACGAAGTAACCGCCGAAATAAAGAATTTTGCAAACGGTATCGCCGCCGACACCGACGCAATAATCAAAAATCAAATTTCGGAGCAGTACGGCAATTATTTGAACGGTATGCAAAGAAATTTGATTGCATTGCGGGGAACGTCAACCCCCGCCGCCGATGCAAACCCCGCGAGGATTGCCGCCACCGCCGCCGTTCCCGCGCCGCCTTCCCCCGTTCCCGCCGATGGTGATGCCGCGCCCGTCGATGCCGACACCAAGACGGACGGACACCAAGACGGCAAGACGGACGGACGGACGGATAAAATGATAATACGCGGGTTTGCGCCGCCTTCCGATGGTGATGCCGAAACAACGGCGCGGGCTACCCGTCCCCCGTCCCGCCCGTTATACGATTCCCGTATATACGGACGGCAACCCCGCCACGATTCCGACACCAAGACGGGCGACGGCAAGACGGCAAGACGGACGGACGGTAAGACGGACACCAAGACGGGCGACGGCAAGACGGGCGGCACGGTCGTAAATATAGGGGACGGTTGGAAGTTTTGCGCGTTGTGTGGCAAGCCCTTCCAACCCCGCCACGTTACGCAAAAGTATTGCGCCGAGCCGTGCAAATTTCAAGCGTGCGCAAACCGCAATAATAGGGTTTACACCTTTTACGGGGTTAAATACTACCCGCAAAACGGCAAGTAAACAGACACCAAGACGGGCGCAAATACACTAATGAAACAGGGCGTTAACATTTTGTTTGCGTCCTGTTTTTTTGTAATTTTACGCCGTCTAAAATAGACAAAAATAGACAATTTAGACACTTAAAAACGCAATACTATGAAGGGACAAAAGACAGGGGGACGAAAGAAGGGAACGCCCAACAAAACGCCCGCCGAGGTTAAAGAAGTGTTATTAGAATTATTTGCCGATAATATAAAGCAACTAAAAAAAGATGTTAGCGAATTAACGGCACGGGACAGGCTGCAATTTTTCGCGAAGGTCTTGCCGTATATCGTGCCGCGTGAAGTTGAGCGCGTCGAGGTGTCCGAGCGCGTCGAGCAGCCCCTTTTTGGCGACGTTCCCGACGACGAAATATTAAACGGGGATTGATGGACACGGGAACGGCAACCAACCCGCCGCCCTTCACACCTGTATTTTTTTTGTACAGGTTGCCACCCTTTACGCCGTCGCCGTTCCCGCCGGTGTCGCCTGTATGGTTGCCGATTTCCGCCGAGGTTGCCGCCTGTATCGAGGGCGACACCTATACAAAAAAAACACTATGCAGCGCGGGTAAAGGTTGATTTACAAAAAAAGTGCAAACCCTTAATAATTAGGCGTTTGCACTTCCTTTTTTGTGCCTGGCATAAACGCGGGATTTTGCCCGCGCTCGATACGGACGCAAAACCCTCAATTATAGCAAATTAACCGCGTTATTTTTGGTAATATCTTTTTCACAATAGCGCACAACCGTCGATACAAGTTTA
>JAZKZG010000130.1:0-4351 GCA_045612565.1 Eubacteriales bacterium
ATACCGGGAGCATCGCCGCCACTTGTAAGAACACCAATCTTTTTGATTTTTGTACTCATTTTAATCCTCCAACAACAAATTTAGTTCCAAATAGGTATTTTACAGCAAAAAATTACAAAATTCAACTATTTTATCACAATATTTTTATCACCCAACAAACTTTTTAATTCATCAATAAGCGTCTTAGACAAATCAACTTTAATTTTGTCCCCTGTTGATACATATTTTCCAGTATCAGAAAAGTGTAAAACACAACCGTTTTCACCTTTATGAGTACAGAGTGATTTTAAAACTAATTCATAAATAAATGAATCTTTGGATGGAATATTCAAATAAATCTTTCTATATATCTTTGTAACATTATCGGGATTGGGAAATTTTGCATATTTACATATGACTTGTACCAGATCATCTTCTTTTTTTGTCACAGTACCCTCGATTTCCACAACAGTACCGACTTCCATTTCGACACAAAAAATATCATATTGATTTGGAAAGAAAATAACCTCAACAATACCGGATGTATCTTCAATATTAACATATGCCATATTCCTGAGTTGTTTAGTTTTTACAACTTTAATTGAATCAATAATACCGAATAATTTTACCTTTTCATCAGAGGATTTACTTTGAAGATCTGAAGCAAGAGTGTATTTTCCCGATTTATAAACAGGAATAAATCGTTCAAGAGGATCTACAGATAAATACAAACCTAAATGCATTTTTTCAAGATATAGTTTTTTATCCTCATCATATTCAGGTATGGGTTTAGAAAAAAAATCAAATTCAAAATCAGGTTCATCTTCGTCAAAAAATGAAATTTGATTTATATCATAATTCTTTTGATTCAACAAATAATGTTGAATCACCCTATCATACACCGACATCATATGCTGTCTTGAAAAACCAAAAGAATCAAACACGCCCGAACAAATCATGCCCTCAATCGCACGTTTTGTTATATCCGAAAGAGAAACACGTGAAATAAAGTTGGAATAATCAGTAAAATCACCATCGAGTTCGCGCTGATTATCAATAACTTCTGCCATCCTCTTGCCAACTCCTTTTATCGCAGCAAGACCATAATAAATCTTATTATCACAAGCAACAAATTCACAGCGGCTTTTATTAATATCCGGAGGCAAAACTTTAATTCCCATCTTGTTACATTCAGCAATATACTCTTTCACTTTATCAGTGTTATACATAACACTTGAAAGCAGTGACGCCATAAAATAAGCGGGATAATTTGCTTTAAGATAAGCGGTTCTGTATGCAATAACAGCGTATCCTGCAGCGTGAGATTTGTTAAAGCCATACTTTGCAAATTCACTCATTTCATCAAAAACAGTTTGTGCTGTTTTTTGATCAATATTATTCATCAAACAACCTTCGATAAATTTTTTACGTTCAGCTTCCATAATATCAAGTTTTTTCTTGCTCATCGCTGCTCGTAAAATATCCGCTTGTTCATAAGAATAACCAGCAAGAGATCTTGCTATTTCCATAACCTGCTCTTGATACACAATGCAACCAAATGTATCTTTAAGTATGGATTCAAGCAATTCTGTCTTATATGTGATTTGTGATGGATTCTCTCTGTTTTTTAAATATTTAGGAATAGAGTCCATAGGACCCGGACGATAAAGCGAAACAGACGTAATAATATCTTCAATCGACTTAGGCTTTAAATTTGTAAGAAGTTTTCGCATTCCCACGCTTTCTAGCTGAAATACACCAAGGGTATTCCCGGAACTGATAATATTAAATGTTTTAGAATCATTTTCAGGGATAGAATTCAGATCAAACGAAGGATCATCCCGATTTATAAGTCTTACTGTTTTATCAATTACGGTTATATTTCTAAGACCTAAAAGATCGATTTTTAAGAGTCCCAACTGTTCAATTTCATTTTTTTGATATTGAGTAACAACAAAATCGTCATTTTTAGCAAGAGGAACAAAATCAGTAACAGGGCCATCGGTAATAACAACACCTGCAGCGTGTGTTGAACTGTGACGTACAAATCCTTCGACCGACATTGCAGTATCAATAAGCTGCTTAATTTCATCGTTATTTCTGTATCTATTTTGTAAGTCACTGTCCGTATCAAGAACAGATTTAATTGAGGTTGCAGTTTTTGAAGAAAAATGCTTAGAAACCGAATCAATTGTTGCAAACGGGATTTCAAGCGCTCTTCCAACATCTTTAATCGCAGCTCGTGCAGCAAGAGTGCCAAACGTAATAATTTGAGAAACAGAATCTATTCCATATCTTGCAATAAGATATGTCAAAACCTCCGAGCGACGTTCAACACAAAAATCAATGTCAATATCAGGCATTGAAACTCGCCCCGGATTCAAAAATCTCTCAAAAATCAAGCCATATTTTATAGGATCAATATCCGTTATACCAAGGCAATATGACACAAGAGAACCAGTTGCGCTTCCACGACCGGGACCAACTGCAATATCGTTACGTTTTGCATAGTTCACAAAATCATGAACAATCAAAAAATAATCAATAAACTGCATTTTTGAAATAACTGAAAGTTCATATTCTAATTTATCAATATGATTTTTATTTCCGTAACGTGAAACAAGACCTTCAACACATTTTTGGTATAACAATTGATAGCTATCAACTCCTGCGGGAGTTCTAAACCTCGGAACATGCAGTTTTTCAAAATCAAATGTAACATTACATTGATTTGCAATCTTAACTGTATTAGAAATAGCCTCAGGAATATAACCGAATTTTTTGGTCATTTCATCAAATGATTTGAGATAGAATTCACGAGTTTTGAAAGCCATAGGGTTGTCCTCGTTTATTGTTCTATTCATTCCAATACAAAGTAAAACTTTTTGTATAAAAGAATCATCTTTATTAACATAATGAACATCATTTGTCGCAACAACAGGAATATCTGTTACTCTTGAGATATCAAAAATCCCTTTATTTACAACGGCGTCTTCTTCAAGATTGTGGTCTTGCATTTCCAAATAAAAATCGTCACCAAAAATCTTTTTATAATCGAGCGCTTTGAGCTTTGCAGTTTCTATATCACCATTTAAGATAAAGCGCTGCACCTCACCCGCCAAACATCCCGAAAGAGCAATAATGCCCTCAGAATATTCTGCTAAAACATCTTTATCTGTTCTCGGTTTATAATAAAACCCTTTAACAAATGAATCAGAAACTATTTTTAATAAATTTTTATAACCAACATTATTTTTTGCAAGCAACACAAGGTGGCTATAGTTATAATCAGCAATTACAGATTTTGTCAAACGATTAGTAGGTGCAACATAAACCTCGCAACCAATAATCGGTTTAATTCCTTTAGAAATACATTTTTTATAAAATTCAACAACACCATACATTGCGCCGTGGTCAGTTATTGCAAGTGCAGTTTGACCAAGTTCAACAGCTCTATCCACAAGTTTATCAATTTTTGAAGCACCATCAAGCAGACTGTATTCTGTATGAACATGAAGATGTACAAAATCACCCATAAAATCAATCTCCAATCATTTTGGAAATTTCGACAAGTTTATTAAACCGTCTGTTAAGACCTGATCTGCTAAATTTATTATTGCAAATCGCAACAAGTTCATTTAAAGATTTTGCAGGATTACCAAGACGTAATTTTGCAACAAACTGTAAATCTTCGTCAAGCGATTCAAAACCATTTGAATTTATAATTTTTTCAATCGCATTAACTTGTTCTACAGATTTACCGATTGTTTTATCAAGGTTATGTAACTTGGTATTGTTAATTCTATTATTATAGTTGTTCATTTCTTTAAGAATTTTAGAATCCATAAAAGAAAATGCAGCAGAATTTGCACCAACATAACATAAAAAACGTTCTATTGCTGAGCTTTCTTTCATATAAACAACATAGTTTGAATTTCTAACAACAGTTTTTACAGGGAAATTTAAATCAAGCATAAACTTTTCAAGTTTCTTTGCAAGCGAATAATAAGGTGTAGAAATATCAAAATGATATCTCTTTGAAGGATTTGCAACATAACCCGCAGCAAGAAATACACCTCTTAAAAAAGCATATTTGCAACATGTATTTTCGGTTATAACAGCACTTATTGACAAATTAATCTCATCATTTACATAAATGAAAAACTTATCATAAAGCTTTTGTAAACGTTTTTCATCAAGATATGCAAAATATGAATTAATATTTTCTCCAATAGAAAAATTAACCCCACAAACATCATTTGCAAGTTGATTTAGTAAATTAATTGCAACAACATTTTCAGTAGTTAGTTTTAAAACCGTAGGGGTTATTGTCTGAGCAAACAAAATCATGCCGTAAAGTTGAGCATCTTTA
>JAZKZG010000131.1:0-31019 GCA_045612565.1 Eubacteriales bacterium
GCGCCTGTAAAGACCGTATTGAACGTATTTGTGTCATATTATCTGCTGAATAATAGCGATATCCGTTTTCTTCATCCTTGTGTGCAGGTACCAGAAGTCCCATTTCTTCAAAAACAAGAAGTGTTTTGCGAGTTATCCCCATTATTTTTGTTACTTCTCCGATTTGAAATAATGAATCATCATATTTTTTCATTGCAAATCACCTCGAAAATTGTAAATAGCTCTTGACTCGCACCTTAAGGTACGACTTATACTATATCATATATAAGCATATCTTTGCAAGATATAGGGAGGAAATTTTATGAATATAGAAAAAATGTTTACAAAAGCACACTCAGCCAAAGTTCTCGTTGTTGCTTTTGTTATCATCGCACTTACTGTGTCGATGCTGTTCAATTTATCGGGATGCGATAAAAATGACAAGCCGACACCGGAGGTTGAGCAAAACACACCCACGCCCGACCCCGAACCCGCGCCACAACCCGCACCCGAACTGGAACCCACACCCGATTCTGAAACTGAAACCGAATCTGATGTAACAATCATACCTCAGTCAAAACCATCGGTTTCAAAACCTGTACAGAATAAACCTGTACAAAACAATCCTGTACAGAACACCCCCATTCAAAATAAACCGGTTGAGAATAAACCTGTACAGAACAAGCCGACAGAATCCACCCCCACGCAACCTACTCCCGCAGCAAAGACCTATACAGTCACATTCAAAGACTATGACGGAACAGTCTTAAAGACACAAAAGGTTGACCACGGAAAAGGCGCCGATGCACCTAAAAGCCCCAGCCGTGAACACTTTAATTTTGCAGGATGGGACAAACAATTTGACAGTGTTACTGCTGATATTACGGTAACTGCCAAATATACCACCGATAAAACCGTGATTTACGCTCAGCCTGTATCGGTAAACAAAGGTACAGGCGAAGTGACAATGAATATTAATGTTGTAAACAACCCTGGTATTATGGGCGCCGTTTTAAAACTCTCTGTTGATGACAAAGTTTTTGCATTTACAGACGGCAAAAATACCGCTTACCCCGGTCTTACACTTACAGTTCCCGGTCCTGGTACTAAATCGTCCCCATATACATTTTTGTTGGATGCAATAGACCTTTCAGCAGATGACATAAAGGACGGAACACTTTTTACCGTCACCTTCAAAATCAAGGATACTGCTGCTACAGGCAAGTACAATGTGACACTGTCATATGACAAAGGCGCCGTTTTTGATAAAAATTACAATTACCCCAATGTTGTTTTGGCAAACGGCACCATTACCATTAAATAAGCAGAGGAGGAAGAACAGTGAAAAAATCAAAACATAACCGATTTATACGGCTGATTGCTTCAGCGTTAGTTGTTGTATCTCTTTTGCAATGGGTACCATCTGACGTAATTTCGGCAGTTGCCAAAGCAACGGTAGACAAGCCCTCATACATACCCGGTGATGTAAACGGCGACGGTTACATAAACGCTATGGACGTTAACCTGGTGCGCCGTCACATTGTTGGCGGTTATAATGTTAAAATCAATGCTCTTGCCGCCGACGTTGATGCCAACGGCAACGTTGATTCAAAAGACGTAAACAACCTCCGCCGCTTTATTACAGGTGGTTACGATATTGAGTTAAAGCCCGGTCTTGAACGTTTTACCGTTAAATTTGAAACAGGTGAAGGCACCAAGATTAAAGATAAAGTGGTAATTGAAGGCACTGCTATCAGTTCACTTGCGACACCCTATTGGGCAGAGCATATCTTTACAGGCTGGTACTATGACGCGGCTCTTGAACAGCCTGTAGGAAACAACGACAAAGTCACAAAGAATATGACTTTATATGCTTCGTGGCTTGAGCAAGTTCCTCTTGATACACTTGACAAGGTTACTTTTGCAAGTGCTGTAGACGTTAAAACAGACTTTACAATTGAAGTCGTATCAACCGATACCGATATGACTGCCGAAGATGTTTTAGTGCTCATCGATGCAGATGACCTTGCAGAACCCGATGCAAAAGACATTATCGCTGTAAACGGCGGTAACGGTGCATTCACCGTAAGCGGTGTGGGCGGTTTCCGCGAAGGCGGTTCTTATCGCATCACCCTTAACAACGATAAACTCTCCTTTAAAGGTCAGCCCGAGTCGGCACGTCAGTATAACTTCACCGTAGACCGCGAAGATGTTATAAACCTTGCTGCCAAATCAGATATCAAATATCTTCCCTTAAATAATATAAGCAATATTATAAACAACGGTCAGAGTGTTTCCAGTCTTAATCTGTCACTTTATGAATCAGACGGCACAAACGTGACTGTAGCAGACCTTTCGACAGGTAGCTTTAAATACAGCGGAAACACTGCAGTAAGCACAGGTGATATCGTTTGTGTATATGACGGCGAAATCCCCACAAACAGAACATTGGATACCCCCGATGACAAGTTGGGCGATATGGCATATCTCGAGATTACCGCCATAGACGGTAACACCTATACATACGAAAGTGCCGACCCCGAGGAAGTTGTATTTACACCTGATATACTTCCCCTGCCCGAAGCTGCCGATACAGACAGCGATGCAAACACAGTTACTGTTGATAACAAATATCTTGACTATTCTGCAGACGTATATTCATACATCAATCTTGACAGCCAGACCACAGTTGATGTTGGCGACTTCTTTGCATTCTATTCCGGTGAATACGGCGTGGAAAGCGGTGACAACGCGGCAAGACTTACAGGCTACGGCAAGATTGTTGCAGTCAGCACAAATGATGACAACAACACTACCACAATTACTTTTATTTCGGTAACATGGGAAGATGTTGAAGGCTGTATGGATGTTCACACCGAACAAGAAATGACAGCCGAACAATTGCTTGAAGGTGTTAACACCGACGAAGTTGAGTCTGAAATTGAACAACAGGCTATCGACAGCGGTTTTGCCGATGAAGCTGCAACTTACCTCACCTCAGTTGCACTTGCAACCGATAACTTTAATAAACTCAACGAAAATATAAATCTCGAAGATTATAAAGTTACGCTGTCAGACGGAACTCCCGTTTCTCCCGAACAGTTGCAACTCATGTCAGAGGGCGGTGTCAAGGTTGAAATCGAAGAAACCGATATCAAAGCAAAAATCAGCAAACATCCCACCCATCTTGGCGATATCGAAGGCACAAACGCAGACAAAAAGGGTCTTTCAATAAGCCTTGACGTAACGGTTGTATTCACAATTACCGCAAACGGTTCAGACGGACATCTTGAAATTACCATTACAGGTAGCTTTGTTGAAGAAGTCGGCGTTGACTTTGGTGCAGACGTCGAAGCTGAGTGGGACTGGGCAGCCTTTATCCCCTATATTTCAGACATCAGAGCCACAGCAAACGTTGACGTTATGAATTACACCGCTATTTCCTTTAACGCCACTATGATCACAAAGGAAAACGATGACGAAGCTGATGATGATGACAAAATCGGCGAAGCCATTGACGTTGCAAACGAGATCAAAGATATGCTCGAAAGTTTGACAAAAGGCGAAGATGGAGAAGAAAAAGAAGAGAACGATACACAAGATAAACTTGTTGAACGCTATTCGGATATGGTGACTCAGGAGTCTGACTGGATAAGAATCGTCGAGAAAAACATCACCGAAGTTAAACAGTCTCTTCCCCCCAGCATCCCACTTATCAATCTTAGCCTTGCGATTGATTTTGTGGTACAACTCGATGCAAGTATCTCAATAGGCTTTGACTTTGAGTATATCGAAGGCAAACGTCATGTTTTCACCATTAAATTAAAAGCACGTGACGTACATTCCGACACAATCGAACTTGTTGAAAAGGCTTATGAATTCTGCTTCTATGCTATGGGTAGAATAGGACTCAGAGTCGGAGTTGAACTGGATTTCTCGATTTATGCAATCTCCAAAAAACTCGGTTCGGTAGGCTTTAGCGCAGGTGCGGGTGCCTATACCAAACTGTACGGATATTTCTTCTATGAACTCAAATACACCGCCTCGAAGGGTAAAACACAACAATACAGCGGTGCTTTACTTATTCAGGTTGGTGTCTACTTAGAACTCGCTCTTAATGCACAGGCTATCGGCGGATTATTCTCCGCAACGGCAGAACTTCTTGACAAAGAATGGTTGATTTATGAGGCTGGACGCCGTGATAACGTACTTGACTTTGAGACCGAGCAAGAGGATATGCCCGAAATTGTGTTAAAACAGCACGTTCGTTCGGTTATACTCCCCGACAGCGTCTTTAATATGCACTATCTTAACCTTGTGACAGGTGAAGATTCACAAGCTGTATACAACGACTGGAATGACCCCGAAAGAAAAGATGACTTCCGCAACGGTGAAAACTATGTCATCACTATGACTAACAAAAAGTTCACCTATGATCCCAAAACCAACACGGTAGCGGTAAATGCTGAAGACGGCGACATCAAATTAGAGGGTGAAATGATTATCACCTGGAAAAAACAGCCGATGTCATTCAGTTCAAAACCCATCCAGCGTACAATTTCACTTTATTGGGATAACCTCAGAGACGGATATATGATTGTACCTTATACAAACGGCGGTACATATATCCCGATGATTGTAAAGAAATTCGAGGCAACTCTTGTAGCACCTGCAAACCCCGAAAAGCTCGGTTATAAATTTGCTGGCTGGTACAGCGATGCACAGCTCACCTCACCTTATACATTCCCCGCAACAATGCCCGCAGAGGACATCAATGTATATGCAAAATGGCAGGCCCGCGACGATATTAATTATACTGTAGAGCATTATAAAGAAAACTTACGCTCGGGCGAATATGAACTCTTTGAAACCGAAAGTTTCAAGGGTACAACCGCTACAAATGTAACACCCGACGTTAAGACTTACACAGGCTTTGTATCACCCGAAAAAGCCCAACTTAAAGTTGAAGCAGACGCCAGTGCAACACTCCGTTATTACTACAACCTTGAGCGTCACAATATCACCTTTGATTCGGGTAAAGTTGACGGCGTTGACGTTACCGAACAAGAAGATATTACATATTCGATGAAGTACGGTGCAACTATCACTACACCTCATATGGCAATGAAGGGTTATACATTTGTAGGCTGGTCAACAGACGGTTCAACACCGGCAACTGTAGAGACATTTGTTGGCACAAAGGACCTCACCTATACTGCAATGTGGCAGAAAAATGAAGACACAGATTACCGCATTGAGTATTATGTTCAGCAATCAGACGGCAGATACACTCTGCAACATATGATTAAAGAACAGACCGTAACAGGCAAAGTATTCACAGAAGAATATCTGCGTACTCTTGCAATCGACGGCACAAAATCTGCAGATGATAAGTTCTTACTCGCAGATGCTATTGTATTTGAAAATATGACTGTGGGCGGTATTGTATGTAATGAAGCCACAGTAGACGGCAGCGGTAAAACCGTTATCAAAGTTAACTACGGACGTATAAAGCATACACTTACTTTTGATCCCGGTTATGAAGGCTCAGAGCCGATTGTTAAGGATGTTTTCTATGATGCCGAAGTTATCGCACCGCAGAACATAACACGTAAAGGATATACATTTGTAGGTTGGGAAACAGTACCTGTAACAATTATGCCAGCACAGAGCCTTACCTACAGAGCAGTATGGACACCCAACAACTACACTGTTAAATTTGACAAAGATTCTTCTGATGCAACAGGCACTATGACAAATCAGGCATTCACCTATGATGCATCACAGAATCTCACAACAAACGGATTTATCCGTCCTTACTACAACTTTGCAGGCTGGGCAACACAGCGCGGCGGCGAAGCCGTATATAAAAACGGCGAAAACATCAGCAATCTTACTGCCGTAAACGGCGACGAGATTACACTCTATGCTGTATGGGAACCTGTAACATACACCATCACATATAATGCAAACGGCGGTGCACACCAAAACCGCACCGAATACACAACAGAAGATACATTTACATTATCAGATGCAGTACGTACAGGCTACACTTTCGACGGCTGGTACAATAATGCAGAGTGTACAGGCAAAGCAATAACCGAGATTACTCTCGGTTCAGGTGGTAATATTAACCTTTACGCAAAATATATCGCCAATACCGATACTGCTTATAAAGTAGAGCATTATCAGGAACAATTAGACGGTTCATTTGTTTTAACAGATACCGATAATCTCAAAGGCACTACCGACAGTTCTGTTACCCCCGCAACAAATAACTATATAGGTTTTGCAGCACCCAACACCAAGAGCGTGACTGTAAAAGCAGACGGTTCGCTGGTAGTAGAATACCGCTATACACGCAATTCATACACCATCACCTTTGATGCTGCAGGCGGTACAGTAACACCCACAACAATTACTGCAAAATATGGTGCATCCGTTACACTGCCCACACCCACAAAAGACGGTTATGGCTTTGACGGTTGGTATAACGGCTCAACCATATATAACAGTGCCACAATGGGCGCAAACAATATTACACTTACTGCAAAATGGATAGCAGGTAAATACAGCTACACTGTAAACCACTATCAGCAGAATGTTGACGGCAACGGTTATACACTTGTTAAAACCATAAGTGCATCCGCATCTATGGACGAACAAATAACCCCCGCTATTAATACATACGAAGGATTCACCTCTCCCGCTCAGGCAACTACAATCAATATTACGGCAAATTCAGCACAGAATGTGGTAAATTATTATTACAGCCGAAACAAATACACTCTTGTTTGGAACCTTGGAATTGGAAGTGCCGAGGATCAAGACTACACTAAAGGCTCCGTTTACTACGGTGCAGAGGTGAAAGTACCTGTCCCCGTAAAAACAGGTTATTCATTCAATTGGAACGAAACACCCGTAACCACAATGCCTGCGAGTGACCTCACCTATACTGCAACATGGACTCCCAACATATATAAAGTATCGTTTGATACAAACGGCGGTACAGTTGTAAGCGGTGACGTAACACAGCGCAACGTTAAATTCGATTCATCTTACGGCGCTCTGGCAGTTGTCGAAAAGGCAGGTTACAATTTCCTTGGCTGGTATGACGGCGACAGAAAGATTACCGACCAGACAATACTTTCTAAACTCAGTGACCATACCCTTACTGCTAAATTTGAAATTATAACTTACACCATTACCTATAACGGTGTAAAAGCAGACGAAAACAGCAATCCCGAACAGTATACGGCAGAAAACGCTGTAACTCTTGCAAATCCTGCAAACCGCACAGGTTACACCTTCCAAGGTTGGTATGAAGATGCAAACTTCAGCGGTAACCCCATTACCAATATTGCAAAGGGTTCTGTAGGAAACAAAACTTTCTATGCAAAGTGGACAGAAAATGTTTACGCAGTAACATTCTACGCCAACAACGGCACGGCAGATGAGAATACACAGAATATTCTCTATAGCGGTATTGTTGGTGAAAACACCTTTGAATACGAAGGTTACACCTTTGTAGGCTGGAGTGACGGTATTAACACATACAATGCAGATACCGCTCTCAGTGAAATTGTTAAAGACGGTATGACTGCACTTCACCTGAACGCTGTATGGGAAAAACAAAAATATACCATCACCTATGTCGGTGTAGATAGTGACGAACACGAAAATCCGACAGAATATACTGTTGATGATGCAATTTCGCTAGGCGCACCGAACGAACGTCCCGGCTACATTTTCAGAGGATGGTTTACTAACAGCAACTTTGAGGGCGACCCAGTTGATACAATCAGCGTAGGCTCTGCTGAGCATAAGATTTTCTATGCTTTGTGGGAGGAAATTACCTTTACCGTTATACTCAATGCAAATGACGGTATCGGCACGTTCGTTAAAACCGAGCCTTTGACCACTGCAGATGCAGTTCCCACAAATACCTTTAACCGTAACGGCTACACATTTACAGGCTGGGCAACCTCACCCGATGGTGCCAAGGTTTACAACGATAACGTTGCAATTGCGGATATTATAGCAAACGCAAACGGTGACAACGAAGTAACATTATACGCTGTATGGTCTCTTAACGAGTATACTATCACCTACAGCGATTGGGATATCGGTTCAAACAGCAACCCCAATGCCTCAAAAACCTCATATTCTATCGAATCAGCAAGTGATATCACACTGAGCGAACCCACTGCAAAAACAGGCTATATGTTCCTTGGTTGGTACGAGGGCGAGTCAAAAGTGACCACAATTCAGAAAACTGCAGGAAAAGATTATAACCTCTCAGCAAAATGGGCACACGGCGGTACGTTTACCATCAGCTACACAAGCACGACAAATCGCATTTCTACCTATACAGTAACAAGAACGTTACCCGAAGGTACGGTTGCTACTGCTGACCCGCAGGTTGTATACGTACGTACTGTAAATGGCACTGCTTACGGTACAACTCCCGAGGCAGCAACAGCATCACAGCAGGATAAATACCACTTTATCCATATCGATCCGGCAAAAGAAGGTAGCGGTAAACTTACATTTAATTCTACTGACTTAAGCAAAACAATCACAGTCACAGAAAAAGATGACTATAATGCCGATAATCTCATATCAAGCTACCAGATAGGCGGCGTTGCACGTCATTATAACGTAGAACTTTATAAGGTGTTTGATTCTACAGGTAAATGTGACGGTACTCTTGGTAGCACAAAGTCTGTAAAGAGAAATATGCCTGTAAGTTCATATCAGGTACCTTCAAACTTGTATGATTGGTACACCCATAACATTATTTCTTCAAGCAACGAAATCAGAATTACCGACAGTGGCTATAACAAAAACGATTGGCGCGATATATATCCAAAAAATCTTCTTAATAAGAATCTGACTGATGCGGAAGAAAAATACCGCGATTTAACTGCCAACTACTATGGTTTCCGTGCAACCTTTGACATTAAGGAAGAGGATAAAGGTTACCAATGGGTTAAATTCACCAACGCAACAAACCGCGGCGGCTCAACACTTGCCGAGTACCGTTTTGCAACAGCCGGAGACAGCAAGGCTAACTGGAATTATACCGTCAGCTTACCGCGTGCAAACTCTAATAAATACAGCGGTATTGAATTCAGCGGTGGCGATTGTATGGTAGAAAACAGTTGGACTGTCAAAGACACTTCAAGTTCTACTCCTTATGCATTAATTGACCCAAGCAAAGATATGAGTATCTGCTTTGACGCAAGCGGTAATAATGAAGATAACTGGAAGTACAGAAATCTTAATGTACGACTCAGAGTCTATGACTCTACTGAGCCGAGTGCAAAAAGTATTGCCCCCCTTGCACTTACAGAGTATGCACAGGGCGAATACGTTACCCTTACCGTAATTTATAATGAACCTATCAACACCATTTCAAGCACACCAACGCTCAATTTCCAATACTATAAAATCCTTAGTGGTTATGTAGATTCAAAACTCGGCGAATACTTTGAAGACCCGACATACATAAATAACGGAACAGGTACAAACACAATTTCGTTCAGATGTAAAACCAAAAAAGCTCTTACTGCAAGTGATATGCTCACTATTAATACATATCTTGCATACAATGAAAGTAATGTTGGCGGAAGTTTCGCTTCCAACATCGGTACATTAAGTGCATCTGTCGGTGACGTTTGCAGCGACTAAACAACACAAAAGCGCCATAGAAAATCTATGGCGCTTATTCCAAAAATTATGAAAAAAAGATTATTAGTTTATTTTTGTGCTTTTCTTTGTATTTTTAGCATTATTACAATTAAATACACAAACAGGGCGCCTGTGGTAATCGGCATAATTGATACCGGTATTTCCACCCGCGCCATTGCAGATAAACATACATTAGACGGCAAAAACTATCTTGACCCGTCGCTATCGACCGAGGATACATACGGTCACGGCACGGCTGTTGCATCTGTTATACTCGACATTTTTCCCGAGGCACAGTTTGTACCGCTTGTCAGCAACTCCTATGACGGCGGAAAAATAAAACAGGTCGACAACGATGTGTTCGCAAGTATGATTCGAGATGCTGTGGATATATATCACTGTCAGATCATTAATCTGAGCATAGGTCTTATTCTTGATAAGCCTTCAATACGTGAAGCGGTTGACTACGCCGAACAAAACGGTGTATTGGTTGTTGCATCCGTAGGCAACGATTATGCAACCGACGGTGATTTTATGTACTATCCCGCAGGATATGACAGCGTATTTGCCGTGGGGTCGGTAAATAAAAATAAGATTTCCGACTTTTCACAGCGCGGTGAATGGGTAGATATCTACGCACCGGGTGAAAACATTACAATTTCAACACTCAGCGGCGACCAACGCAAAAGCGAGGGAACTTCTTATTCCGCAGCATACGTTACTGCCCATGCTGCAAAACTTTTGCAAAAAAGCCGCACAATCACCCCTGCAAAAATCAGGGAAAAGTTACTGAATGATGCAACAACCCTCCCCGACGGTAAAAAAGTATTATCATAACAAAAATAAAAACCACTAAAGATTCTTGTTCTTTAGTGGTTTAAATAATATTGGGCATAGTAAAGCGATACCACCCATATCCACAATTTATTTACTATATTTTTTTCTAAAATCCATCGGTGACATATTATTCATTTTTTTAAATGCACGGCTGAAGTTGCTGTTATCGGTAAACCCACACGCCTCAACTATATCACCGATAGGCATATCGCTTTTTGTAAGCAGTTTTTTTGCCGCGGTCATTCTGCACGACAAAAGATATTCAAAAACCGAAACACCCACTATCTTTTTAAATGTATGTGTCAACGTCGAAACGCTTACATTATGTGATTTTGCAAGATTTTTCAAATCAAATTCGCTTGAATAGTTTCTTTCAAACTCACTTTTGACACTCGAAACAAGACTAACGTTTTTGGGATTATACTCGATTAACTGATACGGAAGTGCACGATTAATATAAATCATAATTTCTGTTATAAGAATATTTTGAATGCGCTCTGAAAAAGCATTTTGCAACGAATGTTCAAAAACAATTTTATCAAAAATTCTTTCAAAACTTTGCTTTTGATTGCCGAGCGAAATGATATTGTCAAAGTTATCGGGACGGTTAGTAAACAGCGAAAAAATGATATCATCGGCAGGCAGGTTAACCGAAATGCGCAAAACGTACCGCTCATATTCGGGGCTTTCTATTTTTATTGAGTGGTTTTCAAATCTGCTTATAATCACAATATCTCCGCCGACCGCTCTTTTGACACAGCCATTGATTGTGATTTCAATTTCGCCATTTTTTACAAAAATTATCTGATGGCAGTCGTGATAATGTGACGACTGCTTTTTTATTTCATTTGAAAATACAGCATGTTTTATATATGAACTCATTTTACCACCTCACGTATATTATAAAACTGAAATGATCATTTTGCAAGATTTACATAAATAATTGCCTGATTTTTATATTATTTTGATATAGGCAATGTTATAATTACATACAAGAGAGGATGTTTATAATGAAAAAAGTATATATTGCATTGGAACAGTTTGAAAAAGAGAATAAAGAACTTAATTTAAATTTACCGATAAGTCCAAACATTTCGGTCTTGGCAAAAGAATACAAGATTGGTAATAAAATTGTACCCAATCGCCTTGTATGTCAGGCAATGGAGGGTTGCGACGGCACCCGTGACGGCAGACCCGACACGCTGACTCGTCGCAGATACGACAGATTTGCAAATGGTGGTGCAGGTCTTATTTGGTTTGAGGCAACCGCAGTAATGGAGGAAGGACGTGCCAATCCGCGTCAGCTTTACATAACAGATAATAACCTTGACAGTTTTAAAAGACAGGTTGATGATATAAAGGAAACCGCCTTAAAAAGAAACGGTTACGAGCCGATTGTTATTATGCAGGCAACACATTCGGGCAGATATTCAAAACCAAACGGCACACCTGCACCTTTAATTGCTTATAATAACCCGATTTTTGAAAAAGATAACCCCATTTCAAAAGACTGTGTTGTTACCGATGATTATCTTGACCGAGTTGGTGAGGCGCTGATTGAGGGTGCAAAACTCGCAGAGATGGCAGGGTTTGACGGCGTTGATATAAAATGCTGTCACAGATACTTGAATTCAGAACTTCTTTCCGCCTTTGAGCGCGAAGGCAGATACGGCGGGTCTTTTGAAAACAGAACCAGGCTTTTACGTGAAAGCGTAAAAGGTGCAATAGAAAATTGCGGTAAGGATTTTATCGTGTCATCACGGCTTAACGTATACGACGGTTTTGCATACCCTTACGGCTTTGGCGTAAAACAGGACGGCAGTCTTGATTTTGACATAACTGAACCTGACAGACTTATTAAAGAACTTTACGCACTCGGGGTTCGACTACTCAACATCACAATGGGCAACCCCTATTTTAATCCGCACGTAAACAGACCGTATTCACAAGGCGGTTACGAACCGCCCGAACATCCGCTTACAGGTGTTGAAAGGGTTTTAAACGGTACTGCAAAACTAAAAGAGCAAAATCCCGATATGGCGATAATCTGCTCGGCGGTATCATATCTTGGTACGGTTGCACCGAACGTTGTATCGTCATTTATTGAACAGAACAAATTTGATTTTGCAGGTTTTGGCAGAACTATTTTTGCATACCCCGACTTTGCAAACGATATTTTGATTAACGGCGGTATGAACAAAAATAAAATCTGTCTTTGTTGTTCAAAATGTACCGAGATAATGCGTGCAGGCGGCACTCCCGGATGTGTAATCCGCGACAAAGACGTATATTTACCGATATATAAAGGAGTTGTGAAATAATGTTTAGAAAGTGGCTTAGAGAAAACAAAGCAAGTGATTTTGATTTTTCGGGTGCAATTTACAAAAAAGCAACTGACCGCGAGTATTGGAATACACAATACAAAAAAGAATACATAGAAAACGCAGAAAAATATTTAGGCTACGAATGGCCGCTTATAAGAGCTACCGATTATATTGCTTTTAATACCGAAGGCAACCGCAAAAAACAAGAAAGTCCGCATTTTGCCAAAAGAGCCGCTCTTATTGCGCTCACGTTTGGCGAGGCGCTTGAATACAAGGGCAGATTTATCCCCGATATTGTTGACGGCATTTATAGCATCTGCGAAGAATCGTTCTGGGGTGTTTCTGCACACTATTGCGTTGAAAGACACCCGAAGCTTCCTTTCTATGACCACTACATCGACCTATTTGCCGCCGAGACGGGTGCTCTCATTTCGGTTGTTTTATATCTTTTGGGTGATAAGCTTTACGAGTTTTGGCCCGAGGTTGTTGAAAGGGCAGAGTACAATATTGAAAAAAGAATTGCAGACCCGTATCTTAACCACCGCGATTTCTGGTGGATGGCATACGACCGCGACAATGTAAACAACTGGAACCCGTGGATACTTTCAAATCTGCTTACCGTATTTTTACTTACACAACAAAAAAACGAGAGATTTTTTGAAGCAATTGAAAAAATGCTTTTTGAACTTAACGTTTTTTACAAAAGTTATTCCGACGACGGCGGTTGCGAAGAGGGTATGACTTATTGGTTTCTTTCGGGATTGAGGATACTTGATTTTTGCAATCAGATCTGTCTTGCAACAAACGGCGAAATAGACTTTTTGAACGATGAAAAGTTAATTAAAATGGGCGAGTATCCCTACAAAGCGTATATCGGCAATAACTACCGCGTTAATTTTGCCGACGGCGGTTGTAAAGGCACCGTCGGACATAATGCACAACTTTACAATTGCGGTATTTTAATAAACAACAAAAACCTTCAGGCTATAGCAAAGGAATATGAAGGTAAACCGTCATCGCTTCACATTACTCATATAAAAAATGCCATAAGTCTTTTTGAATTTTTTAAAGAATCGACTTCGGCTTGTGATTTAAAACTGCCCGAAAACGAGTGCTTCCCCATTTTGCAAAACGCGTTTGCACGCGAGGGCAAGTGGTATTACGCCGCAAAGGGCGGACACAACAGAGAGCATCATAACCACAACGACGTGGGCAATTTTATCGTATACCACAATTTAAAGCCGCTTCTCATTGATGTTGGTGTAGGCGTATACACAAAAAATACCTTTTTGGCAACAGAGCGCTATAAAATATGGACGATGCGTTCCGACTGGCACAATCTTCCGACAATCAACAACAAAGTTCAACAATTCGGACGTGAGTTTTTGGCTGATCGCTTTGAATATGATAATAAAAAGTGCAAAATCAGCTTTAAAGGTGCCTACGAAGAAGATACTGATTTAAAATCACTGACAAGAGAAATTGATATTTCGGCTGACGGAATAGATATAAGTGACGAATTCATTTTTAGCAAATCGAATAACACGGTGTGTGAGCATTTTGTCACACCGATGACGGTTGAAATCAAAGATAAAACCGCAATAATAGGCAAAAAATTTATACTGTCGACAAATGCTGATGCCGAAATTATGATTGAAAAGCAGGATTTTTGCGGTGACGAAAACCTAACGCACTCGTGGGACACCGACTGCGTTTACAGAATCACTTTTAAATTGAATGCAAAAGATGAACTGAACGTTAAATTTACATTGAGGGAAATATAATGAAAACTGCGATTGTAACGGGTGCGGCATCGGGCATAGGTCTTGCCGTTGCTGAAAGATTTTTACAAAACGGATATGTAGTTTACGGAATGAGCAGACGTGAAAGCGCACCTATAAGTCACCCGAATTTTAAATATATTCCGGGTGATATTTCAAAAAAAGAAGACCGCGAAAGACTTGCAAATGCGCCGGACAAAATCGACGTACTGGTAAATGTTGCGGGTGTGGCTCCTAAAGTACGCGCCGATATACTCGAAATGAGCGAAGACAGTTACGACTACGTGATGGATATAAACTTAAAAGGCACCTTCTTTTTGACGCAGGCGGTCGCACACAGAATGAAAAAGTATGGCGGCAGTATCTGCTTTATTTCGTCAATGTCGGAATATACGAGTTCTGTAAACCGCGGTGAATACTGCATTTCAAAGGCAGGGCTTTCGATGGTAACAAAACTGTTTGCCGACAGATTAGCAGAATTTGGCATAACGGTAAACGAGGTGCGCCCCGGCATTATTGCAACTGATATGACGGATAAGGTTAAAGAAAAGTACGATGCGCTTATTGAAGGCGGACTTTTACCTATAAAACGGTGGGGACAGCCGAGTGACATTGCAGATGCAGTGTGGACGCTTTGCAGCGGTGCACTCCCCTATGTAACGGGACAGGCAATTGACGTTGACGGCGGTTTTCACATAAGGAGATTATGATGTATACGTATGATGCTATCGTAATAGGTACGGGTGCGGCAGGCTATAACGCCGCCTGCCGCCTGAAAGAATTTGGGGTTGACGTTGCGATTGTGACCGAGGGCGTAAACTGCGGCACATCACGAAACACGGGTTCGGATAAGCAGACCTATTACAAACTCTCGCTTTCGGGCGATAGTCCGGACAGCGTTTATAAAATGGCAAAAAACTTATTTGACGGCGGCTGTGTTGACGGCGACAACGCGCTGTGCGAAGCTGCGCTGTCAGTGCGGTCGTTTATGAATTTGTGTGAGTATGGGGTAGAGTTTCCTACAAACCGCTATGGCGAATATATAGGTTACAAGACCGACCACGACCCGTATGCAAGAGCAACATCGGCAGGACCCTTAACCTCAAAATATATGACCGAGGCGCTCGAAAAAAAGGCAAAAAAACTTGAAATTCCTGTTTTTGACGGATACCGCGCAGTAAAGATTTTAAAACAGAATGATGCGGTGTGCGGTCTTTTGTGTATAAAGAATAAAAAAACCGAAGCGTTCAGATGCCGTGACATCGTTATGGCAACGGGCGGACCCGCAGGCATTTATGCCGACAGCGTTTATCCCGAATGTCACACAGGCGCATCGGGTCTTGCAATTGAGGCGGGTGCAAAAATGCAAAATCTCGCGTTATGGCAATACGGACTTGCATCAATAAATCCGCGTTGGAACGTATCGGGCAGTTTTATGCAGGTACTCCCACGCTTTGTATCGGTGGATAGTGACGGGAAAGAATATGATTTTTTAATTGATTATTACAAAGATAGCGCTACTGCACTCTCTATGGTGTTTTTAAAGGGCTATCAATGGCCGTTTGACGATAAAAAGGCAAAAAACGGTTCTTCGGTCATTGACCTTCTTGTTCACCGCGAACGCGTTGAAAAAGGCAGACGGGTTTATCTCGATTTTACCAAAAACCCCTGTGATATTGACTACAAAAATCTGTCGGGTGAGGCATACGATTACTTGAAATCGGCAGGAGTTACATTTGGCACCCCTATTGAAAGACTTGCAAAAATGAATATGCCCGCAATAGAGCTTTATAAATCAAAGGGCGTTGATTTGTACAGTGAATATCTTGAAATTGCACTTTGTGCACAGCACAACAACGGCGGAGTTGCGGTGGACTGCTGGTGGCAATCGTCTGTACGCGGTCTGTTTGCCGTAGGCGAATGTGCAGGTACTCACGGGATAGCACGTCCCGGCGGGTCGGCTTTGAATGCGGGTCAGGTAGGCTCACTTCGTGCCGCACAGTATATTTCGCAGTACCCCAATAAACTGATTAGTGAAAAAGAATTTTTAAAACTCACGGATATTGACTTTGAGTTTTGCGACAGTTTTGAAAAAATAAAAACCGCAAGACGCAGAATGAGTGACTGTGCGGGTGCGGTGCGTGACACAAAAAAGATAAAGAACACTTTAAAAATAACGCTTGATGAGTTAGAATATACAAAAGAGCCGATGCTTTATGATGTGCTTTTGACACAGGTGGCGGTGCTTTATGCTATGAACGAGCCAAATACCGACCCTTTAAAAGTTCAAGAAGTCACACTCACTCAAAACGGCTTTGAGGTAACCGCACGTAACGTACGTCCGATACCCGATGACGACAGTTTTTTTGAAAACGTATGGCGCGGCTACAGAGATAATAAAAACGTGTATTGAGGAGATTTTAATGAAAGAAATATATCTTGACATAATGGAAAAATCGTTGTCCGCCTATACCGACGAGCGCATACGTGACTATATTGATGAGGGACTCACTGAGCACGGCTTTGCCCGTCTTGCATCAAACATCGGTATTTTAATGGTGTACAGAAAGCGTATTGACCTTTTGGATACATTTGTTGAAATAATGGATATTTGCTGTAACGAGATGCCGCGTAAAAAAGCGGCAAACGACTTTTCTATCCGTGAAGTATGTTGTTGTCTTATGTTGCTTGAACAAAATCAAATCGTAGACAGTACGCTTTTAGCCAAATGGAAGGCACAGCTTAAAAGCTTTGACCCATGGAAGTATTACGACATGGTTGATAACGGTGCGGGAAAGTTTGTAAACAACTGGGCGCTTTTTGCGGCGGTAAGCGAGTATATGCGTGGGGTTTATTGCGGCATTGATACGATGGAGTTTGTTGAGCATCAGCTTCCCTCTCAACTTGCAAACCTTGGTGAAAACGGTATGTATATGGACCACGGACCAATTCACAACCCCGTGGTTTACGATATTGTGGCAAGGGGTTTGTTTGCATTTTTACTGCACGCGGGCTATAATGGCAAACATGCAAAAGCAATTGAGGATATGCTTGACAGCACATCAGATTTGACGCTTAAAATGCAGTCGGTAACGGGCGAACTCGCTTTTGGCGGCAGAAGTAACCAGTTTGTGCATAACGAAACGTGGCTCAGCGCCTATTTTGAAATGGAGGCAACGCGCTATTTCAAAAAAGGCGATATAAAAAGAGCGAGCGAGTTTAAGGCAGCGGCTTTGCTTGCCGCAAACAAAACGCTTGAGTATTTAAGCCTTGACCCGATAAGCCACATTAAAAACCGCTATGATATTTCAACTAAAATCGGTTGTGACCCCTATGGCAAATTTAACAACTATATGATAACGGTTGCCTCAAACGCATACATAGGTTTTCGCTATGCAAACGACGACATTTTACCCTCAGTTGCACCTGCGGTAAAAGGCGGATATATCATCTCCACAAGCGAGAACTTTCATAAAACCTTTTTGTCGGCAGGCGGTTACCATCTTGAATTTGATACAAATGCCGACTTGCTATACGATGCAAGCGGTCTTGGACGTGTTCACAAAATCGGCTGTCCGTCTGCGCTTTGCTTGTCTATGCCGTTTACATACAAGCCAAACTACGTTTTGGAGGACACAAACCTGACGCCTATGTCACTTTGCGGCTATGCTAAAAAGTACGGCAGAAGATTTATCGGCGCAGAGCGCTATACACAGTATTTTCTTGTAAATAGTGAAAGTAATGAAAACAAGACTACGGCAGTATTTGATGTAAATTTACCGCTGAACATTACAGTTACACAAAAATATACCGTCTCAAAAAATGGTGTTGATATATCTCTTTCGGGCGATGAAAAAGTTGGCTTTATGTTGCCTGTGTTTGATTTTGACGGTAAGGATACTACAAAAATTAATACTTACGACAACGAGATTACGGTGGAGTATCGCGGTGCTGTTTGCAGATACAGTTTTGACGGAAAAATAAGTCCCGACTTTACTTATTTTTACAACCGCAACGGCAGATACAGAGTATTTGACATAGCGTCAAATCAGTTGCACATTGAAATGGAGAGCGCAAATGAGTTATAAACTTGGACTTGTGTCTGTATCCTTCAGGGATAAAACACCGCAAGAAATACTTGTTGCTATGAACGAGTGCGGCCTTCGCTTTATAGAATGGGGCAGTGACGTACACTGTCCGCCCGAAAAAGCAAACGAGATTGCAAAACTTCAAAAAGAGTACGGTATAGAGTGCTGTTCATACGGAACATATTTTAAGCTGGGAGTTACGCCAATTTGCGAACTGCAAAGTTATATTGATGCGGCAAAGGTCTTGGGCACAAATATTTTGCGCCTTTGGTGTGGCAACAAAAACAGCGAGGACTATACGGATAGTGAAAAACAGCAATTGTTTTTTGAGTGTAAGAGCGCGGCGGATATTGCACAAAAAAACGGCGTGATACTGTGTATGGAGTGTCATATCAAAACGTACACCAACAAAAAAGAGTCTGCATCAGAACTGATAAAGGCAGTAAATTCCGAGCATTTTCGTATGTACTGGCAGCCAAATCAGTATAACCCAGTGCAAGAAAACATAGAGTATGCAACGCTTTTGGCGTCATACACCGAGCATATACACGTATTTAACTGGAAAGAAAAAGAAAAATACCCCTTGCTTTTAGCAAAGGATATATGGAAAGAGTATCTTGACTGTTTTGAAGGTGACAGGATGCTGTTACTCGAATTTATGCCCGATAATAAATTAGAAAGTTTGAAAACCGAAGCAGATGCTTTGAGAGAGATAATAAAATGAAAAAATGTTTTTTAACCGAAAAGCCGCATCATATACCCGAGGCTTATGCAAATGACGATGCCGTTTATTCAAAAGCGGATATTATAAACAGCCCCGAGTTGTTTTGCGACACCGAGTATATCTTTTCAACCTGGGGAATGCCCGAATTTTCAGAAGATGAAATTAAAAAGTATCTGCCGAACTTAAAGGCGGTGTTTTATGCTGCGGGTACCGTGCAGAAGTTTGCCCGTCCGTTTTTAAACTGCGGAGTTAAGATTTTTTCCGCGTGGGCAGCAAATGCCGTACCCGTTGCCGAATATACGGTAGCACAGATAATACTTGCAAACAAAGGCTTTTTTAAAACAATGCGCTTTACCGATAAATCAGTTGCAGACGCGGAGTTTAAAAATTACCCCGGTAACTTTAACGTAAAGGTTGGCATTATCGGTGCAGGGATGATAGGAAAACTCGTTATTAATATGCTTAAAAGTTACAGGCTGGACGTACTTGTTTTCGATCCGTTTTTGCCCGACGACAAGGCAACAGAGCTTGGTGTTAAAAAGGTTGACCTTGAAACTTTATTTTCAAGGTGTCAGGTGGTATCAAACCATCTTGCCAACAACGAGCAGACAAAAGGGATGCTTGGCGGCAAACTTTTTGAAAAGATGATGCCGTACGCTACCTTTTTAAACACAGGAAGAGGCGCACAGGTAGTAGAAAACGACCTCATAGCCGTTTTAAAAGAACGGTCAGACCTTACTGCGATTTTGGACGTCACCTGCCCCGAACCGCCCGAAAAAGACAGTCCGCTGTTCACACTCCAAAACTGTATTTTAACTCCGCATATCGCAGGAAGTTCAAATAACGAGGTGCGCCGAATGGGCGAGTATATGGAAGAGGAATACAATAATTTTATTGAGGGTAAGCCTTGTAAATATGAAGTTACCTTTGAAATGCTAAAAACAATGGCATAATAAAAACCACCCTGTCGGGTGGTTTTTATTATATTGTCAAAATCTTTCAAAGCCTACCAGCATACCGCCTTTTTCTGCATAGTAACTGCAAAGACCACGGCAAGTATGTACGGATATATCAATGTCGGGATGCTTTTCGCGGATAAGACGAGTTACTTCTTTTGCGGCGTTTTCGTTACAACAGTGAGCAATTCGCACCTTACCGCAAGACAGTCCCGATGACTCAAGATTGTTTAAAAGAGCATTTATCGCCTTTGAAATGCCACGGCATTTGTCGGTAGGCTCAAGTGTACCCTGGTCACTCGCCTTGCCCACAATACGAATACCCAAAACACCTGCAATCTTTGCAACTGCAGGAGATACTCTACCGTTGGCTGCAAAATTTTTTAAAGATTCCAATATAAAAACAAGACCCGTGTTTTGCTTATATTCTTCTATTTTTTTGCAAATTTCTTCAAAGGTCAAATCATTTTCGATATACTCTTGCAGTTTTTCTATAATCAGTACGAGTTCGGGTCCTGCTGACAGTGAATCGATTACGCAAACACGACCGCCGTACTTTTCCTCGTACATCTGCTTCGCAATAACAGCCGAATTATAACTTCCCGAAAGTCCGCTTGTGATTGTGACACAATAAACCTCGTCAGCATCTCCGAATGCCTTCAGCCAATCCGACGGGTTGGGGCAGGACGTTTTTGACTTGCCTTTGTACGAGTCAAACCATTTTACCATTCCGTCTACGTCCAGATTCGCATCATCAACAAATTCACGCTCAGTGGTAATCATTTTTAGAGGTGCCGCTGCAAACGGTATATTATTCAAATTCAATATATTTGCAGACGAATCCGCAACAATTTTTACTTTTCTCATCGGTGGTATACCCTGCCTTTCTCACTTTAACATCGTATCATTTTAGCAGAAATTTTCCTACCTACTTTTTAAAATATCACTCTCCTCGCAGTAGAGTAGCACTCTACTACCTGTATTTTTAAACAAATTAAAAATAACAGCACTCCAAAAGGTGTGCTGTTATTGGAATTATTTATAAGACATTTTTAATATAAATCTTACCGAATCATGCGCTTTTATAACTGAGAAAGCACCAGCCTCTTTTGCACGTATAGGGCTATCGTAAAGCGCGGTACACGGCTCGATTGCGATGGTATACGCACCGTTGAGGTCACCCGCGTTTACCCACGCGCCGAAATACTTCATAACATCACTGTCACATTCTACCGACAGTGATTTGTCACTCTCGGGGTACACAACACCGCATTTTACGGGCGGTTTTGCATCGGTATAATAAAACTTATAATGCTTATGTACTTTGGGCGGTAATATGTGCGCACTATCTTCACTGACAGGTGTTCCCGATACGATTTTACGCTCGGTGCCATCAAGATTGCTTACCGCATACATACCCTCTTCACCGCGTATCATAATATGCCCTGCCCAGAGGTACTCAAAATCATAATCGTTTTGATTTTTAATATCGTACTCCATAAAAAGCACACCGTCTATTATATAGGCGGTCTTTTTATAGAGGATGTTAAGATACGCCATTTCGCAAGTAAATTCCACCCTGTCGCCGTCAATTTTTGCGGTATGCTCGTGGCGACAGACTTCGCCGTGGTCAAGGTAGTTTATACCGTTTATAACACACGGGTCGATAGTGGGGAACATATCGTCAAACCCACTGCATTCACTTTTTTCAAAATCACCGTCAAGGGAAAGTCTACAGTATTTTTCACCCTCCGCCTGCAGAAGAAACTCAAAGCCGTCATTTGTTTTAAAAGATGCAAATTTTGCGCCGTCTTTTGGCAAAAAGGTTGCCGTAAACTTGTCACAACTGAGTTCTATCGCGGGTCTGTCTTTATAAAACGTTTCTTTTATCATAATTCTACCGTTTCACCTATACGCATAAGATTGTATTTAAGGTCAGGGTATTTTTCGTTCATCTCGTTCATAAAAAGATGTGGATTGCCAAAATGCTCGGCAAAATTCCAGAAATGACAGGGTATTGTGAGCGATGCTTTTATGATACCCGCCGCCTTTGCGCCCTCGTACTCGTTAAGATTACCGTAAGCGCCGTTGATGGGCATAATGAACACATCAACACCTGAGAGAGTTGGATTTGTTAAATAATCTTCTCTGAAACAGGTGTCTCCCGCAATATATATGCGCTTGTCATCTGCCTCAATCAAAAGACCAACCGCCTCGGGTGCATCGTCACCGTGGTCACAAGGTATCGCTGTTATTTTAATGTGTTCATTTTTATAAACGTCGCCCTCTTTAAAATATGTAATACGGCTCGAATCGAGATTAAACTGCACTTCGTACTTTTTGCAATCGGGCGTACAGAGAAGTTTTGTTTTTTGCGTTTGCATAATAACGGGTACACTGTCAAGGTCAAAATGATCCTCGTGTTCGTGTGTTGCAATAAGCAAATCAAGGTCGAGGTCGGAAGGGTCAAAAACAAACGGTATAAGACGTTTCAGACCGTAAAGACGATTACAGCAGTCGGAAAGATAAAGGTCGATGCCGACGCGATAGCCGTTTTTTAATTCAATTATAAATCCCGCCTGTCCGATAAAGGTGAGTTTCAAGTTTTTCATACTGTCACCTATTGTGTGCACACTACAGCGTACATAACAAGGTCTTCATTACCGTCATTTATTACTGCGTGTGACTGACCTTTTTTGCAGTAGTGGCAATCACCTGTGTTAAGGCGCTCTTCAATACCGTCGTGAAGCACCTTGCAACTTCCCGAAAGAATAAAGATTATTTCAGATGAGGTATCATGAAGGTGATAGCCAGTTGACACCCCTGGGGCATACACACTTTTTACGATGCGGTTGAGGTCGTCCGCGTGGATTTTTGCAACGATGTCACCGTTACCGCCCTGAAACTCATGCAATATTTTTGTATCTAATTTATCAAAATTTATCATACTAATCCTCCCACGGATGAAGAACAACTTTAATGATTGACGGACCGCCGTTTTCGACAATATCAACTGCTTTTGCAAACTGTGAAAGCGGAAGTGTCGCACTTATCATTTCCTTTAACGAAATCTTACCGTTTGAAACAAGGTCAATAAGCGCATCCCACGCTTTTTCGTTACCGGTGTAACCGCATACTGTAATTTGTCTTAAAATGCAGTCGATAACAGGCAGTTCAACCTTGGCGTCATTTGATGGAATACCGTAAAGCATCACCTTACCGCCGCTTTTTACGTTTTTAAAGCAACTGTCAATTGTTGCAGGTGCGCCCGCAGCGTCAATTGCGAGGTCAACACCCTTGCCGTCAGTCTCTTTCATAACGGCGTCACAGAGGTCTTCATTGCGGAGGTCAATAACCATACCACCGAACTTTTTAACAAGTTCCGCCTTTTCATCGTTACGAACGGCACAAAGCACTTTTTTTGCGCCAAGTGCGAGTGACGACTGTATAAACGAAAGTCCCGCAACACCCGCGCCCATAACCAGAACAGTATCGTCTTTTGCAACACCCGCGTTGACTACCGCACCGAAAGGACAGGCAACCGCCTCCATAATAGCGCCCTCGTCATACGAGATATTGTCTTTTAAAAAGCGTACACAGCCCTCGGGTACAATGACGTACTGTGCGTCACCGCCGTTATAGGGCGGGTAACCGATTTCACCCGCGGGACAAAGATGTTTGCGTCCGCTTTTACAAAATTCACACTCACCGCAGCCAACGTAGGTTTCAACAACAACACGTTTTCCGACGTTGTCCTTGTTACAGCCCTCTCCCACCTCGACAATGTCACCGCAAACTTCGTGACCAAGGACGTGAGGCGGATCGCAGACGGGGAATTTGCCTGAGATGATATGTACCTCGGTTGCGCAAAGCCCCACAGCCTGTACCTTTATTTTAACCCAACCAGGTTTCACCTGTGGTTCGGGGATGTCGCAATAATCAAGGTCGTAAAGACCCCTCCAAACTACTGCTTTCATTTAAAACCCCTCCTTAAGCATCTCCTTGATATTTTCAAACACCGCTTGTTCGGCAGGTGTTTTGCCCTCGCAGGTTTCAAGTCCCTTTGCCTTTGCCAGTAATTTATAACCTATTGGGAATGTTAGCGAGTCACACTGACGGATAATGGGTAAAATGCTCTGATTGATTTTCATGGCGGTATCAATATCGCGATTATCGAACGCGTTGTAGATTGCACGGATTTGGGCCGGCATTGTTGCCGCAAGTGCCGTCATTGAGCCAAAGCAACCTGCGCAGAGTGCGGGGAAAAGGCAGTCATCGGTGCCTGTGTACACCGCAAAATCGGGACGTTTTTTTGAAACAATTTCACAAAGGTGTGCAATACGCTTCATAACGGCAGACGAGTCCTTCATACCTACAAAATTGGGGATATCAAGAAGTTTTTCAAAGGTGGGAATTTCGATGCCCGTTGTAAAAAACGGTACGTGATAGCCGATTACGGCAAAGTCACCCGCTCCCTCACAAACGGTTTTGAAAAAGTCATAAACCGCATCCTGTGAAAGCGGATAGTAATAAGGCGGACAAACAAGACAAGCATCATAACCCATCTTTTTGACGGCGGAAATTGTTTTTAAAACTCTTGTTGCAGAGGTGTCACAAGCACTCGCAATAAGTTTTTTTCTACCGCGGTTCACCTCGGCTACGGCAGAAAACACCTCAAGTCTTTCGCAAAGGTCCATCTTTACATAGTCACCTGTAGAAGCAACGGGTAAAATGGCATCAGCCTCCGAGTTACAAATCTCTTCGGTCTGTTTTTTTATCTCATCAATAATTGCATTTTCGTTACTGTCAAAGGGTGTGACAGTAACCGCAACCATTCGAAAATCTTTTGTAAGTTTCATTACTCTACTATAAACCTTTCTACAGCGTCTTGATTTAATGAGATTCCGATACCGGGTGTCTGAGGAATATGAACAAAGCCTTCAGGGTCAATACTGAACAGAGGCGATGTGAGAGTTTTACGAAGGATTGTATCTTGTTCGCAAAATTCCTGATACCATACGTTTGGAAGTGTTGCAATGTACTGAAGTGTTGCAGACATAAGAATGTTTGTTTTAAATGCGTGAGGAATAATGATTGTGTTATATTCTTCAGCAAGGTCAATAAGTTTACGGGCAACTGTAAGACCGCCGCAACGGCTGAGGTCAGGCTGAACAATATCTACACAGCCACGGCTGAGTAATTCACGGAATTCGTGGATTGTACCGATTTCTTCACCGCCTGAGATATGGCAGGTGGTTGCGCGGTTGATGCGTGAATAACCGTCGAGGTTATCGGGATGGAACGGTTCTTCAATCCAAAATACGTTTTGCTCTTCAAATGCTTTTGCGGTATTGATAGCGCCCTTTACATCTGTCCAACGCATAGCAATGTCTATCATAAGATGGGCATCGTCACCGATAGCCTTACGAGCAGCCTTTACAAGTTTTATATCCTTTTCAAAACTCTGACCGAGACCGCCCCAGCCGAACTTGAAGCCCTGGTAGCCTTTACCCTGGTGGCTTTCTACAAGGCGGAATACTTCGTCCTCTGTTTCGGGCATAAGAACTGAGCAGTATGCCTGAATTTTATTGCGGTAGCTACCGCCGAGAGCCTTTGCGGTAGGAACGTTGTAGTATTTACCGATAATATCCCAAAGCGCGATATCGATACCGCTCATTGCGTGGATAACTGCACTGCGGCGACCGTAATAAATGCTCTTATCGTACATTTTGCGCCAAAGACGCTCAACGTCGAGCGGGTCCTCACCGATAAGGATTTCTTTGAGACCCATACAAGCCATATGAGATGCAGGTGTATCAATAATTGTTTTAACAACGTAGGGTGCTGAGTCAACCTCACCCACACCACAGATACCTGCGTCAGTTTCAACAACGATAACAACAGTATCCTGACTTCCGTCACCAATCATTTCGATTTTATTCTGTCTTAAAATCATTGTGCGTACGTCTGTAATTTTCATTTTGTTTCTCCTATACTAATTTTTTATTTAATGCATTTTCAATGTTTTCACAAAGTATTTTTTCTTTCAGGCGATCAGGGATTTTGCTGAGCAGAACCTTACCGAGAATCGGGCGCGGGTCGTTAAAGGTCTGGTCGGTACTGAAAATGAACTTGTGTTCGGGAGCCATTTTCACAATCTCTTCCATCCACATTTCCGAATACAGAGTACCATTTACGTCACAGTAGACATTTTTATACTCACGTGCCATTCGCAGTGAGTCGATACAACCGCTGCGCACACCTCCCATATGAGCAAGAATAATTTTTAAATCGGGATGTTTTGCAAGGTAGCGTTCAAACGATACAGGACGGTTCATAGGCTCAGTATCCCACGTGTGACACACAACTGCGATATCGTTTGCAGCAACATAGTCCATAAACACGTCATAACCGCCGTTATCGAGGTGGGCAAAGTCGGAACGCGGATGAATTTTTACGCCAAGGAATAGCGGATGGTTTTTAAGCGCGTCAATCTGTTCCATAAGTTCTTTGTGCTGTGATGGTTTGTACCAACAGTAAAAATACATATCGTCACGGCTCTCAGCTAAGTTTACAAGCCAGTTCACCGCACTCACAGCGTCAGAAACACCAAGGGCGCCCATAGGCATTGCAGCTACTTTATCAATACCGCAACGTTTTGAAAGAGCAAGGCTTTCGGTTTCAGGCATAGGTTCAATAAAGATGTTAGTACACTGACCGCTGCCGATGTGAAAGTGAGCATCAAAAATGCGCACGTCTTTTAAATCCTTATTTAAAGCAAGGGTGCGGATATCCATCAGTTTATCCCCCTTTCCATAATGCGTTCAAAGTTTTTATATGCGATTTTTTCGAGGTCTTCCTCGGGCAAATCGGCATATATCATCTGATAAATTCTGTCATATGGCTCTTTGTCAGCCATACCTGTACCAAACATAATTTTGTCTGCACCGATTTCACTGCAAAGGCTCTCAAAAGCGTAGTACTCAATAACGTTTGTCGTTTCGATATACACGTTGGGAAAGCTTTTGACCATCGCAACGTACTGGCGGTTAAGCCACTGATTTGTGTTTGTAAGAACAAGCACAAGTTCGGGATGTTTTGCCTTGAACTCGGCAAGCGGTGAAAGGTCTTCATACTCCCACACCGAAACGAGAAGCGGTGCGCCCGTTTTTTCAAGCACTTTTATTATATCGCCAAACATCCAGTCGGTAATAGGTGATGCATCCTTTTGGGGACATATACGAAAAGCGGCACCCGCTTTTGCAAGTTCTTCTACCTCATCAACCGTATAACTTTCATTTTTAAACGACGGCGGTAACAGTCTTAGCACCGGCACACCGCCGTACTTTTTGCAGTTTTCAAGTGTTTCGTTATTAAGTTCTCTTACCGGTTTACCGTAACGCATAGCGTTGTACCACGCAGCCTTTACGATCCCGTTTTGTTCGCAAACAGCCTTTACTTCTTCAAATGTTGAAGCAAACTGCCCCTCGCGATGAAATTCGTAAAAGACACAGTTGGCATCTTTAAACTTCATACTTTCACTCCTTAATATTTTTTCTTAATTATATAAAAGAAATTTTAATTTGTAAAGACTTTTTATAAATTAGCCTTTTCCTTGCAACAGTTGATAGTTTTTGGTATAATAATAAAAAATCAACCGAGGTGACAACAATGCCAACAGCAAAAAATCTGACATATTTACGCGCTCGTAATCAAGGCGCTGTTTTACAGACTTTATTACAGGGAAAAAGCATTACAAAGCAAGAACTATCGCATCGGTTAAACCTCACTCCTATGAGTATTTCATATATTGCAGGTGACTTGCTTGAAAAAGGGATTTTATTTGAAAATTTGTCAGCTACCGCAAAAAAAGAAACACCCGGCAGACGCGGTATTGCACTGTCTATTACGCAAAACCGTCTGGTTGCGGTGGGCGTTTCAGTTTCAAGACGGCATCTGCGAGTCTCACTCGCAGAACTATGCGGAAAAACTATAAAATGTATCTCTCATCGACACGGACAAAACATCACGACAGACAGCCTTACCGCACAGATTATAAGCGATATAAACGAACTCATTCCGCTTGTGCCGAAAGAGCATATACTCGGCATCGGCGTGAGTTGCATCGGTCTTGTTGATATACAGAAAAAAACCGTTATATCAACCACCGACTTTTACGGCATAAACAACTGGCCTGTCGGTGAGATTTTACAAAAGGAATTTGATATCCCTTGTTTTGTTGCTGAGGATATGAAGGCGGCGGGACTTACAGAACATTATTACGGTGCCGCCAAGAACCTTCGCGATTTTGTCTATCTCGGTATAACCTACGGTGTCGGCGCAGGTGTTATTTCAGATAGAAAACTGCTTGAGGGCAACCGCGGATTCTGCGGCGAAGTGGGGCATACAACGTTGCATCACAACGGCATTCCCTGCGTGTGCGGTAATCGCGGATGTGCAGAAAAATACCTAAGCGTCAGCGCAATTACAGAACGCTTTGAATTTAAAAACTGGCAGGATTTTGTTTTGCTTTGTCAAAACGACCCGCAAAGCAAAGAAGTATGTGCCGTTGCGGAAGAACTCTCAACGCTTATTGTAAACATAGTAAACAACTACGATTCGGAAGCAATTATAATAGGTCACGAGGGCGCTGATCTTCCCAATTCATTTTTTGAAAGTGTAAATCAACAGGTAAACGCGCGTATTCTTGCACGTGACGTAAAAACGGTGAGAATAATCCCGTCGGCAATTTCCAAAAAGATTCACGAACTTAACGGTGCGTCAATCGTATTCTTTCAATTGTTCGCAGGTTTTTTCAAACTGTAAAGAGATAATCTTTTTAATGTTATTCTGTAATTTACAAATCATTAATTTTTTATGTAATATTATCAAAAATAATTGACATTTAATTTCTTAAAATATATAATTAGTATAAAAATAATAAAGTTTCAGGTAAAATTATGAATGCAAAAGTTAGAAAAATTTGGAATATGATAACCTCGTTTGTTGTTGTTTTGGTCGTAATACTCGCGGTTTTACTTGCAGGTGCAAGGCTTGTCGGGTTACGAATGTTCACCGTTCTTTCTTCGTCAATGGAGCCGACCTATCACACAGGTTCTGTAATTTATGTAAAACCTGTTGACACATCGACACTAAAGGAAGGCGACCCCATTACATATATGCTAAGCGAAGATACCGTTTCAACACACAGAATTGTTGAACTTGTCACAGACGAAGATGACGGCGAACTCAGGTTTGTAACCAAGGGAGACGCAAACGCTACAAATGACCCCGTACCCGTCCATAATAAAAATGTAATCGGTAAACCGATTTTCTCTATACCGTATCTTGGCTTTGTGTCCTCGTTTATACAAACGGGTACAGGCAAAATCGTGGCAGGTGCCACAATCGTACTTCTTATTCTTCTTGTATTTATTCCTGATATATTCAAGGAGAAAAAAACTAATTAGTTGAATGGCGCTTTATAAGAGCTTTTCATAAATAAAAAAGGAGGTTCTTGATTATGAAGACAAGAACAAAAGTCGCATTAACAGCATTGTGTGCGCTGTTACTCATCGTTGCTTCTGTTGCAGGTACTCTTGCATACCTCACAAGTGACGACACAGTTACCAACACCTTTACTGTAGGTAAGGTAAAAATTACTATGGACGAAGCTCCTACAGACGTAGACGGTAACGTTATTGCTGGTGACAGACGTAAAACTAACGAACTTCACCTTATCCCCGGAAGTGATTACACAAAAGACCCGACAATTCACGTTGAGGCAGACAGCGAAGACGCTTATCTTTTTGTAAAGATTACTGACCAGATCGCTGCTATCCAGGATACAAAAACTGTTACAGAGCAACTTGCTGATAACGGTTGGACAGCTGTTCCCGGTAAAGACAACCTTTACTATCAGATGCATACACAGACTAATGTAGTTAAAGATTACAAAGTTTTTGAAACACTTAAAGTTAAAACAGATGCTACAAACGATCAGCTTGCTGCACTTGCAGGTAAAGAACTTATCATCAATGCTTATGCAATCCAGAAAGAGAACGTTGCTGACATAGATGCTGCTTGCACAGCTCTCGGTCTGTAATTTTAATCTTAAATTAACGAAAGAAGATTACTACTATGAATAAAAAAATAGTTGCTCTTGTTCTTGCTTGTGTTCTTATATTCAGTTGCGTTGTTGGCGGAACACTTGCATTACTTATGGATAAAACCGAAACCGTTAAAAATACCTTTACATTTGGTAATGTTGACATCGAACTCGACGAAACCCCAGGTACAGCCGACGGTAAATTTAAGCTCATTCCAGGCAAAGATACTGCTAAGGACCCGACTGTTACAGTTAAAGCTGACAGCGAAAATGCTTTTATCTTTGTTAAGGTTGACAAAAGCCCAAACTGCGACAGCTTTATCGATTTTGATATAGCAGACGGTTGGACAGCACTCGACGGCGAAGACGGCGTATATTACAGAACATATACAGCTACTGCTACTGATGTAGAGTATCCTGTTCTTAAAAACGATAAAGTTATTTGTCTTGATACCGTTACAAAAACAATGGTTGACGGCGTAAATAACGATCCTACAACTGCACCTACACTTTCATTCACAGCTTATGC
>JAZKZG010000132.1:0-2972 GCA_045612565.1 Eubacteriales bacterium
ACTGTTTTACTTTGCGTTTTTAAAGCTAAATTCTGCAATACATCTTGACTTATATTTGCATCTGTGATATTATTACTGTAGAGCATAAAAGCACTTCCTTATCATATATTCCTTACACTTATATGGTACCACGGGAAGTGCTTTTTGTCAACATATTTTTTCCAAAAAGTATACATTTTTTTTACAAAAATAAGTATTTATTAAGTAGAAAAGTAGACACGTTTTTTCTCTTACTGCGTGAGTTGTTTCTATAGTATCAAGTAAAGGGCGCAGAGCGAAGCAAGCAACTGTTTTTTTATACATTAACAGTTGTTTTTTTACGCGAAGCGACAACGCCCCAAAACAACAGTATGCGCCGCCTGCCGCCGCGTAGCGGTATGCAGCGCGCGACCACGCAGTACGTAGGGGCATTTCGTGCGCAGCACGACGACGCGCGACCACTCAGTAAGCGTACGCACGCGCAAACGGAAACCGCGACCGCAGATAGTGCCGCGATTAATGCGGCGCATCTGTGGGCGCGAGATGAAGTGCAGCACGCGCGGGCGCGGAAGTAACGCACAAACAAAGCCGCGGAGCGGCGGCAGGCGGCGCATACTGAAATATTTATTATTTACATTCACTTTATCGATTAAAGCCTTGCTTTTTTATTTTATAACTACAAGGGCGAAGCACAATTCTGCTTCGCCCTTGCTATATATTATAAAACGCGTTTCAAAAGTAGTAAAGGGAGAGAGTATTTTTGCAAGCAAAAATCTTCCTCTTTATCCCTTGACTACTTTCTTATCGCGTAAGCAAAACCGCGGAAAACTTACGCGGCGCGTAATTATTGAGTAAAAAAAATATCGTTTAAATTTTTCTCGTTCAACTTCTCTATAAAATCAAATTCGCTTTCAATTACTGCATCATATGTAATATAATCGCGGACCATTTCAGCCAAGCATCTGCACACATATTTTGTATTTATATTTTTACCTCTGTATAATACCGTATCGCCTGCGACTATTCTATCAGCAAAACTTTCAGCCATTGCATTGTCCTTATAGAGAATTAAAAAAACGCGTTTCAAAAAGCTATGCAACTCTTCTGCGGGAATTAACAATTTTTTAACAACTTCAAAGTCGTATATTTTACACTCTTTCACCTTATCCATTATTGCACCCCCGTACTTCCAAACCCACCACGACTTGTCGCCGAAAGACTTTCTTTTTCTATTATATCCAACGCAGGCATATTTTTCACGACACGCATTTGGCATATTCGGTCGTTCTTCGATATTACCGTATCACGTGTAGCGTACACGGGCATCATAAGAATATCATCATCCCCGCAATATGAATTATCAATTATGCCGATACCATTTGTCTGTATTACCCCGTAGTTTTTAAATGTACTACTACGCGGCACTATGTGCGCCTCATAACCTCTGCGCAGCTTTATGGATATACCAAGAGGTATTAAAGCAAATTCGCCTTTTTTTATATAAGTCGTTTTTGCTGCGCGTAAATCCAACCAATCTCCGCCGTTAATCTGTTTCACCTTATCGATATACTTATCGTGGTATTTTATTATTAATTCCATTTAAAATCACTCCTTAATATTATTATCTGCAATAGCTACGCAGTGCGAATATGCCTCGCGAAGAGCAAAAGTCTGCTCGTTGCGTTCTTCCAAAAAATTAATAATAGCATTAAAAGCCTGCGGCGCAGGCAATGCGCGAGCATTTTCCCAACGCCAAACGGTGGTTTTACTTACGCCGATAATATCAGCAAACCTTTGTAAATTCATCCCTAAGCCTCTGCGTATTTGAAGCAGCGAAGCACCAAAAGCGCCGCGCTTTGTAGGTGGTTTATACACCAAAATCACTCCTTTTATAATTGTAAATTATTTGTATATCATTTAATATTTTTTGCACTGCGCATATGCAAAAATATTAATAATATGTATGTGAATTTATAACCTCATATCCTTGCGGCGTAAACTTTAAACACACTTCAACAACTGCATTATTATGTTGTTTTTCATCTAAGAGATTTACTGTGTCAAGGTCCGCATCTTTGCCGTACATCTTCTTTCGATATTCGTTTATAATTCCCGTAAAAGCTATAAGCCTGCGGCTTTTTAAAGCGTTACTTATTGTACGTGTAGTTTCGGGAGATATACAAATATCTTTCATTTTTACTGCATACTTTATAACTTCAAGTGTAGCCTTTGTTTTTGCTTCCTCAGTATTACTTTCGCCGTCTTTATCTTTTATTGTTTCCACATATACAACGGGCGAATAATCTACGCGCAGACTTTCTTTCCACATAGCCGAAAACTGTTTTGTAGAAATTATATTTTTAAAATATGTATCACTCATAAGCATTAAAATATGCAAGTGTGGGTGATAGGTATTAGTTTCTGCGTTATATGTTACCTCTAAACTGCGTATGGTACCAAGCACGTATTTTTTCAATTCTCTGCGTTTTGTAAATCTATCGTATGAAGTCATTATATCGCTTATTGTTTTATACAGAAAATTTCCTTTAACACTCTTAACAGTAAGTGTTAAAAAGATATATTTACAATCTTGCTTTTTATCTGCGGCAATTGCCTCTAATGCGGGTACAGTTGTAGCAAGGAATTTTAATTGCCTGCGCCAAGCGCACACTTGACACATTCGTTCTCTGCAGAAATTCGAAGCAGTAACTTTTTCATTGCCTTGTTTATCTATTTGCAACTCTAAATAGGTACCACATTCGAGCAAAGTTTTAGCTTTATTCTCCCAACCTAATACACGCATATTTTCAATTATGCGAGCATTTTCAGCCTTTTTGTAAAGTATCTTTTTAACTGTTTTACTTTGCGTTTTTAAAGCTAAATTCTGCAATACATCTTGACTTATATTTGCATCTGTGATATTATTACTGTAGAGCATAAAAGCACTTCCTTATCATATATTCCTTACACTTATATGGTACCACGGGAAGTGC
>JAZKZG010000133.1:0-14387 GCA_045612565.1 Eubacteriales bacterium
CTTGGTTCCCTTTGTGCTTTGCCAAAAAATCTGCGGGCTTACGCTTGTCCTTGATTTTTTGGAGCACTGCAGCCGCTATCCGCCTCGCTCACTCGTCCACTGGACGCGCTCGGCGTCGCGACCTTCGACACACTCCGCGTGCCTTGGAGCAGAACTTCGTTCTACTCTTACCAAAACAAAAAACCACCCGTCTGGGTGGTTTTTGTTTTGGCAGGGGCAGAGCGCTGCCCGTCATATCCACAATTTATTTATGAATTAAAAAATATCAAGATATACCTAAAAGTATTTTTAATTTCTGTTAGTAAACAGCATATTCTTTTACATCTTCTAAAACAAATGACATTTCGATAGTAAAAGATGTTTTGTCACTCTTAAGAATTAATTGACCGTTATACTCTTCTACTGTTTTTCGCATAGATGGTATTCCTATGCCGTGACCATATGTTGATTTGCTGGACACAACATTATTATTGTGTATTTTCACGGGATTGATTATAGGGTTTGTTATTTTTATTAAAATAGCGTTTGCAAATTGTTTGATTGATAAACTAATAACTTTTTGAATATCTTTTGGAAACTTTTCACAAGCCTCAATTGCGTTATCCAATGCATTCCCAAATACAATACAAATGTCAACCGGCTTTAATGATTCGGTGGGCATTAACCCGTCATATTCGATTTTTATATTATTTTTTGTGATCTTTTCAAGTTTATCAGATAATAATGAATCAAGAAAAGGATTTCCAGTATGTATCCACTCTTTAGAGGGGACTACTTTCTTATAAAAATCGTCTAAATACTTTCGTGCAGCATCAATATCATTCGAGTCCAAGCATGTATTTATGCCAACGATCATATTTTTTACATCGTGTGCAAGACGACGATATTTTTCATTTGCAAAAGTGATTTGCTCTATGTGTTTTGCATCGCCATTCACTTTATCTTGCATTATTTTATTGTGTTTAATGTAAATAGAGTTACTTAGGTTTGCCGATATAAGCAAAAACACTATTATAAACGAAACAAAAATAGCAAAAATCAAAATTAAACTTACCGCTATTTTGATAGATACCAAAAGATTTAATCCTAACAACGCAGATAAACTAGTAATGAGAATAAATAATTCCCAAATGAATACTAAAATGGTAATTTTGATTTTTTTTGACATTGAGTTTATCTCAAATATTATGTGGTTAATTTTTCTGATTTTAAGAAGTACGAGAATACTAAATAGTATTATAAAACTTACAATATGCTCGACTATTCTATTGTTTAAATATTGCCCTTTTATCGATCCGAAAGCAAATAAAACAACCGAGTTTATTAGAGATATAAAACTTATACAAAATATATTTATATAGATGATGTTGATGATATTGTTTTTTGTAATATTTTTAATTCCAATAATTGATGGTAGAAGGTGTGCTTCAAAAACTAGAATTAAACAAACAATTTTATTTATATCAAAACATTCTATCAATGATATTGTAATTGCCGAGTTAATTAAAAGCGTTATATAAAACTTAAAAGAGATTTTGTGATTTGTAAATGTAGAAATTATAAAAATAAAAAGGATTTCCGCTTGGATTATTTCAAATAAATAATTCATATAACGTATTAATGTTCACTTATATAGTTGTGATATTTTTTCATAAAACTATTTTTATAATTTCTGCTTAATGGAATTGTTAAATCTATCCTCTTTAGTTTTAACGCTGACGGGTGAATTAGTTGAATACATTTCAAATTCACAACATATGATTTATGTGTTTGTACAAAATGAGTATGTGGAACTTCGCTGTAAAATGAAGACAGTTTCATCTTAGTAGACATGATTCTTCCATCAATCAAATGTATATAAATATCTTTGTTTTGTGATTCGAAATATATTATTGATTCTGTATTTATAACAACACTTTCATGATTTACTTTTATAACAATGTCGTAATCTTGTTTTTGTATATTACGAAATTGGTCTAATGCTTTAAAAATCCCTTGAAAAAAAGTATCTTTAACAACAAATCTATATGTATCAACCTCATATGCGGGAATTGCGATTTCCGGGAAATTAGTAAGAAAAATAATACAGGCAAACTGATTTATTCCTTTTCTAAGTTCTTTTGCAGCATCTAATCCGCTCAATTGACCCATTTGATAGTCCAAGATAATCAAATTGTATTTTACTTTAGCATTAATGATTTCTTCGCCAGAATAATAGCAGTCGATCACAGGTTCTAAATTATGTAAATTCGCATAGTTATATAACTCATTCTTTAATCTTGTGACAAATGATATATCATCGTCACATATTGCAATTTTCATCCTCTTTCCTTCCTGTTACACCAATTTAACAACCTCTCGCGCTTATTTGACACTTTTTCAACCTTCTTTTGAATATGCTCATATCAAAAGGAGGTGAAAACAATGGCAAATGCATTTTATGATTTTTTCTGCTGGCTTTTTGGTGTAAAATAAACAAATTTATTTTTTAATAATTATGTCTAATATTTGAACCAAACTAATAAGGTGATCTTTTTGAACTGAGGACCAGTCTTTTGTCAATGTCAAAATATCAGACAATGGAAAATTTGACGATTCGCTATCGCAATCAGAAATAAGAGACGCTAAATCAGTATTAAGTGTTTTAGCAATTTTATCTAATTTGTTTAGTGAAACATTAGACTCTCCCCGCTCGATTGAACTTACATATTTAGCGGATACATCAAGTTTTTCTGCTAATTGAGCTTGTGTCAATCCCAGTTTGTTTCGGTAAAACTTAATCCTTCTACCGATAATTCTTCTATACATGTCATCATCTCCTATATATAATTGTAAATATTATATATAGAGTGTAAACAAGCTGTACGGTTGATAGGTAAATATATACTATTTACATTTTTATAAAAATGAATCACTTTATTTGCTTGAAGCCAAAAGAGTCAAGAACGTTTAATAATAACGTTCTTGACTCTTTTTTTTTATTGAGTTTTAACAGAAAGGGTAAAACAATTGTGAATTCTATAGATAGAAGAAATAAAATAAAAGAGATTTTGTTTTTTAGAAAGCATATTACAACAATTGAACTTGCTAATGAATTTGAAGTTTCCAATAGAACGATTAGAAGAGATATTGAGGTGCTTAGCAGGACAGAAGGAATTTATACTGTGCAAGGTAGATATTCAGGCGGTATATATGTTACTAAATGGTTTAATCCATATTATAAAAAAGTTACATCATCGGATATAGAACTGCTACTAAAAATATTATTTTATATAGAAAATGTATACGTGACAGACTTTTCAAAACAAGATGTTATTATTTATAAATCAATTTTAAAAAATCATATGAATTTACAATAAAACCCAACTGATTTATGACTTATACATAATTTCTATAATAGGTGAATTACAATAGCAGTCACCTGTAGCAACAGCAACAAAATTTGCATCAGAAAAATCAGGCTTTAGTATTATTCCGCCCAGTGAAAAAGAAAACTTTTTCACTACATCTGTAATATCTAATGTTAAAAAATTATCAACGTAATTAGCATTACCTATCAATAAGCTACCACTTACTTTATTGTTCCAATTAGAACCAAAACTACAAAATCTACGAATTGTTTTATACGCACAAATAGGTAATTTAACATTATTTAACCGTGGAAGATATAACATTACTTTTACAATTTCCTTATTAAATAAATCCAACATATTTATCATTTCCGGTCGTATATATAACCACTGAGTACCTAAAAGATTATTATTTCCAATAAAGGCAACTTCTCCAAAAGCATTTTTCTTTTTAGGATGTAAACTTTCCACTGTAGTATCTTGTATAAGCTTGGATTCATGTAAATTTATATCAATTAGTAAACTATCACCATCACATACCGAAACAAATTTTAGTTCAAATGTATTTTTATCAAATTGACGGTACGACATTAATGCTGGCGATACCAATTGATTGTCACTATACACTCCAATATTTGAAATAGTTATAAATGGTTTGTAATTACTTTTCATTATTGCAAAAAAACAATCATTGCTAAGTATACCCAAATTTGGGTTATGCACCCTAAGCTTAATAACTATTTCCCTTTTCTTTTTTAAATCCGCTTTATACATAATACCGTTGGTTGTTGGAATAATGTAATCATCTTCACACTTTAATAAACTTTCATTTTCCATTATGGGCTTAGAAGGGATGCTCAGACTACAACTCCCATATTTATTTTTCATTATTATGCTATTTTCAATACTAATTTCAGCATTAGTACCCATATGATAAATAATATTATCTTTTTGTGTAAAACGAGGTGTCACCAACTTTTTAGTTTGCTCATTATATATCGGAGAACTAAAATAATACGCACTATGTGTATTATTTTGATTATCAACAATAATGCGATATCTATTGCTATTGTTCAAATCAACAATAAGATTTTTCTCGTTTCGTATTTTTTTGATTTTATTTAAAACATTGTCCATTTTTTCTCCTTAATAAATTCCCGAAAGATCTATTTTTCTCATAAAGAAACGTTCAGATTTGCTCATTGGAATGGAAGCGCGAGATATAAATTCATTACAATTTGAAATGACGTTATTTTCTTTAAGAAACTTGGCAATGTTATTTAAATATTTTTCTGCCTCTTCTGCTTTTCCGTTTGGATATTCAACTTCCAGTTCACAATCAACTTTGTCAAGATAGATATTTCTATCTAAAGCGATATTTATACCATTTGATTGATTTACTTCTGTACGTATTGTAGTGATTGCGCCTTGAAATTTTAGTCTTAAACTTTCAAATATAGCGGTATCCCATATGTTTTGTGCCTTGCGAGTAGTTTCGATATTACACTCAGGTAAGTCAGCATTGTGAGATTTAATTGTAGAAACATAGGTATCATCTTTTTCGCGTATTCTACAAGTAACACCAAGTGAATTCATTGTATATTCAGGAGTGTCATAATAATAATTAACCTGGGTCTTGGTCTCTCCATAAGACGAAAAATAATTATAAAGATAATTATATTCTTCTGTTGTAAGCATTATTTTCTTTTCATATTCAATCATTTTTTGCACCTCTTATTATTTTCCCAGAGCAAGTCTTGGGGAGTTCTTCTAATAATATTATTTTTGTTGGTATTTGGTATGCGGGAAGCAGACTTTTGCAAAGACTATGTATTTCACTAATGTCTTTAAAATCTCCGACTATTTTTAAGCACAATTTTGATGTGATGCCGCTGGATTTTTCTTCATAGACAAGAACCTCGCTTACACGGGAATCTTTTTTTAAGACGGCTTCAATCTCTTGTGGATAAATATTCATTCCGGCTCGTATTATCATATTGTCATTTCGGCCACGGACACACATTCTTCCAAAAGCATCTACCTTTACGATATCATTAGTGCATAACCAACCTTTTTTGATTACTGACTTTGTCAAAGTTGGATTATTATAATATCCTATCATTATATTCGGGCCGCGAACCCATAGTATGCCTTCGCCGTTTTCTGTAATAATGCGTCCTTTTTTATCAACAACTTTTACCTCCACTGAATTAAGTGGAACACCAATACTTTCAGGAAAAGAATCAAATTGTTCGGGTGAAAGATAACAAACACGCGGGCTTGCTTCTGTAAGACCATATACACAATATATTTTAGTGTCAGGAAAAACTTTTCTAATACTTTTTGCAGTTGAAAGATTTAAACATTCGCCACTTATAACAATATTTGATAAATGTAAAGCAGTATCTTTCTTTATAAATCTTGATAAGGTATTCATTAGAGTTGGGGTAGTACAAAATGTGGATATATTGTGCTTTTTTATTTCATTTATAATATTAATCGGGTTGAATTGTTCTGAATAAAAGCATACTTTCACTCCTGATATCAAGGATATCAAAAACTCCCCTGTGATAACCGCAACATGATAAATGGGTCTTGATATAAGAATGCTGTCTTCACTAGTAATTTTAAAATAGTCTTCAATATCTTTAACATTTGAAACAACATTACTTTCACTAAGCATCACACCTTTTGGAGTACCGGTTGTACCCGAAGTGAATATTATTACCGCAGGGTGTTCTTTAGGTTTGATATAATTTGACGTCGGTATTTTTGTTAATGTAATTTCAGAATTTGAGTCAGTTATTACACAGGTTGGACTTACAGTTTCCATTATTTTAAGACAATGTGCATCTCCATATCTTGAAGAAACGGGGACCGCCGTTACCTTTGCGGCAAAGCATGCTAAGAGAGCGATGGCTGCAGACATTTCTGATTTGCAGTATATTACACAGCAAGCTTGTCCTTTTAATTTCTTTGAAAATTCTTCGGCAAAAATTATCGTTTCTTCATATGTTAAGGAAGCATCGTTTTCGCATATTTTTTGGTTTGAATAAAGCATCATCTTGGTTTTTAAATAATCCCATAACATTACTGTTCAAGCACCTCTTCCATTTTCTTAACCAGCTTTGGTAATAAATCAAGTTCTTGCTCGTATATGAACTCTAATTTTTTCTTTATTGCCAGTAGCAGAGAGTTTCTGCGTCTTTTAGTATAAGATGCATATAGCATTCTGATGTTATTTGATTCTTTATAAACGAGGTCATATTTTTTGCTTATTGAATCGTCAAATCCAAGTTCTTTTTCTACAGCAATTATTCGTTCTAACATTATTTTTTTGTGGTCCCATAAAAACCTGAATACTCGCCAGTCCGTTTTTTCGTAAGGGATTTTGTCTTCATATAACATATCTATAAACATCATCAGATATTCGTGAACTACAATACCGTCAACGTCACCCTCTACTTCCGGCGGATATTTTTTTATATCAGAGTCGAGATACTTTTTTAAATTAAATAAGATTGTTGATGGTATAAGCTTGTATTCTTCGGATTTCGGCTTAAATCCATATAACACACAATACTTGTTCTCTCTTTTAATTAGGGATGTTCTTGCCAATGTGAAGTTTCGTTGTTCTACTTTAAACTCTTTTAAAAGCCATTCTTGATTATATGCATATACACTATATGTTTTATCATTATCATCGTAGCCATATAGCAGTCCGTCGTGGCTAAAATGACGTTTTTTATACCAGCTTTTCCCTGTAAGATAATAGTCGTCTAAGCGTCTAAAATATATGTAATAACCATCATCAATAAGTGCTTTAATCGTATAATGAAAATTATTTCCCAAGTATTTAGTGTCTATTGTTATTTTGTCAAAACAAGGAATATCAATGATATGCGTCCATCGTACATGCATAAGTGGAGAGGAATATCCGTGAAGAAATTTACTTTGACAGTTTAAAATCATAGTATTATTAAGGTACCAGTTACGGATGCTTGGATTATCAGCTATAGCGGCGGATGCTGCTTGGGATTGTATAGATGTATATACGGGCTCAGTAAGCGGTAATTGTTTACTCTTTTTCATCTGTTCCTCCAATATATTTTTTTACGAGGTTTACTACATCTCCGACAGTTGTAAGGTCGAATGGATTCATATCAGATTCGTCGAGCTGAATTTCAAAAATATCTTCGACCTGTAAAATCATGGTGACAAGTTCTAAACTATCAAGATTTATATCCACTTGGATATTATCGTTTAAATCAATGTCGTCCAATCCGCTCAATTCTTCAAAAATCTCAATTACTTTTTCTTCTGTGTTCATCTTTTCTCCTCCAATACTTTTTTGACATTTTCAAGTACAATATTAAATGTTTCTTCGATTGATATATCTGTAGGTATTAATACCCCGCGGTTTGCTTTGCAGATATCTTTGTATTCTTTTTGTAATTTGTGCTGAAGTTCCATATCAATATAACTGAACTGTTCTTCTTTTCTGCTTCTGATACGTGTTACAGCAACATCAACCGGCACATCAAAGAAGAATGCAATATCGGGCCTGATTATTGATGTTGATATTTCATATATCCACTTGTCTTTTGTATATCCTCTGGCACGTAAGTTTGCTAAACACGAATAGATATATCTATCGCTGATAACAATTTTGCCCAATTTTAATTGTGGTAAGATTGTGTGATTTGTGTGTTGGATTCGGTCACTTGCAGCCATAAGTGATAAACTGCGATAATCATAATCATCGTGTTCGGGGCTGTCCTGATATGTTCTGAAAATTTTAGAATTTCTAACATCATTTGTAGGCTGTTTCGTAACAAAGCAATCGTAATCTTTGAGTTGTTTGACTAATTTTGTTATCATTGTTGTTTTGCCGCAACCGTCAAGCCCGCAAAAAGTGAATAACAAACCGTTTGTTTTATGTTCTGTCATATTTAATTTCTGCATCTGAAACCACCTCCAATAAATTCACTCTGTCATTGTCAAAAAATCGTTCAATGACTCGTGTTTCTTTATATTTATATATTTTGTTGTCTTTAGGGGAAAAGACAGTGTTTAAAATCTGCTTGTTGTCCAAAAGATTGTGCTGAGCATATTTGACAATATATTCATTTTTTATATCGAATAAATCTGCTGTCCAAAGGATTACACAACTGCACAAATCTTCCATATCTAATTTCTTGGCAAAAATGAAAAATTTGTTTGCATCAATTGGTGACATCTTGCTGACCATTGTGTAAATGTCGCAGAATTTATATAGGGTCATATCCCGGTGCATTCTTATCCAGGGCATAGTGGTTGCTTCTTTATATAAATGACAACACAAATGCACAAGAAACGCATCGTCGGGTAAAACTCTTATTTCGGTATCATTAATTCTTATAGAATGGTATTTACTGAAAAAAACCTCAAGTAGGTCTTTTTTACTGCTTTTATAGTCGAGGGAAAAATTAATATCAACCTCTAAATATTTCATATAAGGAAGATTCACTTCCAAAATGTATGGCGTTGTTTCGCCACGTGTGATTCTCGACTCAATTATTTCCGAGCGTGTTGCTTCAACAAACTTTTCGTTTTTTATGTGTCCCTGCTTAAAGCCTGCGTCACTTAATGCCTTGCCTATTGTAGTTATGTTTTTAGGACGTACAAGTAAATCAATATCGTTTGAGGTTCTGTAGCCTTCGGGATAGGTTTTACAAAGAGCCGCACCCTTGAGCATAATATACTTTGAACGATGTTCTTTTAAAATGTTGCTTAACATAGCAAGACATTTGAAAAAGCTCTCGTTCTTTTCTATATTTGTTGTATAGGCGTTCTTGAGAGAATTTCTGAATTCTCTGTTTACTAACCCTAAAAGGTCATTTTTAAGTAATGTTCCGTATGCAACGCCTTGCATCCTGTTAAAAAACAAATGTCCTAAAACAGCGGGTGTGGCATGTTTCGGAATCATTTCAGCAATACTTTTTACATCTGGGTCAATGTAGTCACATAATTTTAATGTAAGATTTTTTTCGTGAATGTTCATTTTTTACTCCTTATTGGTTTTGTGTAATTTCTTATTAAATCAATGATTATGTTTATTTCTATCTCGTTAAAACAACAATAGGCATTGTTTTCTATATAAGATAAAACTTTTGATAAAACATATAACGTTTTATCGTCAAAATAGGTTTTGTTGGAGCGATAGCTATCAACGATATATACGCCCCCTGCGTGTCGTCCCATTACTGTGTATAGTGGTTCGGTAAGCGAAAGAACTTTAATATCACGCCTGATAGTTCTTTCTGAAACATCAAATTCTGTGGCTAAATTTGATATTTTTTCATATTTTCGCGCAGAAATTAGTTGCAGTATCTCTTTTCTTCGTTCTGCACAAGTCAAATTTTCACCTCCTCGTTTTTTGTTGTGATTTTTTGTCGTAATTTAATGATAAATGTTAAACCGGACAAAACCTGTCCTATTTAAATCAAAAAAATAAAAAACTCGTCGATTTTTTGTTCGACGAGTTTTTTTGAAAAATTTTAAAAAAACTTTTTAATTGGGACGCTTTTTGTCCTATTTAGGTGTTAGGGTATATTTGCAGCTGCAAAAACAAATAAAAAAGGAAAAGTAAAATGGAAAATAATTCAAATTTCAAATTATTAACAGATGATTCGGTACTTGTACTTGCAGAGGATTTATCAAAAGAACAAACGATATCAAAGTCAAGTGCATTGATGCAAAATACGAATTATTCAATATCATCTTTGTGCGATGGAAACGAAAACAATTTGTGTGATGGAAATGAAAACAATAGTGGTAATATAACATATATTCCATCTTTAACACATTATTCAATGTACGTTCCTTCTACGAGTTCGCTTCAATTTAACGGGAATGGTGCAACAATTTGCTTTGATGCAATTGTAGAAGATGCTCACTCAGGTAACAATAATGGAACATATAGTATTTGTGTTAGTTCTAATAATCCAATAAATATTGTTGTTAAAGATTATTCGGATAATGCCGTAAGTGACTACGGTGTTAATATATATAATTTTTCCGCAGATTTATCGCTAAAAAAATTCTCAACTTATTGTATTCACATTCAATCAAGAGAATCAATTTTTACAAATGTTTCAATTCATCTTGGTTATAAATCTATATCCTCCGGGACTCATATCGGTGGCTCATCTGATTGCTGTGATATTATTACACCAATTATCACCTATCCCGATCCAGAACATGAGGAAGAAAATCAAAACACAGCACCAGAAAACAATGTTGCTGACCCCATTGATGCGTATACTGGTGCCCATACAATAAAAAATGATATTATTAACTTGTTTGGCGGTCAAAATTTAGTCTTTAGTGCACATTACAACTCGACACATAATGCAAGTGGCGCTTTAGGCTATGGATGGCACCATAACTATGAAAAAAAATTAATGTTTGATGATTGCTGTTCTATATACTTATACGAAAAACCTGCTGAATTCAGTAAATTCACCTATCACAAAAATAATATATATGTATGTAGTACCGTGAATAAAAATGGATATTACATAAAGATAGAAAATGATAAGTATGTTCTTAATTGCAACAATAAACGCATTGAATATTATGACTGGTACGGCAGACTTGAAAAAATTGTTGATCATAACGGGTTTGAAACATTGCTATGTTATTGTGAAAACTGTGTAACAATAATGGATTGTGTCACCAATAAGAGCATTCATTTACAGATGGACGTAGAAGGAAAAGTCGTTACAGTATATGACGACTTTGGAAGACGTGCAAACTTATCATATTCGAATGGTTTTCTTGTAAATATATGTGACGTAAACAATCATAATCTACGTTATACATACGATGATTTTGGTAGATTAAATACCGGCACAGATGATGAAGGAACTGTATATTTCACAAATGTATATGATTGTTCAAAAGGTAGAGTGGTGAGGCAACTAGATGCCGAATGCAACTTCCCTACCACATTTAGTTATCAAGGTAATAAACGCATTACAAAAAATCGTAACGGGGATTCAAGTACACGTATTTATAATTCAAAAGGTCTTTTGGTTAAATATATTGATGAATTAGGTAACGAAAAGGAATATGAATATGATCAAAACAATAACATCACCAAAGAAACAGATGCGCTTGGAAATAGCAAGATAACAGAATACAATAGTTTTAATCAACCCGTGAAATTCACTGATAAAAACGGTGATTCAACTATTTTCGAATATGATGACTATGGTAATATTTCTAAAATAATATATGCTAATGGCGGCATAGAAAATTTTAGATATAATGAACGGAACCAATTGGTAGAACATATAGACCTTCGTGGCACAAAGACTAGATATGTTTATGATACAAATGGTATGCCAGCATTAAAACAAACAGGTGACAAAGAGTGTATTATATATATTTATAAAAAAGGATTACTCAAGAAAGTGATTGATGAACAAAGTAATGTTACATCATATGAATATAATGATTTAGGTCAAATGGTTTGTAAAACAGACCCACTATATAATACAACTTACTATCAATACGATTATTTAGGAAACGTTGTCAGCATAACAGATGCAAATAATAATACAGTTACATATACATATAACTGCAATTATCAAAAGATATCGCAAAAAGATGCTAAAAACAACATTACAACTTTCACATATAACGGCAATATGAAGCTAATAAGCTCTCAGAATGCCATGGGATTTTTCACTGACTATGACTATGACGGTGAAGACCGACTTGTAAGAACGGTAGATTCCAATGGTACAGTAAAAGAAACTCACTATGATGAAGTGGGCAGAGTTATAAAAATAATGTCTTCACATAATACCATCGCACAATACGAATACGATGCAGTGGGTAATGTGATAAAAGAAATCAATGCTAAAGGTGCAGTTACATCAAAAACCTACGATGCAAACGGAAATGTATTGACAATAACCGATAATGACGGTAATATTACTCGTAATTACTACGACTGTATGTCAAGACTTGTTCGCAGTGTAAATTCAGTTGGAGGAAGCACTGTTTATGCATATAACACTGCAGGTGACCTTTTAAGCAAAACCGATGCTCTCGGTAATAAAGTGACATATACTTATGACGCTTATGGTAATAAACTTACACAAACCGATGCAAACGGAAACACAACTTCATTCACATATGACGATTTTAACAATGTCACATCAATTACTGATGCTTTGAATAATACCACAACATTCACATATGACAGTTGTAACAGACTTGTAAAAACAACAGATCCTTCAGGCAATTCCGAATCGTATTATTACGATTCATTAGGCAGACGTGTAAGAATTGTTGATGCTAAAGGACATACTCATATATTCACTTACGATGCAAACGGAAATGTCATACGGGTATTGGACGGCAAAAGAAATACAATAGAAAAAACAGTATATAACGCTATAAACCTTCCTACATCGGTTACAGACGGTGAAAACAATACTACAAATTATATTTACAGTTTAAACGGCTCCCTTTATAGAATCATCGACCCGCTAAACAACAAAAAAGAGTTCGGATATAATTCAAAGGGTGAAAATATATATGTATCAAACCAGCTTCAGTCTGTAAGCAGAGCCGAATATGACGTTATGGGTAACATAACACGTCTTAAAGGTCCTGACAGTATCGGCACATCATACACCTATGATATAAACGGGCGACTTATCGGTGAAACGACAACGTCTGGCGATACAAAGGAGTACACCTATAACGAGCTTAGCCTGAAAGAACAGTATACAAACGCTCGCGGACAAAAGCATAAGATGTTCTACGATGCCAACGGCAGAATTACAGGATATGTAACACCTGAAGATTCAGTTAGTTATCTCTATGATGCAAACGGTAACGTGACCTCTGTTACAGATAAGCACGGAACAACTATTCGAACATTTGATGCACTCAATAGAATAACAAGCGTAACAGATCCGTTTGGAAACACCATAGAATATAGTTATAACAATGTGGGTAAACTCACATCCATCAAATACCCCGACAACACAAGTGTAACCTACACCTATGATGCCAACGGAAATCTTGAAACAGTCACCGACTGGGCAGGAAGAATTACATCGTACACATATGATGAAAATAATTTGCTTGTGAGTGCAACAAAACCTGACGCAAGCGTAACTACGGTAGAATATGACAAAGCACACAGAATAACACAACTTTGCGAAAAGGTCGGTGATGTTATTGTATCGGGTTATGCTTTGACATACGACAAGCTCGGCAGAATCATTACAGAAACTGACCTTTCAACAAACACACAAACAAGCTATGTTTATGACGAGCTTTCACGTGTAACAAAACGAACAATAAACGGTGTTGAAGAAAACTATAGTTACGACGCAAAAGGTAATGTTTTAAATAACAACTGCACGTATGACGACTATAACAAACTCACTTCGCAAAACACTCACCTTATAAATTACGATGCCGACGGCAATATGCTTTATGCAGAGCTTGAAGGCCAACTGACCGATTTTGCTTACGACTCGTCTAACAGACTTATTTCGGCGGGTGATTATGAATATACATACAATGCTGAGGATGTTCGAATTAAAGCAAAATGCTGTGATAATGTAACAAACTATGTATACGACACAAATGCTAAATTGTCAAAACTACTTGTCAAGAACACAGATGGGGTGTATACTAAATATGTTTACGGCAATGGTCTCATTGGCGAGGAAACAAACGGTATATTCAAAACCTATCATTTTGATTATCGTGGCAGTACAGTTGCAATAACTGATATGCAAGGTTTTATCACCGATAGATTTAAGTATGATACATACGGCAAAGTAACGGAACACTTAGGTTATAGCGATGTAATCTTTACATACAATGGTCGTGACGGTGTAATTACTGAACCGAATGGTCTTTACTATATGCGTGCTCGTGACTATAGCCCAGACCTTATGCGCTTTATCAATGCCGATATCCTTGCAGGCTCAATTTCAAATGCAATCACTCTTAATCGCT
>JAZKZG010000134.1:0-5153 GCA_045612565.1 Eubacteriales bacterium
AGCACTTATTTGTTTGATTACTTTAATCTCACTACTTATTCCTGAATGTGGATTTCAAGATTTTATGATAATGATGTCTGTTATACTATTTATAATTCCTTGCGTTATTGCTCTTAAATACAAAGTGGAAACAGGATATTATGAATGTAAGAACTGTCAACATATGTTTGGTCCTAACTATAAAGAGATTGCCTTGTTGATGCAAACGCCAACCAGAAGATTGTTGAAGTGTACTAAATGTGGAAAATGGACTTGGTGTAAAAAACTAACCAAGAGATAAATTCCAATTTATCGAATTGCTTAACGCTGATATCTAAATCGATGCAACTTACAAAAAACTCCTTATCCAGAATGGGATAAGGAGTTTTTAAATTTAAAACTTATTCAGCATTTCCTTGGAAACGGTAAGAATCTGTTCTTCGAGTTCAGGTGTATAAAGCGAGCTGATTACTTCATATCCGCCCTGTGCAAATGCCTCGGCAGTCGGGAAATATCCCTCAAAGCCGTTTGCACAAACTACAGTCATCATAAACTTATCGGGTGCGGCTTCCTTCAGCAAAGAACTGTACGAAGTAAAAGGCTCACCGCCAAAGCCTACGAGAGCCACCTTGCCGATGCCTATAACGGTCAGCGGAACGGGAAGGTAGATGGGAGCCGTACGCAGTGAAAGAATTCGTGTGGAGTGTGCGATGCTTTGGATGTAGGGGTGCGTTGTTTTGGAATTGGTCCAGTTGCTCGAATCTGATTTTTCGTAGTACTCTTTATTATATGCTTCGGCATCGTCATAATACTCAATGCCCTCGGTATTGGTCAGATTGTACAAAACCGTATGCTCTGCAAATATGCCCTCATCAGTCATCGGTATAGTCTTGTCCCATGCAGCGACAACGGCATCAGCTACCGTGCGTCCCATATAACGACTATGTTCATAACCGTTAGCACCTTTTTTTCTATCTCCCTTGGGTTTGAAATAATCTATGTGGTTGGAGTCACCCTGTGTACCTGTAAAGAAGATGCAAGAAACGTCATCAAGGTCCTTTTCTACAAAGCGGCGGGTAAAGCCCGGCCAGTCTGCAGACCACTTGGTTCCGCCGATGACGTCGGGATGTGTTGAAAAGTTAACGAGTGCGATATCGTTTGCACCCTCACGGGTAAAGCGCACAATACGAACCGAATTATCAGACTCAGCACAACGGCTCACTATATTATATTTATCGGTGTTGGGATTGGTCTTAACGATGCCGTCGTCTGTAAAATAACGACGAACAAATGAAATCGGCTCCGAGACCTCGGTCAGTGCCGTGGACATTGTTGCATCGCGGCGATCGTACATAGCCATCTGTGCAGAGTCGGCAAGCTTACGGATTACGACGTCAATAAAGTTTGTATCACGCAGACGTGTCATTGCATTATCGTCAAGACGGGGTGCGGTATGTTGGTGTAATGCAGCCAATAAAATGTGGTCAGCAGGAACACCCACTCGCTCTGAAACTGTCTCGCGGATTTTAACAGCAAACGGCATAGTAATGCCGATATAGTCGGTTGCCATAAGAATAATGGTGTCATCACCGCTTGTTACGGCAATTGTGTTGACGTACAGCGGGTCGAGAATACCGTCGGCAATACGACGTACATAATAACCAGACACGTCGTTTCCAAACGGCGGTGTAATATCAATCCTTGAAAATCCTACTTGTAACATAATGCTACTCCTTTATATACACTTATCGTGTTTTTTGATATTATACTCTCGGCTAAAAGAAAAGTCAATATAACGGTCCCGATTCCTTCGAGGTATGGTCTATGGTGATGTTTTTTGGTAAAAAGTCGTACGTCTTTTGATTATCTGAATTTTGGATTGTCACAAAGATTACGTTCTTTCAGTATATCCGCGATGTGTGCGCCCTCGTAACCGCAATCGCAGAGTATTTTGCACGACTCAAGCACACGCGCCTCAAAGTCGGGCAGGAAGTTATTATAATCGGAATAAAAATACTGTTCGTGAATCATTATCGATACAAAGCCGCCTCTGTGAGGGTGCTCAGTGACCGCTTTTACGTCAGCAAGTACGTTTTCAATCTTGCCGATGTTGAGCACTCGGTCGATGCGTCCAAATATCATATCTTCTGCTGTATCCATCCAAAAATCGCGTTTGTCGAGTCTGTCAAGTGTATCACCGTCAACGTAATAGCTGACAACGGGCATTCCGTCATTACCCCTTTTAAAATATCCTGTAAGTGAGGTAAAGCCCATTGAACGAAGTTCGCGTATAACTTCGCGGTTGCCTTCACCCCAATGCAGTGTGGTGGTGTTGCTTATACATTCTTTTCCTGCAAAACGACATATCTCGCGGCATATAGCGGTGCAGTCGTCACGCACGGTTTTTCTATCGGCATATTTATAGGGCTTTTCGGGAAACTCTGCTTTTGAATGGAATGCAAGTTTGAGCCAGTCGCTGTTTGCAATAAACTCATCTTTGTATCTGTCTGTCATCATTGTCAAATCAAAATATTCGTGATTGTCAGAAAAAAGAGAGCGCGATTCATCGCAAAAAGCGTAGTGGATGTTGAGGTGTACCTTGGCACCGTAGAGATCGTGTGCTTTTTTATAAACCGCAAGGTAGGGGTGGTCGAATATCGATTTATAGTCGTTCTCGGTGAGTTCTTTTAAAAATCTTATATTGTCATCGCTTGAAAGACGGTACTTTTTAAGTTTTTCATCTGTCATAACAAACACTGCGATGATTTTTTCAACACCGTCTGCATTTGCAACGATACTGTTGCGGTAGCCGTAAAGCGGAACTTTTGCAACGTAGCAATTTTTATCATTACAAAACTGCGCTTTTATTCCGTTTACCGTCGGTGCAGTGTCGGCTTTTAATAAAAAATCAACGTACAGTGCGCCGTCTGCCCACTCGCCATCGCGGCTGTTGACAAAATCACCGTCTACAGGAAACAAAAACTTTATAGTTGTCATATATTTTTTACCTCGTTTATTTAACAATGTTAAACTTAGTATAATTTAATACTTAAAAATAATCAATACGATTATAGATAAATTTAAAAGACTTGATTGTTATGATACAGTCAATAAAATATAAAGATGACGAACTTGCTATATCTTATCCCGTTGCAAGAAATTTTTTGTTGACACATAAATTATTAAGAAATATAATTGTATTTGTAAAAGTATACAATTTTATATACTTTATATTTTGGGAAAGAGGTTTTTTTATGATGAAAAAATCAGTCTTTAAGCGTATTCTGAGCGGGGTTTTAGCGATTGTTATGATTGCTATGATGCTTCCGACAGCTGTTTTTGCAGCGGAAACGCAAACACAAAGCGGTTCTGACACAGAATTGTGGGAGACCGAAGCCTATGGCGACGGTGTGGCTGTAACAGCATACAACGGCACTGCCACCGACGTGTTCGTACCCGCAACCGTAACGGTTGAAGGTGCCAGCAAACAGGTGCTAAGGCTTGGTGATGAATTATTTGCCGATAACGATACCATCAACAGCGTAACGTTGGCAGAAGGCATCACCGAAATCGGCGACAAAACCTTTTACGATGCCGATGCACTCGTTTGTATCGTAACAAATGAGACGCTGACCACCATCGGTGATGAGGCGTTTTATGGTTGCGACAACTTTAACTCTGTTATTTTGTATGACAGCGTAACCGCTATCGGCACAGACGCTTTTGCAAACTGCCCCAAACTCACAATCTGGTGTAATGAGGATAGTTATGCTTGTTCTTATGCGGTTGAAAATGCAATCCCTTACGAAATCATCAATCCCTCAGCAACTCCCGAGACAATTGAACTTAATGATGTTACATATTATATACAAGATGGTAAAGCAATAGCCATTGATTGTTCAGATGATAAGGATAGCGTTACCATTCCCGCAACAGTCAACGGATACCCCGTTGAAGAACTCAGAGCAACATTTGACGGTTGTGAAAATCTTGTCAGTGTAACACTTCCTAATACAATAAAAAAGATAAGTAACTATGCTTTTCGAGAATGTACATCGCTGACTAATGTAATAATTCCTGAAAGCGTTGTTACGATTGGCTCATACGCGTTTTATAGATGTAAAAATCTGCAAAGCATTGATATTCCGGATAGTGTAACTAGTATTGGGTCAAGAGCCTTTTGTTCGTGTTCTAAACTTTCTCATATAAAATTATCTAATAATATAACAAAAATATCAGTAGATGCATTATCTTATTGCAGTTCTCTTACAGAACTTGTAATACCTGAAGGCGTAACGAGTATAGAAAGCAATGCATTTTGGAGCAGTGGGTTAAAAACTGTTACTTTCCCTTCGACGCTAAAAGCAATTGGTGATTCTGCATTTGCCAATGTTGAATTGTCGAACATCTATATAAGTGACGTGGGTGCATGGTGTGAAATGAGTATGCCGAGTTTTGCTATTGCAGACGAAGGTGCAAATATGTATTTGAATGGCACTTTGTTAAAAGATTTGGTTATACCAGAAGGCGTAACATACATAAGTTCCCATTCTTTTGAAAATATAGGATCCATCGAAAGTGTAACTATCCCTAAAAGTGTTAAAAAAGTAAATGGATTTGAAAACTGTCAGAATTTAAAATATGTGTATCTTGAGGAAGGGATAACCGAGATATATTCTTGCGCATTTTGGGGATGTGATAAGATTGAAAGTGTTGTAATTCCCCAAAGTGTAACCAAAATGTATGGCGATTCTTTCTTTACTAATACGATAGTATGTGTTTACGAAAATTCTTATGCACATACTTTTGCTAAAGAAGGTAATCGATTGTATTACCTCTATGATGGAGTTAATTTACCTACCGTCTTGGAACAGGATGGGGTGAAATACACATTCATGAACAATCAGGCAATAGCCATTGATTGTTCAGATGACAAGGATAGTGTTACCATTCCCGCAACAGTCAACGGATATCCCGTTGAAGAACTTAGAGCAACATTTGACGGTTGTGAAAATCTTGTTAGTGTAACACTTCCTAATACGATAAAAAAGATAAGTAACTATGCTTTTCGAGAATGTACATCGCTGACTAATGTAATAATTCCTGAAAGCGTTGTTACGATTGGCTCATACGCGTTTTATAGATGTAAAAATCTGCAAAGCATTGATATTCCG
>JAZKZG010000135.1:0-21706 GCA_045612565.1 Eubacteriales bacterium
TGGCAACCGCAGTCGCAATGTTCATCATGTTCGTGGTGATGATGCTCATGCTCGTGGTCGTGGCAACCGCAGTCGCAATGTTCATCATGTTCGTGGTGATGATGCTCATGCTCATGCTCATACTCGTGGTCATGGCAACCGCAGTCGCAATGTTCATCATGTTCGTGGTGGTGATGCTTAATATGCAAAGCGTCTTCAACCGATTTGTTGTCGTTTTCTATTGCGTCAAGAAGTTTGTTGCCATCGATTTTATCCCAATCTGTTGTTACAACAAGCGCTTTTTCGTTTAATTCTTTTATTATTTCGAGTGCTTTGTCAAGCTTGTCTTGGGCAAGACCGCTTGTATGTGATAAAATAACAGTACTTGCGCTTTCAATTTGATTATTAAAAAACTCGCCGAAGTTTTTATGATATATTTTACACTTCTTTGCATCCACAACTGCGGTATAGCTGTTAAGCACAGCGCCTTTACAGTTTGCGTTTTTGACAGCAGCAATAACATCGGAAAGTTTGCCGACACCTGATGGCTCGATAACAACTCTGTCGGGCGAATATTTTTCAATTACTTCGCTGAGTGCGCGTCCGAAGTCACCAACAAGTGAGCAACAGATGCAACCGCTGTTCATTTCGGTGATATTAATACCGGATTCTTTCAAAAATCCGCCGTCAATACCAATTTCGCCAAATTCGTTCTCAATTATAACAAGTTGTTCGTTTTTATAGCCTTCTTTAATGAGTTTTTTTATAAGCGTAGTCTTTCCAGCGCCCAGAAAACCCGAGATTATATCGATTTTTGTCATAACAATCACTGTCCTTTTTTGTTTTTCTAAATTATATTATATATAGTCTAAAAATTCAAGATGTTTATACTTGAATTGGTAGGCGTTTAAGTGTATAATTTAATTGTTAATTAAATTTATTTAAGGAGAAAAAACTATGAACAGATTTGTACTTAACGAAACTTCTTATCACGGTGCAGGTGCAATCAATGCTATTCCTGATGAGATTAAGGCAAGAGGCTTTAAAAAGGTGCTTGTTGTATCTGACCCCGACCTTATTAAGTTTGGTGTATCAAAAAAAGTAACCGATATCCTCGATAATGCAGGTATCGCTTACGAAATGTTTTCTGATGTAAAGGCAAACCCCACCATCGAAAACGTACAGGCAGGAGTTGCAGCATTCAAGGCAGCCGGTGCTGACAGCCTTGTTGCAATCGGCGGCGGTTCATCAATGGATACTGCAAAAGCAATCGGTATTATCATTACAAATCCCGATTTTTCTGACGTAAGAAGCCTTGAAGGTGTTGCCCCCACAAAGAATCCATGTGTTCCGATTATCGCAGTTCCCACAACTGCGGGTACAGCAGCAGAGGTAACTATCAACTATGTTATTACCGATGTTCAGAACAATCGTAAAATGGTTTGCGTAGATGTTCACGATATCCCCGTTGTCGCAGTTGTTGACCCTGATATGATGTCAACAATGCCAAAGGGTCTTACAGCCGCTACAGGTATGGACGCTCTCACCCACGCAATTGAGGGTTATATCACAAAAGGCGCTTGGGAACTTTCAGATATGTTCCACTTAAAAGCAATCGAAATAATTGCACGTTCACTTCGCGCCGCAGTTGATAACACTGCAGAAGGCAGAGAGGGAATGGCTCTCGGTCAGTATGTTGCAGGTATGGGCTTTTCAAACGTAGGGCTTGGTATTGTTCATTCAATGGCTCATCCGCTCGGTGCTCTTTATGACACACCCCACGGTGTTGCAAACGCTATTATCCTTCCTACAGTTATGGAATATAATGCTCCCGCAACAGGCGATAAATACAAATATATTGCTCAGGCAATGGGCGTTGAAGGCACAGAAACAATGTCAGTTGAAGAGTACAGACAAGCTGCAATCGACGCGGTTAAAAAACTCTCAAGCGATGTTGGTATTCCTGCAGATCTTAAAGAGATTGTAAAACCCGAGGATATTGCATTCCTTGCACAGTCAGCATATGACGATGCTTGTCGTCCCGGTAACCCCCGCGACACCAGCGTTGAAGAAATCACTGCTCTTTACAATTCACTTATGTAATAATTTATCATAAAACAAAAACCGACGTATTTAATACGTCGGTTTTTTTGTGCGAGTGCTAATATAGGATTAAACGAAAATTCACAAAAAGTTGGTAGCGACAACGAGACGTTGTGAAGGCGTTTACAACTGAACAGTAGAGCCGAGCGTGACTTTTTGTGAAAAGGAGAAGCAAGGAAACGTGCGGATGACTTTTTAAAACCACACCCCACAAAAGCTACGGCTTTGTGGGGCGCCATAAATAAAAAAGTCGAAGCAAAGCGGACTTTGCTTCGACGTGGTGCGGGTAACAGGGGTCGAACCTGCATGAAATTGCTTTCACTAGAACCTGAATCTAGCGCGTCTGCCAATTCCGCCATACCCGCATATTTAGTTGTAATTTAGGGCAGTCGCGCTACGCGCGTCATTCCCTTTGCGGTTACCGAAATTTTCTTCGCAGTTTCACTGCTCGATAACTTTCGACCGCGGCAGCTCCTTTTTGTTCGCTTATTCCGCCACAGGCGGCGCTCACAAACGTCCCCAATTCCGCCATACCCGCATATCAACGCTAAACATAATAACACAATATTAAAATTAAGTCAACCGCCAATTAAAAAATATAACTCTAATTTATGTAAGGTCGACTTGATCTTTATAGTGACTTATGAATAATATTAATCATACTACAAAATGTGATAAAAACTATTTGCAAACATAGGTATACTATGTTACAATTTAAAATGAATTATATAAAGAATATATTATTTTTATGGCATAGAATATGCAACGGTTTATGATGCAGGCGAAAAATTTTTAGAAACTATTATTGCTGAATCTATGGGTGCTGAGGAAGAGATGAAAAGCGAACTCAGGAAAGCAATTGAACCTCTGTTTTCATCACGAGAATTCAGTAATTTTGTCAAGTGGTTAAAAGAAAAGAGGCTACCGGTACTTTTAGGCGACAGTAAAGAGGGACATTTTAATTGTCTTATTGATGTTATCATTACTGATGAAGACAATATATTGCTCCTGACCAAATGAACGATACAATAAAAGCAACGCTTTATGCTACCTATGATGGTGTTACATATGTCAGCGAAACAAAAGAATACAGCGTTGCTGAGTATTGCTACAATATGCTCGACAAATACTATACAGACGAGTATGCCGAACTTCGTACTTTGCTTGTTGACCTTTTAAATTACGGCTCGGCATCACAGCAGTACACAAATTACAAAACTGATGCTCTTGTAAATGCAAATCTCACAGAACAACAAAAATCGTGGGGAACAACCACAGACCGAACCCTTAATACCGTGCAGAATCTTGAATATGAAACTATTGATAATCCAACGGTACAGTGGAAAAGCGGCGGTTTAAACCTTCAAAAATCCGTTACAATGCGTTTTAAAATATCTGCTGATAATATTGAAAATTTGACCGTTAAAGTAAAAAATGATACCGGAGAGGAAATAACTATTGTTAGTGATACTTTTGAGGCTACTGATGGCGGATATTATGTATATTTTAAAGGTTTAAATGTCGGTCAGATGAGCGAATCTGTTTATTTAACTGTATATGACGGAGAAACCGCAGTAAGCAACACCATCCGTTACAGTATAGAATCTTATGCTTATGCAAAGCAGAACAGTACCGATACAAATCTTTCTGCATTGATAAAAGCAATGATGAAATATGGCGATTCTGCTTATGCTTATGTAAATTAACTATGAGAAAAAATATGAAAAAAAGCACTATTAATATCATACTTATACTTATTTTAGTATGCTCGTTTATTGTTGGCTGTACACCTGATATTAAAGATAACGGTGACACAGATATAAAACCCGATAATGAATCTCAAATCGTTGAATCCGATAAAAAGCCAACAGAAAATGATGTTTCTGCAGATGAAATTGAGACTGGAACATCTGCAAACACAACAGATAAAAATACATCTGCAGATGATGGTTACAAAGAGGATTTGAAAGGCGATTTACCGACTTTACCGTCCAAAACCCCGACACAATCTCCCGAAAATGTCGGTGAGAAAAAGCCGGAAGTCAATAGTAACTCCCAATCGGAAACAGTCAATAAGCCTGAGGTGCCTTCGTCAAAAGAAGAAGTTGAAAAAGAGCCTCAAGTTGATTCTGACAAACCTGTTTCAAAACCCGAGGATAAACCTTCACAGTCAATACCCCAGGATAATGTAACAAACAACGCGGATTCCGAAAATAAAAAGCCCGATTTGCCTGAGGAATCGGTACCAGACGAACCCAACAAGAAAGAAGAAACAGAACAGTCACCGTCGGTTGATACTCCTTCAAAAGATGAAGACACACCCTCAAAAGAAAATTTTGGCACAATAATCCTTCCCGATGATGAATGGGAAGACTAAGGAGATTGATATGCAATTTATAGTTTTAACAGATATACAAAAACATCAATATAAAAATGAAATTCTTGAAATAATGCAAATCTGCGACAATGATTTTGTGCCGCCGCTTTCGTCAAGAAGTTCTACCACTCAAAGTGACTTGAAGTCGGGGGAGTATGACAAAAACGGCATACTTAATTATTATACCGAGATGGAAAAACAAGATATTCTTGCTGCAATTGATGATGACGGCACTCTGCTTGGATTTGTTTCGTATAAACATAATTACACAAGTGAAATCATCACAAAAACACCCAATATCTATCTTTCCACACTTATGCTTCATCCTAAATCTCGCGGAAAAAGGTTGACAAACAAAATGTATGAGCATCTGTTTTGTGAACTCTATCCCGATCATCATATTTTTACTCGTACCTGGTCAACAAACGCGGTACATATAAAAATTTTATCAAACTTCGGTATCGGTGAATTCCATCGCATAAAAAACGACAGAGGTGAGGGAATAGATACTGTATATTTTACTAATTCTATAAAATAAGAATTCAACACGCTCTTGTTATATTTAAAATAAAAAAGTCGCCGACCGACAAGGTCTGCGACTTTTTGTTATGGGGTGCCCACAAAACCGTGGCTTTTGTGGGGCTGATTTTTTAAGACTGGAAGTAAATAAATGGATTGGATTTGGTATATGCAAGCATTACAATAATCATAATCTCGACAATAAATATAATTAATCCGCTGATTTTGTTAAGGTTTAAAATCGGATAAAAACCATTTACAGATTTTTCGTTGCTTTTTTTGGATTTTATTGTTGCAGCAATGATAGCGATGAGCAATATTGCAATGCCAAAGATTGACCAAGAGAAAACTTGGGTGATACCGCCGCTCCAGATAAACATTTTCTTTAAAACATCAATTGCAGTAGTAAAGTTGTCTGCACGGAAAAATACCCAACATATGCATACAAAAACATAGGTTATAAAGATAGAAACAGCAGAGCCGATTTTTGTCTGATGGTTACCTTTTTTGAACTTGAGATAAACTTTATGTACACATAATGCGAGACCGTGTAGCAGACCCCAAAAAATAAATGTATAATTTGCTCCGTGCCATAGTCCGCCTAAAACCATCGTGAGCAAAAGGTTTATGTATGTGCGAACTTTCCCTTTGCGGTTTCCGCCAAGAGGTATATAGAGATATTGCTGTAACCAGGAAGAGAGGCTGATGTGCCATCTTTTCCAAAACTCAGTTACATTTTTGGAAATGTAAGGTATATTAAAGTTTGCAAGGAAATCATACCCAAAGCATTTTGCAATACCAACAGCCATATCGGAATAACCCGAAAAATCACAATAAATCTGTATTGAATAAGAAACTATCGCTAAGATGACTGTCAGTGAAGAAAACGCAACAGGTTTAGAAAAGACATCATCTACAAAAACAGATAAGTTATCTGCGATTACTATCTTTTTAAACATACCGAACATAAAGATTTGTAATCCGGTTACTAAATTATTTAATTTTAAAGGCGCGTTGTTTTTAAGTTGAGGTAAAAAGTCACATGCTTTTACAATAGGACCTGCAACTAACTGCGGGAAGAATGAAATATATAATGCAACATCAAACAAAGAGTGACTGGATATTGTTCCTTTGAGTACATCAATAGTATAACTCATCGACTGGAAGGTGTAAAAAGATATACCGACAGGAAGAATTATATTTAGAACTGCAGAAGATTCTATTCCAAATAATATTGTGAAAGAATCAATGAAAAAGTTAAAATATTTAAAAAATCCTAAAATTACTAATGGGAAAACTATGCCGATGACCGAAAAAAGTTTTTTGTTTTTGTTTTCGTATATTTTCTTTGAGCAAAGCCATGCAACCAGTGTGAGCAGGAACATTAAAAAACAAAAACGGTAATCCCACCAACCGTAAAACACATAACTTGCAATAAGTAAAATGCTGTGCTTTAGTAAAAGCTGTGTTTTTTCTGAAAGCTTTTTACGTACCAATGGAATATTAAACAATAAAATCAGTAAGTATGTAACTGTAAATAAAACAAAAAACGGTATGCTTGTAAATACCATAGAAAATCACCCCTCAATGATAGTGGAATAAAGTTTTTTAGCAATACATCTGTGACCGGATTCGTTTATGTGTCCTTCGCCTACAGTGGTATTTGAAAAACCGTGAGGCATAACGCGAGTTTGGTTGTATGATTCTTCAAACTCGGTAAACATATCTATAAACTCCACATCATATTTTTCACAGGCCGCTTTGAAAATTTCTTGTTCGGCTGAATAAGGTTGCTCTATCACTTTTCCATAATAATCAATATTAATATCGGGGCAATACATAATTATAACTCTGCAGTTATTATCTTTTCCAACTTTCCCGGCATTTTCAATGGCGGTTTCAATTAGCTTTTGATATTCATCGATATTTTCGGTGTCATTATTTTTGCTGGGTGGGGTAGTGTCTTTTTTAACAAAGCTTGAAATTTGTGAATATGCCAAACGGAAAAAGTCCATCTTTTGCAGTTGGTATATTAAGCCGGAACTGTATGACGCTAAAGTTGGATATGTGCCATTATTGAGTTGTTCTAAGGCTTTTTTATCAAAAACTATATTGCTTGTTTCAATGACAACACAATCGGAAGGGGTATATGTCTCGACAGCGTTTTCAAGATTTTTTAAACATCTGATAAATTCGTGAGCGGATGTGCCGATGTTGTAAGCATACTTATCATATCCGTTTTCTTTTAATTCTTTATTAAGAAGATAGGCGTAGTTTTTATCACTGTTTACATTAAATCCTTCGGTGTGGGATGAACCCATCAGCAATATATCAACTTCATCTTTTTTATCGGGGTAAGTGTTTACAAATCCAAATTCATCTGTTTTTGTAAAGGCAAATCCTTCGGTGCCGCGTATCGATATGTGATTTTTATCCCAAAGATAGTCTGTTGCCCCTGTTTTGTTGGTGTGATGAACAGGTAAATTGTAGTAGAAAAAGCACAAACCAGAAACAATAGCCAATGCGGTTATTCCTGATATAAACAGTTTGATAAACCAAATTAATGTTTTTTTCATATTTTTCTCACTCTTATATTTCAATTTCTATGTTGTATTTTGAAAACATTAATCAGTCAACAATACAGAATTCTTTTTCGTTTTGTCCGTCGGTGAATTTATTATAAATTGCACCGACTTTGTTGTTTATTTCTTTAACGTTTTCGAATTTGCAGTATTGGCGATATTTACAGTTTTCACAATTGTATTCACAGCAAATAAGCAACTCATCATATGGAGTTTTTCCGTTTTCGAGGTTGCAAAGTAGTTTGTCAACAACATTTTTTGTAAAAAACTTGCCGATAACCGATGTGATTTTATCTTTGCTTATTCCTGCTTTTGTAAATTCAATATATTTGTTTGCACACAAAATGTAATCTGCAATTTCGGGATCTTCTGCACAGTTTACGGCAATATTTGAATACTTGATTGCTTCATCGTATTGTCCCAAACGGTAGCAGGCGTATGCTCTCGTTATGTTTACCAAAAACTGACTGATTTTACCTTTGATTGGAATTCCCGAAAGGAAATTGAATGAGTTATATCTGCTGATTATAGGTCTTATCATTTTGCTGTGGTTTAAAAGCATTGTAAGATCAATGTTACTTGCAGCTTTTGGATTTTTATAGACCTTACTTGCAATGTCAGCAATAGAAAACTCGGGGACGGGTTCACATAATTTCAAAATGAGTGCCTCGGAATATCCGGGGATTACAAAGCGGTAGCAAGAAAATCCCAAATACGAAAAGTTTCTTACATAAACCTGTTTGTTCTCTTTTTTGAGTATCTCAAGAATCTGGTTAAGGAGTTGACGGTTATTTTTGTTGCTGTTGTCAGTGAAATCATCGGGCGCATCGTTGCAGGTGATTTCGTTCGCAAAATAATCAACCGTATAAAGACCGCTTCCTGTTTCGAGTTGGTTGGTAATGTTGGCAACAACAGGAATATCGCTGACTTTATTTAATATTTTTCCGTTATGAGAGGTGGTTATATTTTTGAGATTTTTGCCTTGCATAAGCTCGGTGAGCGACCTTTGCAATGCAATTTCCAAAACGGGATCTGCCGCAACATTTACGCGGTAACCGTGTGTCTTTTTGTCGATTATTCGTGTAGATACAATAGGGAAGTGGCTGCCGAAAGAATAATCAAAAACATCAATGTCAAAGTCGCCGCTGTTTCGAATCTGTTCGAGTATTTTGCTTACAACGGGGAATTTATCCAGTGTTTCTTTAGGGAATTTTGGTGCTGAATTGCCTTTTGTGAGCATCAATATATTTGCGTGTCTTTCCATAATTTCAGAAAGTGCATGTACCCACGCTTCCTCACGGGTGTTTCCAACACAACAACCGTTTGTAGCATATATCTGGTCAACGAAATCAATAGGGAGATATACGTGCTTTTTTTCAAAAATGCTGTAAAAAGGCAAGGTGAGTATTTTATCGTCATCCGCACACGCAAAAATTTTGCAGTATTTTGCAATTGTTTTTCGGGTGATTGACGGATGGTTGTATGTGTCCACAATATAATCCATCCACTCGCCGTCTTGCTCCAGTTCTGCAACTGTCATATATTTTGCATCAGGAGCAAATGACTGCGGCTTCATATCACGGTTGCGAACCGAAGACTGATATTTATAAAAAAACAGTCCGCCCTGTAAACGCTCAATAAATTCACCGTATGCACTCGCACGTGCAAATTCCTTGGTTATTCCTTTACCGTTAGAAAACGGAAAACCGCCTTTTGCGGATAAATTGAGACTAAAACAGTTATCAACGCCCGAATCGTTCCATTTTTCTGTCACTTCAATACCGATACCGTCTAATATACTTTTGATTTTAGCAACGGTGCTTTCGGGGGTGGCGTCTTTGAATTTTTCATCAATGTACATTACAAATAATCTCCTTGATAGTTTCGAGCAATAAAAATATTATATACTATTCCATTGGTTATGTAAAGATTTTATTTAACAATATTGTTTTATATTATTAATTAATAATAATTAATACTTGATTTAGATAAAAAAACAATGTATAATAAATTAATTAATTATTAATGCATATGGTTGGAGGCTAAAAATGAAAAAAATAATTGTATGCTTTTTACTTGTTGTTTCAATATTATGCGTGATGTCTTTTTCATCTTGCACTACACAAAAAACAACTTTGGATTCTGTAGAGATTATGGGAAATAAAATTGAATGTAATATGGATATGCAGGACGTTTTAAAAATGTTTCCGCAATTAAAATATGAGTATTCCGAGAGTATCAGTTGTGCATATAACGGTCTTGATAAAATATATGATTTTACTGATGCCGGTTTTATTGTGTATACATATCCTGTGGAAGATAAAGACTATGTTCTTGAAGTTACTGTTTCTTCCGAGGAAATAAAACAAAATAATGATACAGTATATAACGGTATGACAAAGCAGCAACTCATTGATCTTTTTGGTGAGGAGTTTACAGTTGATGGTGATACAATCACCTATGTTGTTAATGATAAACAAACAATGTACTATCTTTTAGATGCAGATAAGGTTATCGAATATGCAATCAGTGTGGCAGAATAAACTGAATATTATGAAAAAAATCTGTTGCCTGTTAGTTTTTGTGTTATGCTGTTCCGTTTTTGGCTCTTATGACAAAAAAGAAGTACAGGACACTCCTGTAAACGAGATTGTTGAACAGCCCGAAGATACTTCTAAAGAAGAGGATACACAAAACGATACTACAGAAAATCCGCCTGAAGATACTCAGAGTGATGCACCTGCGGAGAATGTTACCGAAACTCCTTCGGACATCGAACAACCCGAGGTACCTGTAGAAAATGGCACTGATCCTTCGATAGATGGTGGGCAGGATGCACCCGCACAAACTCCACCTGAAAACACAGTTGATGAACAACAGACTCCGGTAGAAGATGAAATTGTTACAACCGTAAAATCCAAAGCAACCGAGGCAATAAATTCGGTTGTTACAAGCGATATGACCGAGTATCAAAAACTTAAAATAGTTTATGAGTGGCTTTTTTATCACTATAAATACCGTACAGTTGCAGTTGATGTTTCGGGCGGTTATACCGATGAGTTGACATATGAACTTGCATCATATTATTTTAAATATCACAAAGGATCCTGTGAGCATTATGCTGCTGCCCAAAAGGTACTTTTTGAGCAGTTGGGGTACGAAGTAAAATATGTTGAGGGACAAAGATTGTCATCAGAAGATTCAACTTACGGAGAACACGTCTGGGTTATGGTCAAAATAAACGATAACTGGTACCACGTTGACGGTCTTTACAGCGGAAACCATACGTACGACATTTTAACAGTATTTTGTGTTCCCGATACAGCAATTGAGGGGTCTCATAAATGGATGAAAGAAATGTATCCCGAGTGTACAGCCCCAAGATACGCAGAATAAAATCTTAGGAGAATAAAAATGTTTGTTCTTGAAAAAATTGCACAGTATGCAAAAGACAAATCCAAAAAAGCTGTGATATACGGCAATAAGGTTATGACCTATGCCGAACTTGAACACTTTTCAAATGCTTTTGCTGACTATTTAATAAAAAACGGTAAGGACAAGTCTCCTGTTGTAATATATGGACATAAGGAAGAAGAATTTTTACCGTGTATGTACGGTGCTCTCAAAGCGGGCAGGGCATATGTGCCTGTAGATATCACATTTCCGCAAGACAGATTAGAAATGGTTTTAACCGATGTTGCACCTGAATTTTTTGTAACACTCAGACCGACTGATATTGAGGCGAATGCTCCCACACAAAAAATAGATATATCGGATATCGGCAAAATATTTTCGGTTTATGACGGTGGCGCGGTTGATAAATTAAACTGGGTAAAACCGCAGGATAATTGCTATATTCTTTTTACTTCGGGTTCAACCGGACGTCCCAAGGGGGTGCCGATAAACAGAGCAAATATTGAAAATCTTAATAAATACTTTTCAAAATGGTGCGACATCGAAGCAACCACAGATATAATCACCAATCAGATTTCGTTTTCGTTTGATGTTTCGGTTGTTTCTGTTTACATTGGTGTATCTCTCGGTAAAACTCTATATACAATCGATAAGGCTGTAATGGAGACTCCCGCGACTCTTTATGAGTGTCTGGAAAAATCAAATCTTTCTTTTTGGGTTTCGACCCCGTCATTTGCTGAACTTTGTGCAATGAACGAGGGCTTTAACCAAAAAATGCTCCCGAATTTAAAAAGATTTCTTTTTTGCGGCGAAACATTAACACACAAACTCGTTGACCTTTTAACAGAACGTTTTCCGAACGCAGATATAGTTAATACATACGGTCCTACAGAGGCTACTGTTCTTGTTACCGCAAGTGCAATTACCGAGGATATGGCAAAAGACGAAAAACCAATCCCAATAGGTAAGCCACTCGACGAAGTTGAGTTCAGAATCGTTGACCCCGAGGGCAAAGTTTTACCGTCAGGTGAAATCGGCGAACTTCAGATTATAAGTGACAATGTCAGCCACGGATATTATAAACGTCCTGACCTCACCGAAAAAGTTTTCTTCGAAACTGTAAGCTGCGGACAAAAAAAGCGTGGCTATAAAACAGGTGATGCCTGTTATGAGATGAATGGCCAATATTATTTTTGTGGCAGAATGGACTTTCAGATAAAACTCAATGGCTTCAGAATTGAACTTGAAGACATAGAAAATAATCTTGTGAGGGTAGATAATGTAAGTCGCGCAATCTGTATTCCAGTTATGAACGAAGAAAAGGTCGATTACATTGCAGCGTTTGTTCTTTTGTCACGCGCTCCTGATGGTGCAAAAATAAGAGAAATTGCAAGAATAAAGAATGAACTTTCAAAATTTGTTCCCGCATATATGGTTCCGCGTAAGATTGTTTTGTGTGACAGTTTCCCAACTAACACAAATGGTAAGGTTGACAGAAAAGTTCTTGCGGCACAACTTTAAAGAAAGGAAAAAATATGACTCCTTTTGACTCGTTAATATTTTTCTATTTGCTGATGATTGCACTTATTCCGGCAGCAATACTCGGCTTTTTAGGAAAGAAAATAAAGTATTACGGCGCATTTGTAACACTTGTTTTTCTAGTTGTTATTTTTAATACCCCTGCAAAATTCCTTTTTGTAACAGTGTTTTCATTGTGGCAACTTTTGGTAGTAAAGTTGTTTCCCATTGTACGAAAAAGAGTAAATAAACGCTTTGTTTTGTGGATTTTTGTAGCCCTTTCGCTGTTGCCGATGCTTTTGACAAAGTTCAAAATCGAACTTTTTGGCAGCGTTTTTGGAATACTTGGGCTTTCGTACCTTACATTCAGATGTATTCAGATTATAATTGATACATATGACGGGCTTATAGAAAAAATAAGCGTTTTTGAATTTCTTTATTTTGTTTTGTTTTTTCCATGCATAAGTTCGGGTCCGATTGACCGATCACGCAGATTTTGTAAAGAACTTAATTCCGTGTGTACCAAAGAAGAGTATGCACAACTCTTTAAAAAGGGTATATGGAAGATTTTTTGCGGTGCATTTTACAATTTTGTATTGTCGAGCATTATTTATTCGTTCTGGCTGTCATCGCTGTCAGACAGTGTGTTGGACACTATTTCGTATATGTACGGCTATACGCTGTTCCTTTTCTTTAATTTTGCAGGATATAGTTCAATGGCAATAGGAACTGCTTATATTTTAGGTGTAAAATTAGAAGAAAATTTCAATATGCCGTTTGCTGCGGTTGATATGAAAGATTTTTGGGCAAGATGGCATATTTCACTTTCAACCTGGCTTCGCGACTATGTTTATTCTCGCTTTGTCCTTTCAGCACTAAAAGGTAAATGGTTTAAAAACCAATACACAGCCTCATATATCGGATATGTAATAACAATGATGACTATGGGCATCTGGCACGGCTTTGAACTTCATTATATCGTTTACGGCGCATATCACGGACTTCTTATGTGTATTAACGATGTTCTTGATAATAAGGTGAAAGGCTTTAAAAAACTAAAAAGAAATCCTAAGTGGCAACCGTTGTTTGCTTTTGTAACAATAAATCTGTTCAGTTTCGGACTTCTTATTTTTTCAGGAAAATTATTTTAGGAGGATAAAAAATGGAAGAGAAAATTTTAAAAATTCTTGCAGATAAATGTGGTGTTGAGCCGGAGGACTTAAAAGAAGATATGGATATCGATATGTTCGAAGAAGGACTTCTTGATTCGTTTGCAACACTTGCATTGATGGTTGATTTTGAAACAGAACTCGGAATAAAACTTGAAATAACCGAAATTGAGCGTAAGGATATCAATACACCAAACAAAGTTATTGAGTACCTTGGCCAAAGGGGATAATACAGTGGAAAAAATATTATTGCGCGCAGGATGTGTTTTATTAATCTTTGTGCTGATAATTTCGTTTTTGCCGTCTTTAATAAGCATCTTTATGCCTGAATACAAATATGCGCTCGGTAATCAGAGCGATGACCAGAAAATTCAGGGTCTGTATCTTTTAAAAGAATCGGCAAAACGTGATGATAATGTAATTGTTTACGGTTCGTCAGAACTCCGTACCGATTATATCTCAACTCATCCTGCAAATTTCTTTAAAGATAAAAGAGCAGGTTTTCAGGTTAACCTTGTAGGACGCGGTTCATGTCAGTCGATTATTCACGCTATGAGTATTGCGGCATCGGGTGATGCTTTGCAAAGTTCACCTGTTGTTCTTATCACGTCGCCACAGTCGTATGTTGAGGGCGGAATAACACCTGATATGTTTTTTGCTAATTTTTCAAAGCAACAGTTTTTAACAATTCTTTATGATAAAACTGTTACCAAGGACATAAAAAAAACCTTTGCAAAAAGAGTTTGTGAAATGTTTGCGCGGTATGACGAGGAGTTTGGCAAACTCAGCGGATATGATGATATAAGAATTATTGCAAAATCATATTCGGATGATAATTTTTATAATAAAGCAATAAATGTGGTTACATATCCGTATTTTTTGCTTACAAAAACACTCAGTAATTCAAAGGATATGATAAAATCTGCCAGGCTTATAAATGACTGTAATGTAAACACTCAGAATAACCCGTCGTCAATTGACTATTCAAGTGAAGTTGAAGGGGCAGTTGAACAGGCGAAAAAAGAGTCTGCCAACAACGATTTTGGTATGAGAGACAGCGATTATAAAAAGAATGTCGGAAATAAACTTTCCAAATTCAAAGACCGCGATAAAAACCTTTCTTATGAAAACTCAGTAGAATATGACGATTTACGACTGCTTTTAGAAGTTTGCAAGTTAAAGGGAATAAAACCTCTTTTTGTATCTGTACCGCTTCATGGCGATTGGTCTGATTATACAGGCTTTTCAAAAGAAAACCGTCAGGCTTATTACGAAAAGGTAAAAAGCACAGTGAGCGAGTATGATGCCGAATTTGTTGATCTTAGCGGTTATGAGTATGAACAATATTTCCTTTGTGATACAATGCACTTGGGTTGGAAGGGATGGCTTAAAGTAAATGAAGAAATTGACTCGTTTTATAAAAGACATAACAACTAAAATTTATTCAAATCTGTTCCTTAGAATCTGCTTTTATTTATTTGTGGTTTTGGCACTCATTTGTCTATATTTGTTCACAGACGGACAAAAAATCGAGTTCGTTTATAACGATTTTTAACGATTAATAAAAATAATCCCTTGGGTTTTCCAAGGGATTATTTTTATATATGGTTATAGTATCATCTACATCCAAAATTCCGTTTTACTTAAAAATTCATCTGCTTCGTTTCGGCTTTTAAAAATAAAAATGTTTTTGTTCGTATGTTTTTTTAGAAGTTCAATTATATGAGGTCGGTTTTGTTTATTGAAATTTTTAATGAATTCAATAAACTCAGCATCTTCCTCTGTTTCTGTCCATGGCATATCACTTCGTGCTTTTCCATGTCTTTGTCTGATGCCTTCAAGACAAATTTCTAAAGGATAATCCAAAAAAATAACTGTATCACATTCTTTTAGTCTTAGTTCCATTGTAGAAGCATAGTTTCCGTCAATTATCCATTGGTCTTTTTGAATAATTGTTGATAATCTATCAACAAAAACACACCTATCCACTGTTGTTTTGTCTTTGTTCCAAAACATCAAATCCAAATGAAAAAGAGGAATCCCGGTGATTTTGTGCAGTTCTTTTGAAAATGTACTTTTGCCGCCGCCCGGACAACCAATTACAATAACTTTTTTCATACTTTTCTTACCTGTAAATTTACTAAATAATATTTTATTTTTTATATTCGGTGATAAAATGATATAACATCACGAGTCCGGCGCTTAGTATAGCACCGCCGATGATATCGGTAAACCAATGTACACCCGAAACTAGTCTGCCTATTATCATAAAAGCTATAAAAACAGCAATTGTGATTGTGATGCATCGTTTTAAAAAATTGTTTTTAATGCGGGTGTTAAACTGTATTATTGCAGTAGGCATTACGCACAGTACCAACATTGTTGTTGATGACGGATAAGAAGCTTCTAAATAGGAGTTGATCAATATAGGTCTGTAGTTTATAACAAATACTTCAAATATAAAATAAACAGCCATTACAACAATATAAAAGCCGCCAAGTATAAGAATATCATAATCAATTTTTCTTATGTCTTTTCTTTTGATCCATTGTAAAAGACCGAAGAATGCAAATCCCATTACAAATATGATGGGCACCAACCCTAACCAATCTGTAATGTTGTATAAAGACATATGCACTCCTGTAAGATTGTGGATAAACTTATTTATTGTTGCAAACCCAACAGATGATTGATTAGGACCTATTGCCTTGACATCAACATAACAAATCAATACTGTCCATAATGCAAATGTTAAAAGCAAACATATTGCAACATATAAGTTTTTCTGATTTCTTTTTTTCATTTTGTTAACCTGCCTTTTTGTTATTGACTTTCGTCTGAATACATACTAATGTCAGATTAAAAAAACAACAAGAAACAGAGCGTCACATGATTGATACTTTTCGTGTCATTGCCTTTTTATAAGCATTAAAACTTTTATCGCAAGAATTATAAGCAAAAATGTTGCCGCATATGGTTGCAGACTGATTATAAACAAAACAACTGCAACTGAATTAAATAATAATGACAGTTTGTTTTTATTAAGCCTCCAAAATCTATTTTCATATGTTTGTAAAGCAAGGGTCAAAATACCGGATATAATAATGCAAATTACAGCAATATAATAAGTTATTTTTAAATACGTAGAGATTTCGGTGAGAAACAAAAGAGAAGTGCCGTATGATTTTTGTCTGAAAAACGGCAGGAAAATCAACATAGTAATGCTTATGTCGAGTAACCCGAAAACCAGGTCGCGAAAATGCGCTTCCTTTTGTTTTGTATCTTTTTCGGCTATGGTTAATAATTCGTTACTTGATAATAAATCATCAAGTGTTATTTCAAAAAAACTTGCTATTGCTTTTAGGGATTCTATATTAGGGTATCCTCTGCCTGATTCCCATTTAGAAATTGCAGTTCGGGAAACATATAAAGATTCAGCAAGCTGTTCTTGGGTAACTCCTTTTTGTTTTCTGAGTTGTTGTATTTTTTCATTAAATTCCATAATTAATACTCTTTTTAAAATATAATTAATTCAACTATATCATATTGTATTTAAAATATAAAGAATTTTACAAAAAATAAAGTGGTTTTTGCAACATTTGCTCTGTATGTAAAAAACTGACACCGCTAAAAAAGCGATGTCAGTATATTTTGGATTTTGTGTATTGTATATAAGTTTAAATGTTTAAACTTATTCGGTCATATAGTCCTTGTGAAGTTTTGTGAATATAACGCAGGCTTCGGCGCGTGTGCCTGTACCTTTGGGGTCAAAATTGCCTTTGCCTTTACCATTTACGATGTCAGCTTGTTGGCAAATATAAACAGCAGTTTTTGCCCATTGGCTTATTTTGGTGTCATCGGTAAAGTTTTCTTTGTTTTCAACTGCTTTAAGAGTGATATTTTTAAATTTTGCAAAATTCACAAGCATTACGCACATCTGCTCACGTGTGACATTGGCGTTGGGTTCAAATTTGCCATCGCCCATACCATTTACAACTTTGTTTTCACTCGCCCATTTAACAGCAGATGTAAACCACTTTTTAGAAGGAACGTCTTTAAATGATGTTGTCACATTTCTGTTTGAAGTGTCTACACCTACAAGGTTTGCAAGAACTTGTACAAACTGTGCACGTGTGATTTTTTGGTTGGGGTGGAATGTGGTATCACTTGTACCTGTAAATATGCCGTGTGCAACCGAATATTTAGCATATTGTTCATACCAAGAACCGCTTTTTATATCTTTAAGGCGGTCACCGCATGCTGCTGCTTTTCCGTTTTTGTCTACATATAGCGTAACTGCCTTTGAAATGACATTTTTACCGTATTCTGCTTTAACCGTAACAGTATATGTGCCTTCTTTTAATTTTGGAAGAGTGTAATTGTAAGGATATTGGGTGGTCGAATAAGTAGCAGTTGCACTTCCTGAAAGTGAGTATGTAACTTTTATCTTGTCATTGCCGGGGAAATAAGCAAACGCATATAACTTTATGGCACTTGCATCCTGATTATAGTTTTCGAGTTTGGTGTAGTATTTTGCACCTTCGGGATTAGCAGAAGCGTTCATTGACGGGTTTTGTGAAACAGCTGAATAATATGCTTCGCCCATAGTGCTGTTGCCGTCATCACCGTTTAATTTATAACTGTTTCCTCCAAAGTTAGCATTAAAATAAAATATTGCTTTGACTTGCGGATACACCATATTTACATAGGTATAAAAATATTTTAGTTTATTTAATGCATAATTAAGATCTTGTTTGGATGAAGTTGATTTGTATGGGAAACCGCATTCGCTTATCAGAATCGGTTTTTTGACACCGAAAGTGTCAACGATTTTTTTAATGCGTAATATCTGGTTGTCATATTTTCCTGTAAAGTAATATGCATCGTTTCCGTTAGCCCATTCACCGCCTTCTGAGTATGTGTCATATGTCGAAAGACCCACCCAGTCAACGTATTTATCACCGGGATAAAAATCTTCAATGGTGAAATATCTGTTCGACACATCGTTCGGAGAATATACCATAGCGCAGTTAGGAGCTTTTTTGTGTACAATATCTGCAATGTGTCTGAATGCTGCTTTAAAAGTATCACAAAATTGTTTGCCGCGCGCATCAAAGTCGGCTTTTGAAGTGGGGAGTGATTTCCAACAGTTTATTTCTGCACCAAAACGCAATAAGATTTTACGGCCTGTGCTGTTTAAGTATTCTATATTAGAATATATGTATTCGTCCCATTTGCCCGAGAGAATTTTGTCAAGGTCCTCTTTAGTTTCGTTTGGTACGTTCCATGCAACCTCAATAATTTCGTTATCAGTGGCATTTTCAAAATATTTTTTATAACTTCTTATGTTTTCTATAAAAAACGATACATAAACAAGTTTTGCAGAATAGAATTTATCATCGTCACTGTTGCACATACCGAAATAAGTTGCTTTTTCGGGTTCGTTTAAAGCTTTAAAATACGGCACATCAGTTGGTTGTTGTGACACTGTGTATACATCAAGATATCCCTCGAGGTGAAGAAGTATCGCTTGGATATTGATTATGCTGTCATAATAATCAACGCCGTGTTGGTGCAACCATTTGTAGCAATCAAGTGTAACTTGATAGTGCTTTCTGGCATCTGAAAATCTTCCTGCTTTTTCACAGTCACGCGCTGCACGTAAATTGGGGTTTGCGATGCGTGTGTATTCATCTTTTGTGGAAGGTTTTGAGTATATGCTCCTTATCTCGTTTGCACAGCTGATAATAGCATCAATATTATTTGTATTAGTAGCATTCGTGTACTTTGAAAGCCATGCCCAATAAGGGTCGGCCGCAAAACAGTTTACTGTTGCCGATAGTAGTATGCAGATTATAAGTGTGAATATAAAAATTCTTTTTACCATGTTGCACCTCTTATTAAAAGTTGATTGTCTTTTGTTTTATGAATTGTAACTAAATTGTTTTTGAAAATCATCTAAAAATATCTGGACAGAGCGGGTCATTTCTATAGAAAAGTCGGAATTATATTTTCTTTTGCAAAAAGCTTGTATCCATTCTTCAAATTTTCGGTTTCCTGTTTTTACAGAGAGCATTTCTCTTAATTCGTCAGCACTCAAATCTCTGTAACTGTTTTCGTGTATAATATGGCACATTTCTGAGCGGGGAGGTTTTGAGCGTTCCAACTGATTGGTAGTGGGATATCCAAATACAAGCATAGCCGCAGGAAATACGTAATGCGGGAGTGAAAGCAACTCACGGTGTCTTTCTGCATTTTCCATAATATCGCCAATATAACAGGAACCTATACCAAGACTATGCGCCGCCACTACCGCGTTTTGCGCAGCAATGTTAGTGTCGCTGACAGCAAGCATCAAATCTCCAACACCCGGCACTCTCGGCTCACATCCATATTCCAAAAAGGCGTTGTACCACTTGCGGCAATCAGCGCAGAATACCAGCACAAGCGGTGCTTTTGCAATAAACGGTTGATTGTCACAACTTTCCGCCAACTGCTCTTTTAGCTTTGCATCGGTTACGTTAATTATGGTGTAAAGTTGCTGATTACCTGCTGTGGGAGCATTTACCGCAGCATCTAAAATTGCAGAAACCTCCTCGGGTGTGATCTGCTTGTCTGTAAATACGCGTACTGATTTTCGTTCTTTTAACTGTCGGATTACTTGATTCATAGTTTTTTCCTTCATTATATATGATAAATAATTATACACCTTTATCTTTGGTTACACAAGATAATAATTATATTAACAAAAAATCCCCGCCGATTTCTCGACGGGGATAATTTGCTTTATAAACCTAATTACTTAGATTCTTTAATTGAAGCCTGTGTTGATGTCGGCAAAAGGGGGAAATCCTGTTTTAGTTATTTATGAATGTACATTCTTGACATATTGGTCTCGCCATCACATTGCACCATGCAGAAAAATTCCCAACCGTATCTTTCATAAAAACCTGTATGGTCAGTAACCAAATATACAGGAGTAATGCCTGCCAATTTCAAATCTTCAACTGCCATATTGAGTAAATGTCCCGCGATTCCTTGTTTGCGGTGTTTCTCTTCTGTAAAAACGGCGCAAATATTTGGGGAGAGGTCAGGTCGTGAGTGAAAATCATTTTCTATAACACCCAGACCGCCAACGATTTGATTTCCCATCAAACAGAGATACCATCCGTATTCAGTTTTGTTTTGTAAGTATGCAGTCATACATTCAAGATACGCTTCGGTAGGCGCCGACCATTTACTACTGAACCACTCTGCTGCACGAACCATCAGTTCGGGATTTTCCCGAAGTGTAATATATTGATACGCTGTTGCCAATTTTCTCACCGCACTTTGTTTCTTATTTTTTCTTTAATACAATAGCGATAAAGTTTAAATATTTACACGCTCCTGCCTCAATCGCCTTTTTGTCATTTATGGCATACTCATTATCGCACTGTATCCAATCGTTCCAACATTCTTCATTGCTTTCCATTTCGTAAATGGAAATAATATCACTGTTTTTGGATTTTGAAACGATGTTTTCCCAATATCCTATATCGTGGATATAATCTAATTGTTCAGGAGTCCAAGATAATAATAGTTCTTCGGGAATGGTATTATGACAGTCTTTTTTCATCCCTGGAACAACGATATAAATATAACCACCTTTCTTCACAAAAGGTAAAAGTTTCTCATCCAGAAAGGCTACATCTCTTCCAAAATAATTATAGGAGTCTGTGCTGACAACTGCATCGAAAAATTCTTTTTCGTATTTTAAATCTGTAGCATCTGCTTTTACAGCAATGATTTCTTTCTCGGTCAGTCCCATTTCGGCAAAGAATTTTTGGTTTTCCTCAGGTTCACTCCAAAGGTCGGTTGCATAAACTTTAAAGCCATATTCTTTTGCTAAAAACACAGATGTGATACCTTGTCCGCTGCCTAAATCCATAACAATAGAGCCTGTTTTGATTTTATTGTCAATCAGCAGTTCTTCTTCTAATTTTAACGGGTTAGGACCCATAATTTTTTGTTTAATCAAATTACTATCATATTTTTGGGTTTTT
>JAZKZG010000136.1:0-6294 GCA_045612565.1 Eubacteriales bacterium
TATATCGGCGGTTGTTACCGTTATGAAAAGCCGCAAGCAGGCAGACTTCGTGAATTCCACCAATTTGGTGTTGAGTGCATAGGCGCAGCTTCCCCAACTGCCGATGCAGAAGTGATAGCTCTTGCACGTCAGGTGCTTGAAAATGTTGGAATACAGAAAATTTCGTTAGAAATAAACTCTATCGGTTGCCCTGAGTGCAGAAAAAAATATCACGATGCGCTTAAAGAGTATTTTAGTGCAAATATAGAAAATTTATGCGGTACTTGTAAGGATAGACTAGAGAGAAATCCTATGCGAATTTTGGATTGCAAATCCCCGATTTGCTCGGAAATTGCCGCTAATGCGCCTGTTGTTCTTGATTATATTTGTGATGACTGCAAAAATCATTTTGAGGGAGTAAAAGCTCATCTTGATGCTCAAAATATTGAATACACAGTTAATCCGCATATAGTAAGGGGCCTTGATTATTACACAAGAACTGTTTTCGAGTTTGTTTCGGGTGATATCGGCGCTCAAAGCACTGTTTGCGGCGGCGGACGTTATGACGGTATGACCGAGCAACTCGGCGGTGCAAACTATGCCGGAATCGGCTTTGCTATGGGTCTTGAACGTATAATGCTTTTACTTGATGACAATGCAGCATCGCCCGATACCCCCGATATCTATCTTGCATCAATGGGTGATCGTGCTAAAAAAGAGTGCGCACGTATTGCTATGGCACTCACTGCAACAGGCGTTGCGGTTGAGTATGACCTTATGGACCGCTCACTCAAGGCGCAGATGAAGTTTGCAAACAAAATCGGCGCAAAAACGGTTGCTGTTATCGGCGACTCTGAACTCGATTCGGGTGTTGTAAAAGTAAAAAATATGGCAAACGGAACTGAGACCGAGGTTAAAATCTCGGATATAAATAAAAATCTATTAACGGAGATGACAGTTAATGAATAGAACTTGCTATTGTGCAGAATTTAACGACAGCCTTATAGGCAAAACAGTTACCGCATGTGGATGGGTACAGCGTCAGCGCGACCTCGGCGGTCTTATCTTTATTGACCTTCGCGACAGAACAGGTATTGTTCAGCTTCAGTTTGATGCTGATATCAGCAAAGATGCTTTTGATGCTGCGTTCAAAATCCGTTCGGAGTTTGTAATTGAGGCAACAGGTACTTTGCAAAAGCGCGGCGGTTCATTTAATAAAAACCTCAAAACAGGCGAACTCGAAATTGCCGTGACACAGGTGAAGGTACTTGGCAAATCGGAAACACCGCCTTTTGAAATCGTGGAAAACAGCGACGTTAAAGAGGAACTCCGTTTAAAATACCGTTACCTTGATCTTCGTCGTCCCGACCTTCAGCAAAATATCCTTCTCCGTCACAAAATCACAAAGGTGACACGTGACTATTTTGACGAAAACGGATTTATTGAAATCGAAACACCAATGCTTATAAAATCTACTCCCGAAGGCGCACGTGACTATATCGTGCCCAGCCGTATTCATAAGGGTAGTTTTTATGCACTTCCTCAGTCACCGCAGATGTACAAACAGCTTTGTATGGTGGCAGGTTTTGATCGTTATATGCAGATTGCACGTTGCTTCCGTGATGAAGACCTTCGTGCAGACCGTCAACCCGAATTTACACAGATTGACCTTGAAATGTCGTTTGTTGATATGGAAGACGTACTCGCAATCGGTGAGGGCTATATGAAGCGCGTTTTCAAGGACGTGCTTGATGTTGATATCCCCACACCGCTTCCCCGTCTTACCTACAAAGACGCTATGGAGCGTTATGGTTCAGATAAGCCCGACACACGTTTCGGTATGGAAATCTTTGATTTGACCGACGAAGTACGCAACTGCGGCTTTGGCGTATTTACAGGCGCAATTGAGGGCGGCGGCAGTGTCCGCGCAATTAACGTAAAAGGCGGCGCTGACAAACTCACACGTAAAGAGATTGACAAACTCACCGAACACGCACGTGGTATCGGTGCAAAGGGTCTTGCATTTATCCGCATCACACCTGATAACACTGCTTGTTCGTTTGCAAAGTTTATGACAGAGGACGAGATGAACGCAATTCTTGCAAAAGCAGGTGCTGAGACGGGCGACGTTGTGCTCATCTGTGCCGATGTTAAAAATTCAATAGTTCTTTCAACTCTCGGCGCTATTCGTCTTATTGCGGCAGATAAACTCGAAATCGAAAGAAAAGGCTTTTCACTTTTGTGGATTACAGAGTTCCCGTTCTTTGACTGGGATGAGGATAACAAGTGCTTTGTTGCAATGCACCACCCCTTTACCTCGCCTATGGACGAGTGCCTTGATTACCTCGAAACCGACAAGGCAAACGTACGCGCAAAGGCTTATGACCTTGTTCTTAACGGTATTGAACTTTCAAGCGGTTCTATCCGTATTACAACTCCCGAACTTCAGCAACGTATGTTCGATATGCTTGGTATGACAAAAGAAGAGGCAGAACTCAAATTCGGCTTCCTTATGGGCGCATTTAAGTACGGCGCACCCCCTCACGGCGGTATGGGCATAGGTCTTGACCGTCTTGTAATGCAGATGATAAATGCATCGTCACTTCGTGATGTTGTTGCATTCCCTAAGGTACAGAACGCTTCGGAACTTATGAGTGAATGTCCCTCAGAAGTATCACCTGAGCAACTTCTGGAACTCGGTATCACACATATTAAGAATGACGAAAAGAATAATTAACAATTTATTCACGCATACAAACATCAATTGTGCTATTATATAATTAAATTATTGAATTTGGAGGAAACGCTATGATTGAGGTAAAAAATATCGTAAAGCGCTATGGCGATAAATACGCCGTAAACGATATCTCTTTCACTGTAAACCGTGGCGAAATAGTAGGTTTTTTGGGACCTAACGGTGCCGGTAAATCGACTACTATGAACATACTTACAGGATATCTGTCGGCAACATCGGGTTCTGTTACAATCGACGGTGCTGACATTCTGGACGACCCTATAAAAGCTAAACAGCTTATCGGCTTTTTGCCCGAGCTTCCGCCGCTTTATATGGATATGACGGTAAGGGAGTATCTCGACTTTGTATATGACCTTAAACGCTGTAAATTCCCGCGTCGTCCGCACATAAACGAAATATGCGAACTTATTCAGATAACCGATGTTTATGACCGTATGATTAAAAACCTTTCAAAAGGTTATAAACAGCGTGTCGGCTTTGCACAGGCACTTATCGGTAACCCGCCCGTGCTTATTCTCGACGAGCCGACAGTTGGTCTTGACCCGCGCCAGATTATTGAAATCCGCAGTCTTGTTAAAAAACTCGGTAAGACCCATACTGTTATTCTTTCGACACATATTTTGCAAGAGGTACAAAGCATTTGCGACCGTATCATTGTTATAAATAAGGGTCATATTGTGGCTGACGGCAACGCCGACAGACTTACACGCACTGTTGCAGGTAACAGAAAATATATTGCACGTATCAGCGGACCTAAAAACGAAATTATCAAAACAGTCCGCGCAATCGACAGCGTTACATATGTTGAGGCACTCTCGTCAAAAGAGCCGGGTTCGTATGACTATATGATTGAGTCACACCCCGAGGTAGATATCCGCAAAATGATGTTTACTGCACTCGCACAAAAGGGTTGGCCCATCATCGGTCTTCGTTCGATGGATATGTCGCTTGAGGATATGTTTGTTCAGCTTATTACAGATGAAACAGGGGAGGAGATTAAATAATGTTAGCAATATTTAAACGCGAACTCCGTTCGTATCTTTTGTCACCTGTTGGCTATTCGTACCTGTTTTTGTATCTGCTTGTTACAAACTATGTTTTCTATACAGTTAATATTGCGGGTGGCACAACTGATACTTTAAACTACTTTGCGTGGACACGTTATATACTTATTGTAACAATTCCGCTTTTGGCTATGAAGCTTTTCCCTGAAGAGCGCAAAAACAAAACCGACCAGATTTTAATAACAGCACCTGTAAGCATAACGGGTATGGTTATGGGCAAATTCCTTGCCGCATACGCAATGTTTATTATCGGTCTTGTTCCTACAGTTATCAATATGATTTTCCTTGCATCTGTAGGCTATCTTGAAGTTGGCATTGTAATCGGTAACTACATCGGTCTTTTGTTTGTAGGCGCCGCATTCCTTGCAATCTGTCTGCTTATGTCGGCGATTACCGAAAGTATGATAACGGCGTTTATTATGGGCGCATTTTCACTTGCGGTTTTTGCGGTTGCCGACTATCTTGCCGAAACACTTAACAACTCTGCTGTCACAAAGGTTGTTAATGCGATATCGGTAACAAAACGCTATAACGAATTTAACCAGGGACTTTTTAACGTATCGTCACTTGTATACTTTTTAAGTATTGCGGTAATATTTATTTTCATTACCGTTCGTGTAATTGATAAGAGGAGGTGGAGCTGATATGGAAAACAATAATATAAATGAAGTAAACGAGGTTGTAACCCCCGATGAAATAACCGTATCGGCTATGGCAACCAATAAACAGTCTCTTAAAAAGCAAAAGTTCTTTAAAACCCGCAGTTTTAAATACGGCACCGTTGCAACAGTGATGACTGCGCTTGTTATTGTTGTTGTAATCGCGGTAAATATGGTGTTCTCAGTGCTGACCGACAGTTATTCGTGGGCACTTGACTTCACATCGACAGGTATGTATGACATTTCTGACGAAACACGTCAGGTTGTAAACTCGCTCGACCCGTCGGTTGAAATAGAAGTAACTGTTTTTTATGACGAAACCAACTACCCCTATTATCTTTCTGAACCGCTTAAAAGATTTTCAAATCTTTCCGAAAATATCAAAATAAAGTATGTTGACCCCGAGAAAAACCCCTCGGCACTCACACAGTACGGTAACGAGTATAACGTACAGGCAGGCGCTGTTGTTGTTAAAAACGGCGACCGCATACGTGTATTCAACGTTGATGATTACTTTAATGTAGATAACGATACAGGCGCACTCTATATTTATATTGAAGAGCGTCTTGCTGCAGGTACACTTTATGTTACCCGCGACAATATCCCTGTTGTGTACTTCCTTACCGGTCACGGCGAGAGCGGATATGAAAACCTTATGAAACTCATTGCAAACAACGGTGCAGACGTAAAAGAAATCAACCTGCTTACCGATAAAGAAGAGTTTTCGGAAAATGCAAAACTTATGGTTATCTGTAATCCCACCCGTGATTATTCTATTGACGAAATCCGTAAAATAAGCGACTTTGCGGCAAACGACAACCTGTTTGGCAAAAACATTATGTACTTCTCGTCAACAGAAGCGGTTGATTTGCCCAATATCCAGAGTTATCTTAAATCATGGGGTATCCAGCTCAATAAGGATATTGTTCTTGATACTGCCGATAACACATACCAGAACTTCCAGAACGCTTTGCTTCCCACCCTCACAACCGAGGAAATTATGAACACAGGTGCAACTGTTTCGACAGTTTCGACACTTCTTGCTCCAAATGCACGTTCTATTACAAGATTGTTTGAGGATTCGAGCCTTTACAAAACACAGGCAATATTCTCTACATCAGAAACTTCGTATGCAAGAGCATCTGATGCAATCAATCAGGACCTCGAGCGCGATCCAAGCGACAAGAGCGGTCCGTTTGATATCGGTGTATTGTCGATGATGTATAAATATGTAAATAACGTTCAGGTACAAAGTTATCTTCTTGCCTGTGGTTCGGTTAATATGATTAAAGATTCAAACTCGTTTACCTATACCGGCAACAGTGAGATGTTTATGCAGTTTTACAAGCTTATGATGGACGAAAAGGATGATACAATCCTTGCCGCTCAGAAGGCTTCGTCATCATCGGCTGCTACAATCACTTCAAAACAGGCAAACACGATGATGGTGGTTACTGTAATTGTAATCCCTGCACTCTTCCTTATTTTAGGACTTGTCATCTATATTAGAAGGAGATTTCTGTAATGGATAACAGTCAGGAAAAAAATATAAATCGCAACGAGCCTGAACTCACGCTTGATAATGAAAACAAGCATGAGGCGGTAGTTGAGAGCCGCGAACTTGAGTTTTTGGGCGATCCGAATGCATTACTCGAGACTGCAAAAAAAGAAAAAAAACAAAAATCGTTGCTTAAACGCTTGATGCCCATAATTGCGCTCTGTAGCGTGGCTGTGGTGCTGTTTGTGTCGGTGATTGTTCTTAAAAAAATTGTTCCCGACAATAAACAGGAAAAAGTCGGATCGTAGCCATGTCGTTCTGTGAGCCAAGGAGTTGAAG
>JAZKZG010000137.1:0-24527 GCA_045612565.1 Eubacteriales bacterium
AACGAGAGTTAATGTAAGGATGAGAAGAATATGAATTATAGTTGTGACGAAAGAGCAAAAGAATTTGCAAGATACATTATAAAAACAGGCGCCACTGTCAGAAAAACCGCATCGGAATTTAAAATTTCGAAATCAACAGTACACAAAGATGTTAGTTACAGACTGAAAAACATAGATTATGATTTGTACATAAAAGCAAAAGCTGTGCTTAACAACAATCTTAAAGAAAGGCATATACGAGGAGGTATTGCCACAAAAAATAAATATCTGACTAAAAAAGGTTAAAAGACGGATTCGTAACAAAAATCCGTCTTTTTTATTATTGAATGAAATCAGTTTCTTTTATAACAACTGCATTATTCATTGCATATTTAATTTCAATTTCACTGTTATCGCTTCTGAAAACTATTTCGGGTTCTATTTTTTGTGCAATACCTTTTACGGTGACAAAATTACCTACTGCAAAACTGGTACCGTCACAGTAAACTTTTATGTTTCGTCTTGAAACATTTATAACAATAAAATCTTCGCGCACATACAGAACTTCTTCTGTAATATCTATTGAATCTGATTTAAACTTTTGCGAGATAATACAACTTTCATCCATTGTATAACGAATTTTGTTAGATATATTAGGAGATTTTTGTGCTTTTTTAAGAGGTTGCGCAGTTCCCTTAATATAAAAACCATCGTTAAGAACAATATCCATGTCGGTAGTATCTGTTTCAATAACAATTAAAGTATCGGGTGACGTACCTTTAGGATGCAAAACTAACATAGAATCAGAGAAATCAGAAACATACGCCTCAGATTCTTCAAATGTTAAGGGTTCAGTTTTTTTAGCACAACCACCAAGCAACAACAGTATGCACAATAAAATCAAGACTGACTTTTTCATAAGCAACACATCTCCTATAGTGTTAAGATTTATTTAATTTGAACTCCGCCCCACTCCACAACAGTAAAGCCTGTGCGATTTGGTGTTTTGGGTAAAATCTGTTCAGCCACTTTATAGGGCTTATCAACTGCTTTCCACACCATTGAAAAGCGGATAATTGAATCGGGTGCGGGGGTTACTTTAAGTTTTGCGGCATCAGTATACTCGTCGATTGAAAAATAAACGTAGTTGTACGCATTATTTTGCATAAGAGGTAACCAATAGATTATAAACTCGTTTGCCTCTTTTTGATTAAGACCAAGTTTCAACACCTTTTCGCGTAAAAATTCTGCAGTATCCTCCCCTCTGACGATAAAACCACTGTTATCGTTGGGCAAATAACTCTTATTACTGTCACCTTCCCAATACAAACAGTAGTATTCCCTACCCAATTTATCGGTAAGTGTACCGTCGGGTTGTGCGGTTACCTGCCACAATCCATTATAATCGGGATAGGTACAAGTAAGTTTACCGTCAAAGTCAAGACTAACCTTAACATCAGTTGTTTTTTGAGGGTATAGATATATAACAGGTTTTCTAACCATTATATCTTCATTTTCTTTTATATTTGCGTTTTTCATTTCGTACTTAACTGTTTTTTCTTTTCCATCGTCAAGCGTGATTTTTTGGGGTTCGATTTTTGTAACAGCACCTTCAAATAAAACAGAATCCCCAACGCAATATTTTTCTGCTTCGCACCAAGCTTTAATATTACGTTTAGCAAAATTAAAGACAACAAAATCTGTTTCTTTATAAATTATTTTTGTATATTCTGAAATAAATTCCGCATTAAATTTACGTCCGACTATACAACTTTTATCCATGGTATAGCGAATTGGATATTTACCTGTATCGTTAGGAAACGGCATAGGTGTTTCAAGCGGATTTGCAGTACCTGTTATATAAAATATTTCATTTTTAACAAGGTCCATTGTAGTTGTATCAATTTCGATAACTATATAACTTTCATAAGTAGCGCTTTGTGGACGAAGAACTATCAAATCATCTGTAAAACCGACAACATACGTGTCCTTGTTGTTATACGTCTTAGGTTCGGTTGCAGGCGGCAACATAAGCTGTTGTATCTGCGGAATTTCGTCAACAACAGGCTGAGGGTCCGGCTCTGGCTGTTGCTCGGGTTGAGGCTCAGCCTCTGGATGTTGCTCAGGTTGAGGCTCAGGCTCTGACTGTTGCTCAGGTTGGAGTTCAGGCTCGGAGTCGGGTTCTGGTTGGAGTTCGGAATCGGGATTGGAAACGCTTTCCTTTTCGGGCTCATTGGGAATAGACGCAACGTCATCAGCAGTCAAATCCTTTTTTGCGCAACTCGATAAAACGATTATCAAACAAAGTAAAAATGAAAGAAATCTTTTCATTTGTTTTTCACCTCCTACTTATATATGTAACGAAGGGACGAAAATGTTTCAAAGTTACTTGAATGAATACATAATATTTTTTATAACTGCATAAGCATTATCGTATTTTATAGAATATTTGTCATCAGTTTTTGCACGTTGTTCGTCAAATGTACGGACACAAAGATAATAGTTAGACTTGGTTTTTGAAAAGCCTTCAATTGAAGAAAGAAGTCCTGATTTTTTGGCATCGAAGCGGTCAGTTTCAAGATACGATGACTCGCCAAGATGTGATATGTCCTGTAAAAAGCCGCCGGCTTTAAGTTCGTTATAGTTTTGCTCATCGACTAAAAACAATATATTTTTACCCGAAGCGAGATTAGCTGAGCGTGCAGCACCCGCACTTTGAGCCTCTTTCAGAGTAGTTCCGTAATTGATTGTTATTACCTGTGCATTTTCAAGACCGTCACCATTAAAATCATCAGCATAATTTGCAAAAAGAGTATCAAGCTGACCTGTCATATCGACATACTCATGGGTCATATATAAAACATTAACATCATATGTTCCCCTATTTGCACAACTCACAACACCAACAATAATTGCAATAATTAAAAGGCAACCGATTATAAGATAGTTTTTATAATAATACCAAAAATTTTCTAATTTTTTCTTTAGCAATTGTATTTCTCCTTTTGTTTATCGAGATATTGTTGAAGAACATTAAGCTTTTGCGGTGAAAGTGCAGAGATATTTTTAAAAGGGTTTTGTATATTTAAATTATCATACTTAAAAAATCCCATTGTATGAAAAGCTAAAAGTTGATATTTTTCTACATATCTAAGGTATGGTGCTGCAACTTTTATGTACTTGTCAATGTCTTGTTCAGTGTCATTGATTGTAGGTACAATTACAGTTCGAAGCCATATTCTTTTTTTATTTTTCACCAAAAAATCCAAAAATTCACAGACTGTATCAAGACTTCCGCCTGTATAATTTCTATAATCGTCTTCGGTATAAAACTTCACATCACAAATTACAAGTTCTGCACCAAGCAATGCCTGTTTTACACTGTCGGTAAGTTTTACACATCCTGAGGTGTCGATTACATAATTTATGTTTTCAGACTTTAAAAGTCGGGACAGTTTTACAATTTCATCGGCTTGTAAAAGAGGTTCACCACCCGAAAAGGTCACTCCCCCGCCGCTTGCTTTAAAATATGTGGTATAGCGTTTTATTTTTAAAAAAAGCTGTTCTGCTGACTTTTCTTCGCCATTAGACTTATTCCAGGTATCAGGGTTGTGACAATATACGCATCTCAGCGGACAACCTGCAAGAAAAATACCGTATCTTAATCCCTCCCCATCGAGTGCGGCAAGGGATTCTATTGAATGTACTATCATAAGTTACATATTCTCGTGGAAAGTACGCGAAATAACTTCAAGTTGTTTATCCTTTGAAAGTTTGTGGAAGTTAACAGCATATCCCGAAACACGAATTGTAAGATTAGGATAAAGTTCGGGATTATTCATTGCATCAATAAGTTTCTGACGGTCAAAAACGTTTACGTTAAGATGCTGTGCGCCCTGTGCAAAATAGCCGTCGATAACTGCAGTAAGTTTATTTATGCGGTCATCAAGATCGGTACCAAGAGTGTCGGGTGTGATGGAAAAGGTATTTGAAATACCATCACGGCAACAGCCGTAATCAAGTTTTGCAACAGAGTTAAGTGATGCAAGAGCGCCCTCACAGTCTCTACCATGCATGGGGTTTGCACCGGGAGCAAAAGGTTCGCCAGCACGTCTGCCGTCCGGAGTGTTACCTGTTTTGCGTCCATAAACAACGTTTGATGTAATTGTAAGAACAGAAAGAGTGTGTTTTGCACCACGATAACATGGTGTTTTGCAAAGTTCTTCATAGAAATACTGTACAATCCACTGTGCAATGCTATCAACACGGTCGTCATCATTACCATACTTGGGGAACTCACCTTCAGTTTTAAAATCAACAATAAGTCCGTCTTCGTTTTTGATAGGTATTACTGTAGCGTACTTAATTGCGCTGAGTGAGTCTGCAAGGACTGAAAGTCCGCTAATACCAAACGCCATAAGTCTCTCAAGTTCAGTATCATGGAAGCCCATAATAAGACGTTCATATGCATATTTATCGTGCATAAAGTGGATTACGTTCATTGTATTTACATACAGTTTTGCCATCCACGACATATAGTATTTAAGACTATCAATAACCTCATCATAATTAAGCGGAATGTCTGCTTCAAATATTTTGCCCTTGGGTGCAACCTGATCGGAATAGATTTCGTCACGGCCGCCGTTGAGTGACATCAAAAGAACCTTCGCAAGATTGCAACGGGCACCAAAGAACTGCATTTGTTTACCGACTTTCATAGCCGATACACAGCAGGCAATTGCGTAGTCGTCGCCATAAGCTATACGCATTTCGTCATCGTTTTCATACTGAATGGCATCTGTTTCGATAGATACCTTTGAACAGTAGTTTTTGAATGGTGTGGGCAAATCATTTGACCACAAAACTGTTATATTTGGTTCAGCTGAAGAACCGAGGTTATAGAGTGTATTTAACATTCTGAAACTCGATTTTGTAACAAGCGTTCTGCCATCTTCACCCATACCACCCTCTGAACAGGTAACCCATACGGGATCTCCTGCAAAAAGGTCATTATATTCAGGTGTGCGCAGATGGCGGATAAGACGGAGTTTTATTACAAGATCATCAATAAGTTCCTGAACTTCGCTCTCGGTTATTGTGCCGTTTTTAAGGTCGCGTTCAAAGTATATATCAAGGAATGTTGTGATTCTACCGATACTGTTTGCGGCACCGTTTTGCTCTTTCTGTCCGCCGAGGTATGCAAAATACAGCCACTGAACTGCTTCATATGAGTTTTCTGCGGGGCGTCGGATATCACAGCCATACTGTGCAGCCATCTCGATAAGCTGTGTCATAAAGTCGAGCTGACGGCAAATATCTTCAAGAGTACGGATATTCTCATCGTCCATATCGAGTTCTCCGAGACGGGTACGGTCTTTTTGTTTTTCAAGCAACAGTTTGTCCATACCGTAAAGCGCAAGGCGGCGGTAGTCACCGATAAGTCTGCCTCTGCCGTATGCATCGGGAAGACCCGTTAGAATACCTGTATGACGGGCTTTACGCATTGTCTGGGTATATGCACGGAAAACACCCGTGTTATGAGTTGTGCGGTATTTGAATTCATCTCTTACGCTGTCAGCAATTTCAAAGCCGTATGCTTTACATGCCTGTTCAGCATTGCGAAGACCTGAAAATGGGTTAACAGCACGGTACAAGGGTTTATCTGTCTGGAGACCGAGAATTATATCATCTTCTTTTAAAACGTAGCCGGGACCGTAAGTGAGTATAGAGGATACTTTATCAGTGTCTATACCAAGTACACCGCCAAGCTTACGTTCACAGTCAAAAAGTTCTTCTACTCTTTTATAAATACGTTTTGTTCTTTCGGTGGGTCCTGTCAAAAAACTCTCGTCGCCCTTATATTCAGTATAGTTTTTTTGTATAAAATCACGAACATCAATATATTCGCACCAGTTACCTTTTACAAAATCTTTCCAAGCTTCCATATATATTCTCCTTTACTATAAAAAATGGGCGGGATAACCATTTATCCTGCCCAGGTGTACGACATTTTTACCGTTCGTTCCCTTGCAGTAGTCTGCACAAGCACCAGTTACGAACTTGCAATTTATTATACTATATTTTATTAATATTGTCAACGGATAATAATATGTAATTATTTTAAATAATTATTGTTATTATAATATAAATATGATATAATATTCTTTTAAAAATCAAGAGAGGCTCGACTAAATGGACAAAAAGTGGATAAAGCCACGGCACAAAATAATAACATCGATTGCATATGCCATACTTACGCCGTATACAAAGATGGTATACAAGATAAAACTTATTCCTTTTAAAGATCGAAAAAGACAGTATCTTGTTTTAATGAACCATCAGACTCCGTTTGACCAATTCTTTATCGGAATGGTATTTAAAAAGAATATTTATTATCTTGCATCGGAAGATTTGTTTTCAAACGGGTTTATATCAAGTCTTTTGCGATATGCAGTGGCACCGATACCGATTAAAAAGCAAACGCTTGATATCGGTGCTGTGCGTAATTGTTTACGTGTCGCCAAAGAAGGCGGTTCAATAGCACTGTCGCCGGAAGGCAACAGAACATACAGCGGAAAGACGGGATATATAAAACCTTCTATTGTAAAGTTTATAAAAAAGATTGGTTTGCCGATTGCTATATTCAGAATTGAAGGCGGTTACGGTGCCGCACCACGTTGGAGCGATGATGTACGCAAGGGTAAAATGAAAGCGTACGTTCATAGTGTGATTGAACCTGAACAATATCAGAATATGTCAAATGATGAGTTATACAAACTCATTTGTGACGGGTTATATATTGATGAGTCATGTACAGGTAATGAGTTTTACAGTAAAAGAAACGCTGAATATCTCGAAAGATTGCTATACGTTTGTCCTGAATGTAATCTTACTGAATTTGTCAGCAAAAACGATACTGTAACCTGCAAAAATTGCGGTTTAACCGCGAGATATTTACCAAACAAACAGTTTGAAAACAATTTTCCGTTTGCAAACGTGCTTGAGTGGTACAATTATCAATGTGATTTTGTAAATAGTATTGACGTTACAAAGGAATGTGACTGCCCTGTCTACATAGAAAAAGCAGATTTATGGAAGGTCAACCTATATAAGAATAAAAAGCTTATCAAGCAAGACTGTGACATTTATTTATATCACGATAAAATTGTATTTAACGACATATGTGCTGCTTTTGACGATATTGCTGTAACTGTTTTAGGACGAAATAAACTCAACATTTATATAGATAATGATGTGTATCAATTCAAAGGTCAAAAAGGCTTTAATGCTCTTAAATACGTTAATTTTTACAATCACTATAAAAATATAAGCGAGGGAAAAACAGATGAACAATTTTTGGGATTATAGTGTTTGGGGATGGCTTAATCTAATATCGGTGCTGATGCTTAGTCTGTTTGCGGCAAATGTGCTTAAGCGTTCGATAAAAGTGTTAAAAGCATCACTCATTCCTGCATCAGTACTTGGCGGCGGCGTACTTTTGTTTATTGCGGCAATTTACAAGACAATAACAAAAGAAGTTATGTTTGACACTTTGTTTTTTAATAATAACGGCTCAGCAAACCTCGAAACACTTACATATCACGCGCTTGCACTCGGATTTATTGCATCAACATTCAAATCATCAAAAGGGAAACTCACAAAGAAGCGAACTGTTGAAATATTCAACACAGGTGTTACAACCGTTGCTACATATCTTTTACAGGCAGTTGTGGGAATGTCGATTACGATTGTTGGAACACTAATTGTAAAGGACAGTTTTCCTGTAGCGGGATTGCTTTTACCGTTTGGTTACGGTCAAGGCACAGGCCAGGCACTCAACTACGGCACGATTTATGAAACTGAGTTTGGATTTGCAGGTGGTAAGGCTTTTGGACTTACCATTGCGGCACTTGGATTTTTATCAGCATGTATCGGCGGTGTGTTCAAACTATCAATCATAAAACGAAAAGGCATCAAGATTGATAAAGGCAATAAGCAGATGCAAGCAAGCGATTTTCAAAGTGAAGGTGAAATTCCGATTACAGGCAGTATGGATAAGTTCACCGTACAGATTGCTCTCATAATGACAGCATATTTTATAACGTATTTCTTAATGATATTACTCGGAAAGATTCTTCCCGGTATGAAATCGGTAATTTACGGTTTTAACTTTTTAATCGGTGTACTTTCGGCATCACTTATAAACACAATACTCGGATTTTTAAACAAGAAAAACATAATCAGAAAGAAATACACCAATGATTTTCTGATGACAAGATGCTCAAACTTCTTCTTTGATATAATGGTTGTTGCGGGTATTTCCGCAATACGACTCGACCTGATTGAAAAATATTGGGGTATAATCGCAATACTTGCGGTTGTAGGACTGGTTATTACATACATATACAATTTGATTATTGCAAAGAAACTATTTCCTGAGTACGAAAATGAACAGTTTTTAACGATGTACGGTATGCTTACCGGAACAGCAAGTACAGGTGTTATTTTACTTCGAGAAATTGACGGTGATTTCAAGTCACCTGCGGCAGATAATATGGTTTATCAGAACTTCCCTGCTATCGTTTTTGGTTTCCCGATAATGTTACTTGCAACACTTGCTCCAAAAAAACCGATTTTAACGCTCATAATTCTTGTTATTTTCTTTATTGTAATGAACACAATACTTTTTAGGTCTTTTATATTTAAACGCAAGAAATAAAAATTTAAAGCCGTATACAAATGTATACGGCTTTAACTATAAACAAAAATCCACTCGCAATGCGAGTGGATTTTTTATTAACCTACGATACCTGATCTTGCGATTGATTCTGTAAACTTCTTCTGGAATAAGAGGAAGATTATAAGAAGCGGCAAGATATACAGGAGAATACCTGCACGCCAGATAGGATAGATAAGAATTGTATCAACATTCTGATACAAGCCACCAACAGTGGTCATGTTTGTAAACATATCACTGAGTGATGCTGAAAGAACCTCTGTTTTAGGAAGGAAGAGAGGTACTGTATAATAGTCGTTATAGTACCAAACAAGATTGAGAAGGAAAACTGTAACAAATGAAGGAACTGCATTGGGAACGATTATTTTTACGAATGTCATAATTGAACCACAACCATCGATATATGCAGCTTCTTCGAGTTCCTTAGGAATTCCTCTAAAGAACTGTCTGTAAACGAAGATAAACAGACCGCTCTTAATACCACTTGCAAAAAGCGCAGGAAGGAAGAATGACCACAGTGTATCAGTTATATCGATATATGCTTCAGGAAGTGCACCAACCATATTAAGACCAGAGCAGATATAAAGCGGGTCGAAATAACGGAATGTTGTATATGTGGTAACTGAGATTGTCTGCGGGGGTACGATAAATGTTAAGAGTACCAATGTGAAGAGCAGACCCTTGAACTTAAACTTAAATCTTGCGAAGCCATAGCCGGCAAGAGCACAAGTTACAAGCTGAAGGAGTGTAGGCCATAATGCAACGTTAACTGTGTTCATAAGGATTTTGGGATACTCAAGGAAGTCCCATGCATCCTTAAAGTTTTGAAGTGTGTAATGTTTTGGAATGTATATAACGGTAGGGTCATACATATCTGCAGGTAAACGGATTGCCTGAGATACGCAGTAGATAAGAGGATAAAGAATAACATAAGATAGACCAAGCAGGATAATTGTTACTGCAAGTTTTCCAAAGAACTTTGTCAAGATATTAAACCAAAGTCTTTTATCTGTATTTTTACCTCTGTGAGTTGTAAACTGTGAAATTATAGCTTTTGTGATATTCATTAACAACTCACCTCCTTAGTTCTCATATACAATAAGTTTCTTGAGCAACAAGAACACAAGTCCAAGTATTGCAAGAATCAATAAACAATAAACCCAAACCATCGCTGATGCTGTACCATAATCGAATACTGTTGTGATCTTCTCGTTGATTTGTGCCAAAACAGGGTTTGACGGGTCAGAGAATGTATCAACAATTGTATAAACGATATTAACAAGGATGATCGGAGAAACATTGGGGAATGTAATAAGCCAGAATTTTTCCCATGCTGTTGCACCTTCAACATCACAAGCCTCATAGAGTGCGGGTGAGATGCCCTGAAGAGCAGCAAGGAAGAGGATAATCTGGATACCTGAATCCCAAACAACGTCGAAGATACGGTCAGCAACCTGTGTAAGATACATTGTAATATCTGCATTAAGACCAAGGTTTGCAAGAAGGTCGGTTGCGTTCATTGTGGTAAATAAGATACCGTTTGAAACTTCACCTTCAAATACCTTTGAACTATCAGCACCACCATTGAATGCTGTCATAACAACACCGGTTGTAACGATAACAGGAAGGAAGAATACTGCACGTGCAACGCCACGGCCGATGAACTTTCTGTTAAGAAGAACTGCAACAAACAAGCTGAAGATAAGAATGATCGGCACGTTTATGAGAAGTTCTGTGAATGATGTTGTAAGGTTTTTAAGGAAGTCAGCACCGCTTGACAAAATATTTTTGTAGTTTGCAAAGTTATTCCAAGTTGTTTTGTAGTTTTCAAAAATTGCAATATCTGAGAATGAAAACTCTACTGATTTGATAGCAGGAACAAGGAAGAACATAATGAAACCTAAAAACCAAGGAAGAGTAAACATAAAGCCTACAAAGCCCTGTTTTTTCTCGTATGCTATTCCGCGTTTTTTCTTTTTGCCGCCATCCTGTGACACTTTGATAGAGGTTTCTTTAACAGCCTTAACCTTTTTAGGCTTTGATACTTTTTCTACTGTTTCTTCAGCGATATTCATTTCGCCGTTATTTACGGTTTCAGCCATTATTTGTCACCTCCTACAACTGTGTATGATCTTTTTGCAACTTTAACGCCGTTTACTTTAGCAGCTTTTTTGCCGTAGTTTACATAAACTTTAGCACCGTTTGAGAAAGTTGTGATACGAACATCACCTTTAATCTCATGGTTAGAAATTGTACTTGCACCAACTGCGTCATAAACTTTTTTCATTCTACCGTATGTTTCACTGATGATATCTGCATAATCGGTATACGAGCATGCGTAGTAGTCGGTGAATGAAGTGTTTTCAAATGCTGTTGATTCTGAATACATAAGCTGATAGAACAAGCTTGATGCTGTCTCAGCGCATTTGAGTTCAAGTTCTGTTACCTCTGAAGAGAGGTTCATTGCTGTTGCTGAAAGGTTGATATAACCGCGAAGAGCAATCTGATAGAACGGAACAGATGTTTGTGACATAATGAGGTCACTTGAGAATACAGGTGCTTCAACAATGTTATTAACACTACCAAGGACAAACGAGTTACCAACTGATGTACTGATAATACCATCAGTTTTTGCCTTAGCATTTGCAAAAAGTGTTTCCATATAGCCTGTAGAGATATCTCTTGTAACCATATTTTCTTTGTTATATGCAGCATAAGGATCGCTACCTGCTGAAATAAACGAGAAGTTTTTGATACCATGTTTTAATGAGTTATCAACAATCTTGTCAGTAAACTCAACCATAAATTCAGGATGAATAAGGTTGTAGAATTTACCTGTCATAACAGATCTGTTAAGTGATTTTGAGAAGGGATATACAGTTACAGGTGTATTTGAAAGTGAGAAAGCAGTATGCTTAAATTTTTTAACCTGTGATGTACCGTAATAGAAAGTTTGAACGTCGTTATCGAAAACGATGTTTGAACCATTTTCTTCTGCAAAAGCAACAAGATCTTTAATCTCTTTTGTTTTACCAACTTTGTTATCTACAGATACCTTGGTTGTAAGAGTTGATTCAAGACCGCCCGAGTTCCAGCCTCTGAGGGTGATAACTGACTTGTCAATTCCCTTCTCTTTAAGGTCAGAGATAATTGTTTTGGTATCGTCAAAAGATGTTAATTTCTTAACACCGGTATAAGGAATACCAAGGAAATGTGTAGGAGATTTAACCGCACAGAAAAGTTCGATATTAAGAGCGTTTGTTACAGCGCTTGTATTATCGAGGGGTGAAAGACCTTTTTCATCAATAAGGTACTTTCTATAGCGTTTTGCCATACCTACATATGAAGCATCTTCTTTTGCAAGAGGATAAATATGAAGACCCATATTACCTGATGTTTTGCTACTGTAGTAAACACCGGCACCTGTTGTACCTGTTGAGTTACGACGGGTTTGTGTATCTCTTACGATAATGTGTGATGTGATACTGTTGTATGAGTTGAAAAGACGGCTTACGTTTGCTTTGATAGCCGAAGAGCCCTCACCTTCTGTTAAAACAGCAAGGACACCTGCACCGTTTTTATATATACCATATACAGGAAGGCTGATTGTTTCGTTAAGATCAACGTATGATGCGCTGTCTGATGAAGCAGTGATATCACGGTTATAGATATAACCTGTGTACTGTGAGAGGTTTTTAACTGATTTGTTAAAAGCCATAAGTGAACCCGAACCATCGGGAACAAGTGCGTAACCATTATCTTTCAAACCACCGCAAGCAAGGAACGGAAGAAGAGTGATTTGTGTAATTCTAGCATCAGAATTCTCTTCGATATCTTCAATAAGAACGCTTACATCAAGATAATCATCTTTAAGTTCAAAGCAAACAGGAATCGAGAAGTTACGTGTTGCGCCGTTGAATACATATGTGAAATACTGTTTGTTTCCGATATGCTCAGAAACAATATGAGCCTCTGTTGAAGGAATTGTAAGAATATCGTAACTTGCGTTAAGATATGTTACAACAAGCTGTGACTGGAGCTGTTCTCTGTTGGTAGCCTGAGCTATCTGGTCTTTTTCCCAGTCAAGCGGATTTGAATACCAAATGTCGTTTGTCTTTTTGTTTAAAAGAGCAAAGAAACCTGTGTTATCGTTTACATAGAATGCAAGATTTTTATTTTCAGAAGCAAGAGTGAAAGAAGCAAGGTCTTCAAGTTTACCTGTTGTACCGTCACCTGTCATTCCTTCTTCGGTAATAACAATCTGTGATGCATCGAATGTTTCGTCTTTTCCCTCAGCTTCGGGATCTTTTTCGCCTTCGGGAGTTTCTTCTCCTTCTGCATTTTCTGTTGTTTGTTCTTCTGCGGGTTGTTCTTCAACCTCATCAGCGAGTGTGAAAGCTGAGAGTACCGAGAACATCATAAGTGAAATAAGTAAAATACAAATTAACTTTTTAAAATTCATTTTCAATACTCCCCTTTCTATCTCATTATTATTTCAGTAATTATCGTTGCGATGAATATGTACAACTGTTGGATAAGAACGATGAACAAGAAAGCAATAAAGAAGATGATTGCCATACCAACAACTGTCATTGCTGCATTGAAAATTGTTTTAGTGACTGTATAGTTATGGATGGTTTTTAATGCAAACAAGAGAAGCACAACAAACCATGCATTAAATGCTGTTGCAACCATTCCTACAAAAACATATTCGTCTTGTGTAAGGAGATTTGAACATACAATTTCAATAAAACGGATTGCAACAAGCGGGATCAAGCAATAGCACGTTGATATATAGATATCAATAAGTCTTCCCTCACCGTCAAGCAAGGTACAAAGTGCCCAGTTTGCAAGAACGAAAAGCAAAATCATAAAAAGTGATCTTGCAAGAACCATAACAACGTTAAAGTCCTGAATACGAGAAGTATTGAAAATAAAGCCCTTTGTAACAGCAAGAATAATCTCAGCAATTGTAAAAAGTGCAAGGATTATTGATGCTGAAAAAATTGAACCGTTTTTCTTTTCTTTTAAGTTCTCGATTGTTTCGATGGGGTGAAAAATGATTTTAAGAGGGTTGATTGTACCCTTAAAAGCAAAAGCCTTATCCATTTATAGCACCTCCATTTTTCTTTTCTTTAATACTGTCTATTAATTTTTTGCCGAATTTTCTGATAATGAAAACAAGTACAAATAAAACAATAAGAACAGTTGCACCTAAACCGAAGTTATCTCTGATAACATCTTTACGGTAAAGTGCGTATGACTTTGAGTAATTCTCACGGTCATTTGCAAGTCTGAACTCGTTCATAGCATTTTCGTATTCGCCGTTAAGATAATAAACCTTACCGATACCTACGTGAGCGAGGTCTGAGTTTGCGTTGTAAAGAAGAACTTCTCTCCAAGCAGGATCTGCTTCGGCATAAAGACCTTTGTTGTAGTATTTAACTGCCTCGTGAAGTGCTTCGCCATAGTCTGAAAGACCGTAAACTGTGATTGAGCAAGTAACCTGGTCGATAACGAGTGTTTTGTCACCGAGTTTTGCCATACCTGATGCCTGTTGGAGTGTACCAACCTGCTGACCGGCACCGCCGTATACAAATACGAGGTTACCTTCGGCATCGTACTCAAAGATTTTTGAAAGTTTTGAGTCGAGAAGTGAGAAAAAGCCGTTATCATCAACAACGATATCAACAAAGTTGTTGTCCATTGTCTCTTTATTGATTACCTGAAGGTCACCGTAGTTTTCAGAAAGTGCAGTGCTTACCTTTTTGGTACTCTTAACTGTTGGGTCAAGTGTATTTGAACCTGTAAAGTTAAGTTTAGATGCTTCTTTTGTAGATGCTTCACTGGCAATAACTGTTGTATAGATAAAGCCTTTTTCATCAATTGACATATTTTCAAACTCAACAGGAACAAAGGTTACGAACTGATCATCAACTTTTGCACCGCCGATTGAACGGTAAATTTTTCTCCAGTAGATTTCTACATAGTCAGCAACTGAAAGCTGAACCTTAGGAGCACCGAAGAAACGCATAAAGTTACCTTCGGGGTCAAACTCAAGGATACCATCAAGACAACCACGTGAGATAACATAAGCCGAACCATTGATACCAATTACTATCTTATAAGGATGGTATGTATATGACTCGTCAAAGATTTCCTGAGGAGGCTGCTCATACTTAAGTACGATCTGACCGTCTTTTCTAACTTTTAAAACCGCAAGGTTATCAGTATCACAAATATAAATATAACCGTCTTTATCAGTTGTGATACCACAGGGGTTTTTCATATAGTAATCTGAACCGTCAAGATCTTTGAGACTTAAAAACTCTTTAATGAGTTTAAAGTTTTTGTCAAAGATACAAAGACGACCCTTTGCGTTGTCACCGCCGAGGTCGAGAAGATAAATCTCTTGCTCGGGGCTGACATAGATATCTGTGGGATTGTGCATTGTTGAAATGCCAAGATCTTCTGAAAGATAGAATGCCTCGGGAACATAGCCTGAGGGGCTACCCACGGTCTCACCGTAGTAGTTATAGCCATAAGTATTGTAAGGAATATAAGCAAATGCCGGAAGAGCTGTTACAGTCAGCATAACAACAAGCATTGCGCCGACTAAAATTGATTTTAATTTTTTGTTCATTATCATACCCCTCCTTAACCCTTAATACCTGCGTGTGCCATCGTCTTAACCGTACTGCTCTGAGCAAGAATAAAGAAGATGATCGGGGGAATGAGCATTAATACTGAAGCTGCATACGCTTCACCGGCACGAGCAACCGAACCTGCTGCGGTAATCTGGCTGAGTGCTGCGGGAAGAGTTTTGATTGTTTCAGTATAAATATATGAAGAAGATGTTGCATTCCAGTTTCTTTGGAAAGCGAAGATTGCAAGAGTAAGCCAAGCGGGTTTAACAGCCGGCATTGCAATTCGCCACAAAATCTTCCATTCGGTTGCACCGTCGATACGTGCAGCTTCAATCATTGCGTTAGGGATTTCTGCCATATTCTGTTTAAGAAGGAAGGTACCCATTGAAACAGCAATCTCAGGAAGCCAGAATGCAAAGTATGTATCGATAATACCCATTGTTGACATAACGAGGTATACAGGAATTTCTGTAACACCGCCCGAAAAGAGAAGCGACCAAACAATTATGTTAAAGATACCTTTCTTACCGGGGAATTTATTTTTAGCAAGCGGGTAAGCGCACATTGCAGCTGCAAGGATGTGAACAACTGTACCCACGATTGTGTTAAGAACAGTGTTGAACACGTATCTTGAGAACGGAACCCAAGATGAAGATGTGAGGTCAAACAACTGTGTAAAGTTTGCTATGGTAGGTTGTCTTGCGAAGAAACGAGGCGGGAAAATAAACAACTCGTTATATGGTTTGAACGCCTGAATAACAGAATAGATCAGGGGTAATGCCATAAATGCACCGTATAAAATGAGCATTATGTAAGTTGTAATGTCGCCTGCAAGTGCAACTTTATTTCGTCTGAGTTTTGACATTTTACATTACTCTCCTTTCTATTATTCGTGTGAGATACGGGCAAGCAGTGCGTTAACGATTGCTTTTGTACCAAGCATCATTGCAAAGAGTACAACCGAAAGTGCACAGGCATAGCCAAGCTCAAATCGTGTATGACCGAAGTCGGAAATGTGAAGAACTATGGTATGCGCCGCATAGTCGATAGACGGGAAACCAACAAGTGCTGATGAAATACCGCCAACTGAGAATGCTGATGAAATCTGCATAACAGCACCGAACATAAGCGAACCACCCATCTGAGGAAGGATGATATAGATAAGTTCCTGGAATCTGTTTTTGATACCGTCGATAGCACCTGCCTCTGCAAGTGAGGGGTCAAGGTTCTGAAGACCGGCAACAAAAGCAAGGAAGCCTGTACCGAGCGAACACCACAACTGAACAAAGATAACAATGTCCAGCATATAGTCGGTATTGGCAAGCCATTGAACAGGCTCATCAATCATACCGAACTGAAGAAGTGTTGAGTTGAGAAGACCGTACATATCTCCACTGAAGATGTACTGCCAAATGAAGTAGATGTTTGCAAGTGTAGGTGCGTAGAAGATAACAGTGAAAGCCGCTCTGGCAATTGGCGGAAGTTCGTTAATAAACCACGCAAACACGAAGCAAAGGAAGTATGATACAGGACCTGTGATTATCGCAAACTGAATCGTGTTTTTAAGGGCGATAAGGAAAACTTCGTCCTCAAGGAACATTCTTATGTAGTTATCCCAACCTACAAATATAGGTGCGTTAAGGATGTCATAGCGAGTGAATGAAAGCACCATAGCTGACAAAACAGGAATAACCGTGAACAAAAGGAAGAATGCAAAGAACGGAAGGATAAGGAAGTAGTTTACCTTGGCCTCTTTAATCTGAGACCAGGTAAGCTGTGCTTTTTCGCCGAAAGTAAGGCGTTTCTTTTTAAGAAGTTCGACTTCTCTGCTTGTTACTTTAGCCATTATTTATTCGCCTCCTCCGGTACTGATAAGTTATATTCCATACGTTTACGCCAAATCTCATCATTAATTTGGTCGTTGTAATAGAACAGCATTTCTCTTGGGTTAGTGTAGTTGTTGGTAACATTTCTGAATGCGTTTGTGATTGAACGTGTTACATAGTAACCACCAACGAGTTCAGGAATCTCTTTTACCCACTCACGTTGCTCTTTGATGAGTTTTGCTTCTTCTGTTGTCCAGTTAAGAAGTTCAAAAGCATCAACGTTTGCGGTTGTGTATCTTGCAACAGGACCGATAGCCATTTCAATTCTGTTACCGTACTCTGTCATTGTTTCTGTCGATGTCCACCATTTAAGGAATTCCCATGAGTCGCTTTCTTTTTGCTTTTTAACTTCAGGATCCTTAGATTTATTAACAACGATTGAACAAGCTGAAAGACCGGATGATTGTTCGGTTCTGTTTATTTTGCCTGTAGAATCTTTAACACCCGGCATCGGAGCTACACCCCAAAGACCTGCAAGTTCAGGAGCAGATTCTGCAAGATATGTGATATTTGAATAAGCTTCGAATACGAGCGGCATTTCACCGTTTCTGAAACGTGTATACCAGCTGTATGAAAGCGGGAAGTCATAGAGTGTGTAGTAGTCGGTCCATTTTGTAAATGCATCAACTGCATACTGCTCTGTGAAGTAGGTCTGTGAACCGTCATCATAGAAGACCTTACCGCCGTTTTGCATTATAAGTGCATAGAAGAGGTTTGTTGAACCTGCACTATCGATACCAACTGTCATATTGTTCTGCTGAATAACAGGAAGTACCTGGTCAAACTCATCCCAAGTATTCGGAACTTTGATGTTGAGTTCTTCAAATACGTCTTTACGATAGAACATCATTGTAAAGTTTTGTGTTTCAGGAAGAGCGAATGCTTTATCGATTGTGTTACCGTCTTTATCGGTTGTTTTAAGGGTATAAGGAACCATTGCGTATTTTGTAAAGCGTTTTATAACATCCTCATAGTCATCAAACTGTTTGAGGTTTACAAAAGCGTTACGGAAACCAAGGTTAAGAGGCTCTGTTCTTGAAATATGAAGAGCAACATCAGGACCACGGCCTGCAACAATAGCCTTCGAAAGAACACCGAGAGGAACAAGTGATACGTTTACCTTGATTCCTGTGTCGGGTGTGAAATAGTTATCAACAAGTGTTTTAAGTGTGATAGCCTGGTCACGACCTGTACCAACCCATGCTGTTACAGAACGCTCTTGATCGTCAGATGTACCACCGATTGCAGTATAGTCATCAAGGAATGATGAAACGAACGCTCTTACTTCGTGAGCTACTTTCTCACCAAAGTTTGATTTATAGCGAGGAACATCAGTTGCCTCTGCACCTGCAAAAACAATTTTGTCAAGCTGGAGCGGAATATCACGGATATTGATCATCCATGAACCGAGTGAACTGATATTATCTTTAAATGTAGAAAGACGCGAAGGGATTGTATAGGGCTTTTCAATAAAGCTCTCTATCTGGAGAACAAGAGTATTAAGAATCTCACTCTCACCGCCGCTGTTTGTTGAAACAGCATCAACCTCTGCTTTGATCTCTTTAAGCGTGTCTGTTATCTGAACAAACATTGCTTTAAGATTATGTACGTTTTCAAACAATTGATAGTCACGATATGTATCAGGTGCAGTACCTGTTATCATAATAATTTTGCGGTAGATATAGTTAAGTTTGTACACTGCAGTTTCAACATCACGGCTTGATTTTGCCATATCACCGATTACAGCCTGAAGTGAAATTGTGTGTTCACCCTTGTCGAGATATACTTTATAAGGAGTAAATTTACCGTCTACCTCTTTACCTGCTTTTATAACCTGGTATCCTGTACCATAATTGAAAGCAAGTGATTCTGCCTCTTTAAAAGGAAGAACGTCATCGATAAACAATTTTCTGTAAATTGTTGTACCACGCATAAATGACTGTCTGTATCTGAAAGTAAGTTCGTAGTAACCTGCTTCTTCAACATTAACTGTGTAGTTAACCTTCTGCAAACTGGTGTTCCAGTTGTTACCACCAAAAGTATTAAATACAGTAGTAGTTACGCTGTAAGGTGTAACTTTAGGATCAGAACGGTCATAAGCATTCTGAAGAATTGAGTCTGATTTATCTGTGTAATCCTCAGCCTCGAGTTCAAAATACTTTGTTGCGTCCTTAACGCCCTTTGCATCATGCTTTGCAATATAGTCCTCATACGAAATAGCATCGCCATCGTTGTGAAGACGGATTGAAGCAAGTGCGTATGTACCCGAAACAGACTTTAAGGTAAGTTTGTGTTCACCTGCTGTTAAGTAGAACATAAGCGGCTCGTTATAGTTGCCGTTAGGCTCATAAAAGTCAGTTTTGATCCACTTGGGCTTGATAATCTGTTTGGGAAGAAGTTCGTTACCAACCTGGTCATGTTGAACTTCGCCATCGTCAGCCCAGTTACGTTTGAGAGTAAGACTTTCGGCTGTGCTGAAAGGAGCCTTACCGTCGATAAGGATACCAAACTCAAGATCGCGTGTTACCTTGTCGGCAAAAGCGAAATAGTCAACCTCAACCGCATACATACCTGTTTTTGCAACAGTGATATTGTAAACAAACTCACCGTGACCTTTTTCGGTCATTTCAAGTACATTCTTTTTACCTTCGTACTTTTCGTGAGTTTTTACAGTAGCTGTTGTTGACTCATAACTTAAAGGATCGATTTTGATTTCAGGCAATTTTTTGTTGTATTCCGCATATTTTTCAATATAGTCGGCATACTCACCTGTACGCTCAAATCCTTCGATTACGATTTCTCTGAGTTCGTCGTCTGTGAGTTCTTCTTTTTGGCTGTTTGACGTACCGTCGGCTGAAACAATATTATCCAGTTCTTCGGTTGATTCTGTAGCACCGTCTGTTACAACGCCTTCTTCTACAGAAACCTCTGCGTCAGATGCATCAACTTCTTCTGTCTCTGCGAAAGCAAAAACAGTGAAGGTTGAAAGAAGAAATACAGCAACTAACAACATACAGAGCAATCTGGATGTAAGTTTTGGCATTTTGCTGTTATGCATCATTAATACCTCCGCAAATAAAATACTAAATTTGAGTGCTATTTATCAGCTTTTTTGTCTCAAGTGACAAAAAAGCATAATAACACACCACTTTACAATACAAGATTATAGCAAATTTGTTTTTATATTTCAATATTTATATTAAATGTGTGTAAGGTTTTTTGAAAAAATCTTATTTTTTTCTTTTTTTCTTTTGCATTTTTAGTTTCTCGCTAAATTTATTAATAAAAAAATTGTGCAAATTAAACATAAATCTCCACCTCACAAATTCAAAGTGGTAATTATTGTTTATTTTGCACAAATTGTAAACAATACTCAATTGCACTTTTTAAATAAATATCGGTCTTTTTTAACAACTTTCGACTTGATTCGGTTTAATAGTGCTTTTTAAATTAAAGTCTATTATCAACAGATTAAAAAATATTTTTTGATTATTTAAAAAGTTGATAGAATTGTTCTCTTGTATAACGTTCATTAAGAATCCCTAACAAAAAATTATTAGATATGTTTTGTTGGACTCCCAAAAACAAAAGCAGTTGATTTCTTCGCGCTTTAGCACCGCTTACACCAACAAGACCCACAGCGTAAAGATCCGCAACCGTCATGTCACCTATTGTTTTTTTACCGGTAGCATACTGCTTTAGTAAATCAATAAGTGTTTTGTCATCTGTACCTTCTATTCCGACATATCCTTCGGCAGAGGGCGACTGTTTTCGACTTTCTTTACCTTGAATTTGAGGCGGCATAACATTTATTATGTTTTCTGCACCAATTATTTTTGAAAGATAAACACGAATTCTGTAACCCGCGGTATCGCTGTCTGTTAAAATTATTGCACCATTCTTTTTCGCAAGTTGCTTTATGGTGTTTTTAGCGTTTTGATTATTAAAAATTGAAAAGCCGCCAGTTTCGATAATATTGGCATCCACAATATTAGAAAGGCGAATTTTATCATATTTGCCTTCAACAATAATCAATTTGTCAATTTTAAGCTTTTCCAACAGAATTTCTCCTATCTATAAGCTCTGCAATATAAAAAGTAACAACATCGCGCTTGTTAAACGGCTTACTTTTTAATTTAACATCTGTCTGTTTAGAAAGACTTATTGCATTTTCCAAAAACTCAATACTTAGAAGCGAACTGTTTTTTGCAATCTTTGAAACAATAAAAGCCGGTTTTATATCAAGATCAGACGCAGCCTGTTGAAGAGGCTTTTGACACAATATTGCAAGTTTTACTTTATACATATCAACAAAAGCTCGATAAATCAAATTTACAATCACTATATCTTCTACGTTTTGTTTATACAGTTTATTAACAATATCCAACACCTTATCATAATTTTTTGCACAGAATGCATCACCTATTTGAAAACGGTTTGCCTCAATACTTTTTGTCACAATCGCGTCAATATCATTACGGGAAATCACATCACTTTTACAGTAATTACAAAGTTTCGAAATTTCAGAAACAAGTGAGCGCATATCGGTATCGGCAATTGTAAGCATATAATTAATATCAGAAGAAGAAATCTGCTTTTGTGCCTGTTTAAAATGACGGGCGCACCAACTCACAAGACCTGACATAGCCGGTCTTTCAACTTGCGCAACCACTCCGCCAGCTGTTTCCACTGCGTTTTTAAGAGGGTTTGAGTCACCTATTTTTTTGAGTTCACCGTCAAAAAATACAACAGTACAGAATTCGGGTATTGTTTTTAAAAAATCAACGAACTTATCTAAAAAACCACCGTTAAAAATTGAGTTGTTGATATTGATAATCCCCACAAACTTACGTTCTGCCATAACAGGATAACTGTTCACGCAGTTACAAAAATCAGTCCAGTCAAAATTTTTATCTTCGAATTCTATGACATTGAATTCACGCATATCACTGACTGTTTTTTGTTTTAATTCATTATAATAATAATCTTTAAGGTATTCTTCCTCACCATAAATATAGTAGAGAGTCCCGAATTGTTTTGATTTGAGATTGTCTGTAATGATTTTCACACTCATTTGATGCGTTTATATCCTTTTTTACTAAATTTGAATGACACAGTCGATTGCTCAGACGTTTGTAAAACTCTTGAGATTTTTTCAAGACGATTAACTATTATTGAATCAGGGTGTCCCGTCTTTGAATTTTTAGCAACACTTATAACAGAGTATTCGGGTGAGCACAGATTTAAAAAGTTGAATTGTGACGAGGTGCGTGCCCCATGATGAGCAACACTCAATATATCACAATTCATAGCACCCGAATAATCAAGGTACACATGTTCCTGGTAAATATTCATATCTCCTGTATACAGCACAGAGTTGTTACATATATCCAAACGGTACACTGCACTTATATTTTCATAGTACTTCACTCTGTTCGCGCTTTGGACAAACCATTTTAATTCAACATCATCATAAAGAGAAAGTCCGTCATCTTTTTCAAGCGATATGATTTTTATACCTTTTTTAGAGGCTGACAACAGCAAACTATAATAATCATTGACATTCGCATAATTGGGATAAACGATTGTATCAACTCTGTATTTGTCTATTAAAGTTTTGAGATAATTAACATGGTCAGCATCGAAATGTGTAATCGCGACAAGGCGTATATATTTTACATTATCCTCGCAAAGCACCCGCTCAATATTATGAAAATAATCACCGCCACAATCGATAACAACAGCAGATTCATCTTTTGTAACAATGGAACAATTTCCGTCACCTACATCAACAAAATGCACATTTGCCGTATTATATACTGTGATTTTGTTTATGCTAAAAAGCACACCGCATAATAAAGCAAACATACCGATATAGACAAACGAAGTTTTTAACGGACGCTTTGTTTTATAAAATATATAAAGTCCAATCACTAAAACACAAACAAGTGCAACGACAATATAATAAAACTCATAGCCTGTTGTAACTGTGGTATTTTTAATATAATAACACTTTATAACAACAAATTCAATCACATTATAAATCAAGTCAGCTACAAACGACAGTACAGTTGACACAACAGGAACTTTTGACAAAATAGTTGCTATAATACTTACATAAAACAAAAGCTGAATCGGAATCGCAAGTATAACATTTACAATCGGTGCAATTACGCAAAACTCTCCAAACAAAGTTGCTGTCACAGGCAAACAACTGCAACAGGCGGACAGTGACATTGTTAAAAATCCTATAAAAGTAAAAATAACATTGCGCAAACGACGATCTTCTATACTGACTTTTAAAAAGCTATTAAAGCAAGGAGACAGGACGATTATTCCAAACGTTGCAGATGCCGACAAAAGAAGTGACAGCGAACTCGTATACTGCGGCATAAACAACAGTATCAGAAAAACAGCAACAGAAAGTGATGTAAGACTATCTGATAATCGGGCTTTTAATATACCAATGTAATAAATTGTTATCATAATTGCCGCGCGTATACACGACACAGAAAAACCGCTTACAACTGTAAACAGCAAAACTGATAAAATCGCCATAAATGCCCGTCTTTTATGGCTGATAGCAAATAGCGCCATAACAAAGTCGAAAAGCATAACCGAAAACATAAGATGCATACCGCTTACAGAAGTGACATGCGACAGCCCTACTTTTGAAATCATTTTGTCAAACTCGCCCGAAATTCTATCAGTGTCGCCAAAAACAATGCCATTTATAAAAGCAGATGTCTTTTCGCTTTTGAACGGCATTGAGCCTTTTATTCCCTGTTGCAGTTTATAAAAGAAATATCTTATTGATGAAGTTTTATGAGAAGCCAAAACCGTAACTTCTTCGGCAATACCATAAATATGTACAGCATCCGAAACACTTCGACGGTTGCTTTCATAAAACTTCACAGTCATTTGTAACTTACCCGAGGGAATAAGATTCAATTCATCGTCAACTCTTACATTTGCTCTGAATTTTTGAGCGGTTGTATTATCATCATAAGTTACTTTTTGGCACAAAACAACTGCGCCGTCTCTGTTTGGTTTTATTACCTCGCACTCAACATCTGCCGTAATGCCGACATAGTTGACAACAGGCTTGTACGAAAGTGTGTAATAAATAATGTTTGAAACTATTATTGATATGCAAGTCACCGCAGTAACAATTGCAGTTGTTTTAAGAGGAGTTTTGAAAGGAATGATAAAAATAAAAGCAAACAATATTGCAATTGCTAAAACCGCCATTGCCGATGCAGACAAAAACGTGCAGAT
>JAZKZG010000138.1:0-12359 GCA_045612565.1 Eubacteriales bacterium
AGGGGAGCTGTCGCGAAGCGACTGAGGGGTAGTCAAATAGACTGCAAAACAATTTTTATCTCGATCGCTCTACCTCTCCACCGCTTACGCGGTCCCCCTCTCCTGTCAAGGAGAGGTCAAATAGTGTAGTTTTGTTTAATAATGTTATCTATATATTCACAAACTCCTCTAAAGTTTTTATCAATATCAACATTACATATTCTCACAACTGTCAAATTCATTTTTTCAAGTTCTTTTGTACGCAAAGCATCTTTTATTTGTTGCTCATTGTTATAATGACCACCGCCGTCAAGTTCGATAACAAGCCTTGCCTTTGCACAGTAAAAATCAACGATATAGTTTCCTATCGCACGTTGTCTATAAAATTTCACAGGATAACCACGCAAAAACTGATACCAAAGTTTATTTTCCCAAGGAGTCATATTTTTACGTAAAGCTTTGGCAAGTGCTATATTTGATTTGTTATATTCTTTCAAAGTTCTACCCCTCCGTCTTTGCGCCTTGCGCAAATCCACCTCCCCTGTCAAGTGGAGGTATATATATTATAGCATATTTTTTGAACTTGTGCACCAAACCCGCACCACAAACGAAAACAGCCGTCTATCACGCCAATACAGTCTGTGCAAACTTGCTGTTTTGAAAGGGACAGGGATGCTAAGCATCCCTACTGCTTGACGACCACTCCGCACTGCTCGTGGTACCCGTCTGCGCACCATCCGCCTACAAAACAGTCCACCGGACTGTTTTGCTTTACGGCGTCTGCCCCCTCGGTGTTCGAGTCACTTTGCGCACCGAAAAAATAAAAGCAGTCACCCGAATGGGTAACTGCTTTTATTGGCGCGCTGAAAGGGACTCGAACCCCCGACCTTCTGATTCGTAGTCAGACACTCTATCCAGCTGAGCTATCAGCGCATTTTGCTAAATGCAAGAACTATAATAACACAACAATTTAACAAAATCAAGTGTTTTTTTAAAATTTAGTGTTGAATTTGTTATAATTGCCCGTTATAATATCAATAAATGGGCCTGTAGCGCAGTTGGGAGCGCATCACATTCGCATTGTGAGGGTCGAGAGTTCAAATCTCTTCAGGTCCACCAAAAATACCATCATTTAAAGGAAAATAAAATGGCAAAGGACAAAAGATTTATAAAAACTTACAGCCAGGGCGGGTTTGGTCCACTGGTTGAGATATGGGTAGACAAAGAAACAGGCGTTAATTACATTTTCCATCAATCAGGATACGCAGGCGGACTTACACCGTTGCTCGATAAAGACGGCAGCCCCATTATTACACCAATAAACGAATAATTTAAAAACCGACTTGTTTTTTCAAGTCGGTTTTTATTCTATTTACCTAAAACGATTTTTTGAGTGTCCTGTGCAATTGCGAGTTCCTCGTTTGTGGGAATTACAAGCATCTTAACAGCCGAGTCGGGAGTTGAGATTTCTTTATTTTCACCGCGCACCTGATTTGCCTCGTCATCAAGGTATGTTTTTAAGAAACCAAGACGCTCAGCCACATATTTACGAACTGTCTTGTTATTTTCACCAAGACCTGCTGTAAATACGATTGCGTCAAGACCGCCCATAGCAACGGCATATCCGCCGATGTACTTTGCAATCTGGTATGCAAGCATTTTTAAAACAAGAATTGCCTTTTCGTTTCCTTCAAGCGATGCATTTTCGATATCTCTGAAGTCGCTTGAAAAACCAGATACACCGAGTGCGCCCGATTCTTTGTTCATCATCGCATTCATCTGTGCAGGAGTAAGACCTTCCTTGTCCATAATATATGTTACAACAGACGGGTCGATATCACCGCAGCGTGTACCCATCATAACACCTGCAAGAGGAGTAAACCCCATTGATGTATCAATACATTTTCCACCGTCAACCGCAGTGATTGATGAACCGTTGCCGAGATGGCAGGTGACAATTTTTAAATCTTTTACGTCTTTGCCCAAAAATTCAGCAGCAGCATTTGCAACAAATTTGTGCGATGTGCCGTGTGCGCCGAATCTGCGGATACCGTACTCTTTATAATATCTTTCGGGAATCGGATAGAAAGCTGTTTCATCTGCCATTGTCTGATGGAATGATGTATCAAAAACAGCAACCTGAGGTACATCCTCACCCATAACGCTCACACATGCGCGCATACCTGTAACTGCAGGCGGATTGTGAAGCGGTGCAAAGTCGGTAAGTTCCTCGATTTTATCAATTTTTTCTTTTGTAAGAAGTGTGCTTTCGGGGAACACCTCACCGCCGTTAACAACGCGGTGACCAACAGCGGCAATTTCTGAAACATCATCGATAACACCATATTCTTTATCGGTAAGATATTTTAATACAAGTGAGATTGCTGTTGCGTGGTCGGGCATATCATACTCAATTTCAACGGTCTTGTCGTTTGCTGTCTGCTTGAACTTACTGCCGTCGATGCCTATACGATCGCAAAGACCTTTTGCAAGGCACATTTTTGTTTCCATATCGATAAACTGATACTTAAGTGACGAACTACCTGCATTTATAACAAGAATTTTCATTGTTTTCTCCTTATGTCTTTTATTTTTTAACATCATACTGTATAATTATATAATAAATCAAACAAACTTTCAAGAGGTATTATATAAATGGTAAACGCTGTTATAAGTGAATTCAATCCGTTTCACAACGGACACAAATATTTACTTGAAGCCGCAAAGCAAAAAACCGGTGCAAAGTACACCGTTTGTTTTATGAGCGGTAATTTTGTTCAGCGCGGCGAGATTGCCTTTGCCGACAAGCACACGCGTGCCGCGGCGGCAGTGCGTCACGGAGCCGATCTTGTAATACAATTACCCACCGCGCACACTGTAGCGGGCGCATCGGTTTTTGCAGAGGCGGGTGTATATTGTGCCACATCGTTGGGTGTGCCGACAAACCTTTGTTTCGGCAGTGAAAGCGAAGATATTTCAGGACTTTTCAACCTTGCAAAAGCTGATACCGATGATCTGTCACAAGCACTCAAGCAAAACATAAAACAGGGAAAAAGTTATGCTGCAGCGCTTATGGATGCATACAGCGAGGTTGACAGCGAGGGCGCAAAACTCCTTTTACAGCCGAATAACCTTCTTGCGTTTGAATATATAAAAGCAATCATACACCAAAAAAGCGATATAAAAGCCGTAAACATATTGCGAAAAGGTACAGCACACGACTCCGATATCACCAACAGCGAGTTTGCAAGTGCATCATACATCAGACAAAACGGCGGCGACAGATTTATGCCCGAAAAAATCGAGGGTCAGATTGACAAAGAGCGGTTTGACACACTTCTTTTGTATTCGATTTTATCAAAAACGCCTACTGAACTTTTAAAATTTGCCGATATGACCGAGGGGCTTGAAAACCGCTTTTGTGAAGCGATAAAAACCGCCAAAACCGCCGAACAGTTGTTTGATTTGATTAAATCAAAGCGGTACACACACGCAAAAATAAGACGTGCCGCGCTTTCGGTCCTTTTACAAAATCCAAAAGGGCTTTGCAAAACACCTGTACCGTATCTGAAAGTACTTGCCTTTAACGATTGCGGCCGTCAACTTTTAAAAGAGATCGGTAACACCTGCACACTGCCTGTTGTTACAAAAGCGCGTGAGGGTGAAAAAATAAATGCAAAACATTTTGCATTGGAGTGCAGAGCATCCGACCTTTACAGTTTTTGCAGTGTGCATAAAAAAACGCTTGGACTCGAGTACACACATTCACCCGTCTATGTCAAATAATGACACCAAATTTATTATAATGGCAAATAAAAGTATTGCCTTGAAAATCAAATTGTGGTAATATTATATTGGTTAATGTTTGTTTTAAACTGAAAGGATATGAAAAATGAGTAAAAAAATAACAATTTTGGGTAGCGGTAACGTTGGTGCTACTGTTGCATATACACTCACACAGGCAAGTCTTGTGTCGGAAATCGTTCTTATTGACGTTGACCGTGCAAAAGCAGAGGGTGCCGCAATGGACATAATACACGGCGCTCCGTTTTCAACTCCGCTCAATATCTATGCAGGTGACTATTCGGACGCTGCAGGTTCGGAGATGGTTATTATCACATCAGGTATAGGTCGTAAGCCCGGTCAGAGCCGTCTTGAACTTGCAAGTATAAACGCAGAGATTATTAAGGATATTGCGCCCAAGATTGCTGCATATTGCCCCAACGCTCTGTATGTTATGGTTTCAAATCCTGTTGACGTTTTAACTTATGCATTTATAAAATATTCCGGCATTCCTGCAACACAGGTTATCGGCAGCGGTACAATGCTCGATACCGCTCGTCTCAGAACAATGATGTCACAGCGTCTTGACGTTTGTGCTAAAAATATCCACGCTTATGTATTCGGTGAACACGGTGACTCGTCAATCTTCCCATGGAGTGTAACGAGCGTTATCGGTATGGACTTCCGTTCATACTGCCGTCACATCAAGCACTATACCGACGAGCAGACCGACATTTTCCTTCGCGGTGTTGAAAAAGACGTACGCGAGGCCGGCGGAGAAATCATCAAAAGAAAAGGTGCTACTTTCTATGCTGTTTCAACCTGTATCGCACAGATTATCAGAGCAGCTTTTTCAAGTAACGACTCAGTGCTTACAGTTTCGACCGTTTCACACAACCGCTACGGCATAAAAGAGGACGTTTGTCTCTCGCTTCCCTGTGTACTCGGCCCCAAAGGTGTTGTTCGCGAAGTTGACCCGCCGCTCACGCCCGAAGAAATGAAGATGGTTCAAAACAGTGCAAGAGTTATCCGCGAAACACTCGACAGCATCGGTCTTTAATTAAATTAAAAATCCCCGGTTTTTATCGGGGATTATATTTTTATTGTTACAAGTCTTTTGGAAATATACCGTTATCGCATTGTTGATTTTTACATCTTTTTTTGATATACTTATAAAAAATCCTAAGGATATAAAAATGCCAACAAGCACACCAATGCAACCGGCCTTTCGTAACTCAGAATACGTCTTGATGATAAGCGCATAAAAGAACTTGTACCGCTTGTTGTAAAGACGGCTAAAAAACTCGCATTTATATTAAAAGGAGAAAACTATGCTTAAAACAGACGCTTGGGAAGGATACTTAAAGCCTTCTAAAATCTTTGGTAACCTTTATTTTGTAGGCACCCAACCTGCATCAACACATATTCTCGACACAGGCGACGGTCTTATTCTTATTGATCCCGGATATCAGGAAAGCCTGTATCTTGTTATAAATAATATCTGGGAAGTGGGACTTTGTCCAAAGGACATAAAATATATTTTGCTCACTCACTGTCATTTCGACCACGTCGACGCAACCAAAGCACTCGTCAAACTGTGCAAAGCAAAAGTGTGTTTGCCGGAACTCGACCTTCCGCTTTATAACGGCGAGATTTTCCATTATCCCTTCAGACCCTTCAATTATGACATTCTTTTAAAAGACGGAGACACGCTCTCACTTGGAAACACAACCGTCCGCTGTGTTTCAACCCCCGGTCACACCGACGGTACGATATCATATTTCTTTGACGTTACCGACGGCAACAACACTTACCGTGCTGCAATGCACGGCGGTGTAGGCCTCAGTTCAATGACAAGCGAGTTCTTAAAAAAGAACGGACTTACAAACGAGTGCAGACAAAAGTTTTTATACGGACTTGACAAGGTGATAAACGAAAAAGTCGATATCACTCTCGGTAACCACGTCGGTCAGAATAACACCGATTTAAAGCTCGAACGTCTTGAAAAAGAGGAAAAAAATCCGTTTATTGACCCGACAGAATGGCAACGCTTTATTACAAAATGCCGCGACGGTATGCTAAAAATGATGCAGACCGATCCATTTTAATCTACATAAAAATAATGATGGAATACACCTTTAAATAAAGTGTATTCCATCTTTTTATTTGCATTTGAAAAAGGGAACGGAAAATCCGTTCCCTTTGTATTATTGTGCCATATTAATGGTAATTGTGTCGCTTGAAAGCTGTACGCCTGTAGACGAGTCTACGATTGTTGAAATTTTAATCGAATCACCCTGAGTAAGCACTGCATCACTGAAGGTTGCGCCAAAGATTGTGCCGTACTTTGCGCCTGTAAAGCTGTTTACAACTTCAGCCACCATTGAATCGGTGTATGTATAATCCTGTGTTGCGGTGTATGTTCCGTTCTTATCAACCCAAGATACACGAACACGTACATTCGCGCCACTCTTGTCAGCACCCTGGCTGAACAGTGTTTTTGCAATGCCGTTTGCAATTGTTGCTGAATCACCGAATACAGGTTCTGCAGTATACGAGCCGTCTGAGTAAACAAACTTGTTTGCTCTTGAAAGATTAATCTTTAAGAATGTATAGCATCCGTTTTCGGCATCGTATACAGGAAGCTGTGAGTTGGTTTTGCAGAGGACAAGTCTGTTCTTTGCAACATACAAGCCACCTTTTGATGCTGTGTTGCTGTCATAAACATTACTGTCTTCAAAGCCTACAAAACGGTTTACAGTCAACTTGTAACCGTTAAGGTCAAGTGATACTTCGGGGTTTACAAGCAGAGTGTCTGCAGATACGTCTGCTGTAAGTTTGATTGTATCGCCTTCATTTGCGTTATCAAGTGCGTCTTCGATTGACTCATATCCTTCGCCTGTTGTTTCGTTTTGTGCAGCGCCATACGAAAGTTTGCCATCGCCATTCTTCCATGCTTCGATATCGGCAATTTCTTTTGTAGCTGCTTCATCTTCGAAGTATTTGCCACAAGTTTCGCACTTGTAATGCTCTTTGTAACCCGCCTCGGATGCCGAAGCCGGTTTCTCGTCAACTTTAACGATAGTATGACCTGCGGGGATAACTTCTTTACCTTCGGTGTAATCACAGTTTTCACAAGCCTTATAAGCGGTGTAACCGTCATCGGTACAAGTCTTCTCTTTACCCTCTACATCTACAAGTGAATGTCCTGCAGGGATAACTTCTTTATCTTCGATGTAATCACAGTTTTCACAAGCCTTATAAGCGGTGTAACCGTCCTCGGTACAAGTCTTCTGTTTACCTTCTACATCTACAAGTGAATGTCCTGCGGGGATAACTTCTTTGTCGCCTACGTAATCACACTTATCACAAACTTTGTATGAAGTGTAGCCGTCTTCGGTACAAGTGTTATCCTTACCTTCTACGTTTTTAACTGCGTGAGTATTCAAAGCCTCTTCGCCGTTTACGTTTATAACCTGACAAGAGATACCTGTGTATGTCTTTGTAAGTTCATCGGCAATTCTCTCACCGTAAATCTTGTAACCTGTCTTATTAGGATGAATCTTATCGTTTGAATAAGATGTTCCCGAAGCACTGAACAAGTCTGACATAATATTGTAGTTATCAATTATCTGTGCGCCTGTAATATCAGCAACTACCTGCTGAATGTGACGTAAATTCTCTGCAACACGTGCTGTTATGAGTGTACCGCCGTCATAACGTGCTGTAGCAGTTGTGATATAGATTGCGGGTTTTGACGGAAGTGCCTGATAATCACGGATAAGGTCTACGTACGACTGGATATATCTGTCGTTTGATGTCCAGAATGCCCAGTTAACATCGTTTGTACCAAGACCGATAATAACGATATCACCATTATAAGCAATACTGTTTGCATACTTGGTTTTTGAAGCACCTGAAACTTTGTAGTTACGCTCGTCACCGGCCTTGAGAGGTCCTGTATAGGTTGCGGTACGTCCGCTTTGTCCATAGTTTTTAACTTCAAAGTCAGTTGTGCCGATGTACTGCTGCATCATTGCGGGATAACCAAACTCGCCTTTTACGGTTTCTTCTGTTGTTATACCCTCAGTGATTGAGTCACCAACACAAGCGATTTTAACCTTGCGCGATGTGAGGTTTGTTGTAATTTGCTGTGCGCTGAAAAGGTTAACCTTTGTTAAGATTTCAAACGTAACGTTTGTGATATCGTCAGGGATAACAATGTTGTCACCGAATACACCAAACTGTGCCTGTGACATTACAACATTTTTACCTGTTGTGAACTTAACGGGATTGCCATCGTAGTATGTTACAACCTCAATGCCGTTAGGCATAGCGTAAAGTGAGGGATAGTAAAGCGCTGCATCTGTGATGCCATCGATTGATGTTTTTGCATTTGCAATATCTGCAGTGTCTTTAACACCCATTACAACGAGTGTGTAAACAAGTTCAATATCGTCCTTTATTGCTTTGAGATATGCCTTTGAAGCATTACCGACTGTTACGTCAAGTGATGTAATTTCATTTGTACAAGCCTCATCGGAATATACCTTGTAGCTAACGCCGTTTGCGTTTGTAAAGTCAAATGAAGTAACATTTCCTGCGCTGTAGCCGTAAATGGTATCAAGCGGCATAAGTGCTTTTACGCCGAGTGTTGCCGACTGTGGAATCATATCCGAACGTTTAACTGTAAGATCAAAGTCGAGATATGTGTCAGCATCGATGTCAGCAGGAGTATCTCCCGGTGCGCCCATCTTGTAATCTTCAAGTGCGGTTTCAAAGTAGTTACCCGAAAGATCAACTGTTGTTAAATCATTCACATAAACAGCAGGGAGATAACCCACAACTCTGTTTTTATTGAATGTGATATTTGATGTGAAGTTTTTATCGTTTGTTGCGATAGCAGTGTGTGAATCCCAATAGATAACCTTGGTTGAATCATCTCCTGTTGAGATAAACGCATTGTTTATAATATCAATTGTCTTATAAGCACCGGGATAGATATCAAATACACCGAGTGTTGAACCGCCGTTTGCTGTAACTGTAGTTATGGGATTTAAGCAGTTTACAAGGGTATTGTTTGAAATATCGATACCAAGATCCATTGAGCCGCGCTCAGCAGATGTGTATGTGCTTGAAGTATGACCGCTTAAGTACATAAGCGGTTCAAACTTTGAACTTGATGCAAGATTGTTCTTAATGTAGCTGTTTGTAAGCTTCATTACACCGGCTTTAACGCCCGGCCACCATTTCGGGAAGCCGAATGTCTGCATATTATCGTTACAAGCAAAACCGTCGATTGTAAAGTATGCAGGTTGACCTTCTTCAAAGAATACGCCGTCAGTGTGCGGAGCATCGTTTACAAAGAACATATTTTTGATTGTGAACGCGTCAATATTTGTATACGCTGTGTCAGTGTTTTTGTTGTTTGCGTTTCGGAGGTCGAATTCGCGTGTTGAGGTTGATGTCTTTTTAACAAGTATTGTATTTTCGAGTGTAATATCTGTTTTTGCGTTGCTTACAGCACGTTTATTATCAAGCACACGGCCTGTGATATTAACACCCATAACTTTGATTGTTGCGCCTGTTGCAGCAGCGGTGATTGTAACGTTTGTAACGTTTGTTTCACCAAAGTTGCCCCAAGCAGTGTTTTTAACAACGTTTTCACCGTTTACAACCCAAGGCATTACGTTATAGTTTTCACCGTAGATTGTAACCGAACGTGAAGCATCAACAGCAATCGCTGTTTCTGTTGCGGGAATGATAACCTGTGTTGCATCTGAGTTTGCAAGTGCATCTGCAACTGTTGCAAATGCGTTTACACCTGCAATAAAGGCATAGTATTCGCCCTGCCATGATGCTGTTACAGTGCTTCCAAGACTTGCATTCTGAGCAGCAGCAATAACTGCAACTGCATCGTTCTTGATAACGTCATTACTGTCATCGCGCGATGCAAATTCTTTACTTGTGAGAGCAATATTCATAACGTCGGCTACCTTTGCATTACCGCTGTCGCTGAAGAGTACCTTTGAACTGTCAGTAAACATTGAACCATCCCAAGTCTTTGCATTTGCATAAAGATCGATGAGTGTCCAGTTGTTTGCTGCAGCAATCTCTCTAATGTTATCGTTTACGGCATTGTTAAGTACCGTTGAAATATAGATTTTTGCACCGAGTGCCTCGTATTCTTTAATGAGGCTTACGTATGATGATTTAAATGTATCACCTGCAGTATCGTTTTTACCAAAGCTGAATATTGCAATATCGGGAGCCCATGCTTTTGATGCGGGATAGTCACCGATGTCGCCGTAGGTGCTGTCATAGGTCTTGAATGATTTTGAACCGTCCACAACTGTTGATTGTGGTTCAGCATAGTTTCTCACTTCATAGCCTGTTCCGAGCATTGTCTGTAAATACTTGTGATAACCGCCGTATGAAAGTGCGCCGTATGAAAGATCGTCACCGATTGCAGCAATCTTAACAACTTTTTCTGTTTCAACCTCAGCATTTGCATCGATTGTAATGTCTGATTTTGTAACAGTTCTTGAATCGGTGTAAATAACTTCTGTCTGTGTTTTTATGCTGTTTGCAAGAAGTTCGTAACCGGGTGAACGCAGATGTACGCCGTCAGCATAGTATGTAGTTGCGCCGGCAGCAGAATTTGAAGAATAATGTGCGCCGGTTTCGGGGTCTTTGATGACATCAGTGTTATCAACAAAGATTGCACCGTATTCTTCCGCAAGGCGTTTTGCTGTACCCGAGATAACGTATTCAATAAGGTTCTCTCTTGCAGCACCTGCATAAGTATAATGTGTGCCTGAGAATACAAACTGCGGATTTGAGCCTGTTGCTCTTATTCCGTCAACAATGTCACGGATGCTCTGCTCGTATACGTTGCCGCCCTGGAATACTGCAGGAGCAGAGTCGTTATAACCGAGCATAATAACAACAACATCGGGGTTGTAGTCACGTACTGAATAGTACCATGAACCGCGGATGTATTGGTTACGGCTTCCGCCGTAGTTAACTCTTGAAGTTACGTTTACAGGTGTTGCGGTTGAGTTTTCTTTACCAAAGTTTTTAACTGTGTAGTTACCCTCACCGTAAGTGCTGTCAAGCATAACCTGAAGATGTTCAGGATATGTCTTGTCGTCAGCATTGCCATTATCGTGACCTGTACCCTCGGTTACCGAGTCACCGATTGTAGCAATCTTGACTGCGCTTGTATCAAAGTCAGCCTTTAATACAGTGCCGTCACCGACAACGTTGATGTCGTCTGTAACTTTATAGCCGCCCTTATGGGGACCGTTTGCCATAATAATATCTATTGCGTTTGTTTTACCGTTCTTTGCGTGTGCATAAGTAATCTGTGAAACTGATGCAAATGCGTTTACACCTACTGTAAAGATATATTCTGTATCTTTATAGGTCTCGGTAAACTTAGCACCGACAGGCATTTTTGCTGCTCTGTCAGAAAGCAGATAAGCGGTGCCCGAGTATTCAGATGCATCAGGATTACCCTGTGATACATAAAGTTGATATACAACGCTGATGCCATTCTTTGAAGCCTTTAAGAAATAGTTTCTGCCTGCTTCAAACTTGGTCACTGCAGTTTTGCATTCTTTTTCTTTGTATGCTGTAAATGCAATACCTGTTTCGGTTGTGAAAGCGGGTGTGAATGCGTTTACATCTGCAACAATGATTGATGCTTTTTTGCCGTCATTGTTAACTGTTGTAACCTGAGTTGATTTGAGGTAGAGGTCTGATGCCTTAACTGTACAATCATAGTCGAGGTAATAATCAGCACCCTCGAGAGCACCGACAAGATGCTCACCGTTTTTGCTTGTTTTGAAATCGGCAGCGTAGTATGCGTGGTAATTTGCAGAAATATTTTCGTTGCCCTGAGGTGCCGATGAGTAATTTACACCAATAAGGCGGTTGCCTGAGATATTAACAAGTGCCGAGTAGTCGATACTGTCACTTGCAAAGCTTGAACGGTAAACCGAAGCGTTTACCAAGTCATAGTAATAGTTTGATGTACTGATAGCGGTGTTGTTTTTGATGTTAACTTCATCAAAACCGCCTTCAAAGAACTGGAATGCATCAATCTTTTTGGTTGCAGACGGAACCAGAATATCTTTGAATACGTTACCGGTAACGTTAAGCACAACTTTACCGTCCGATACAGCAGCATCCTTATGCGGAGCCACACCTTTGATCTGAATTGTGGTGTAGTCAACCTCAGGAGCTGTTCTGTATTTTTCAAAATAGTTGTTTACAAAGTTGATTGAACCGTTTACAGTTGCCTTAGGCTGCTGTAAAAATCCAATAAACGGGAAGTTTTTGCCAAAGTATGTGCCTTCAACTGTAAGGTTTGCACCAAGGTATGCATTAAAGAATCTGATGTTTGTGCTTGTTGCGTCAAAATTAAGACGGCTGTTTATAAGCGCAAACGAGTCTGTATTTGCATAACTTGAAGAAGTTGATGTGGCGTTTGCGTTTGCAAGGTCCACAATAAAGCGGTTGGTTGTCGTCACCTTTGAAATAAGGATATTTTTAAAGGTAATACTTGTTGTACCGTTGCGTACAGCACGGTT
>JAZKZG010000139.1:0-2054 GCA_045612565.1 Eubacteriales bacterium
CATATGCCGCTGTGAGCGGGTTGGGGAATATCGTCTCCTTTACAGGAGTGACCGTCCCCTTTAGCTTGAACACCGTCGTGTTCGTAAACACGTCAATGTAGATATATTCATAATCCGTCACCATATTCACACCAAACACAGGTTTTGCTCCCGGTTTGAGTGAATAGGCAACGAATGCGGAACGAGGGTCGAGCGCGTAGACAGACATTGGTCTTATCTTCGCCTCTTCCTCATCCTTAACAGGGTCGCAGAAGATCGTCCCTACGCCAACGGTATGAAACCAATCGGCAACGATGTTATCTGCCGCCTGTTTACCGGATGTGTAAAGGTATTCATTCAGCACCTTTACCTCTTCCGCTGTCTTGTCGTCTTTCTTTCTGCTGATATAGCTAACAGGAGAAGTCAAGAAGTAACCATTCTTGAACGTCACCACCATATCCGCATTGTTAACGACGACTTTGTTATTGATTTCCGGGCGGATTTCTTTCTTTCGGTTGAGTATCGGCTGAAATCCACGGCGATACCAATACAGGTAATTCATCTCTTGGACATTCACCATGTGAATACCAAGCGCCCTGTTGACCTCAACGATGACATTATCACGCGTGAGATCATCTAACGCCGTGTATATCTTGTCTCTGCCGAACAGATTAACGCCCGCAGTAATTTCAGTTGTGATATTGTCTGACATAAATTACCTCACGTCGTTACCCACGGGGAACTTCCGCCGTGGTTCTTCCTCGCCGCTTGAAAACAGACCGTGGAAAAAGCGCCTGTGTTCAGCTACCGATATGCCGTTATACTCTATTTTTACCGATGCTTCCTTGCCGCCGTTGATGATTTGGTTCAACGTATCAAGGACACCCGGATAATCACGAATATCAATCATTTTGCGTACCTCTTACGCATAAAAAATGGCATTGGATAATGGTATCGAGCCACTTCCTACAGATTCAAAGTCTGTCGTGCTACCTTTACACCAATCCAACACATTCAAATGCGGGATTTTCACCCGCGGCAATTGTTTTCAACGCCAATGCTGTCCGCGACACATTGCCCGTGGCGTACAGAAGGTGAGGATTCGGGGTCGTATGGACGCGACCACGGACACCGCAAGTTAGAGAAAAACATCGCACCCTTTCGGCAAGCGTATGTCTACCTTTCGTACATTGATTTTAACATAGTATAGGCGCAATCGGAAAAAACAAAAATCGGATATAGTTTACTGTTTCGCCATTTTAAAGCGTTTTGTAAACTATATCCGATTATTTTGTTCCTATTTTGAAGTATCAGAAGACGCGTTTCTTTACTTTTATCACTCCACCCGTCAAACTCTTCGCAAAATTCTCAAGGTCTGCCATAACGTCCGGTACGTCGTCGAATTTATTCTTGCCCGACATGGTGTAACCTGTAAGAAACGACATGGCGGTGCGGTATTCCTTGTCAAGTTTCCCGTCATTCCCCTTGCCGTTGTACTCCGATTCCGCTTTAAACAGACAATGCGCCTTAACCCATGAAGAAGCGACCAAAATTCGCGTTTCTTTGTTCGTTTGATTCCATTTTGTCGTCACATGGCAATGTGAACCTTTGCCGATCAACCCTTTCTGCACGTTGTCGGCAAACAAAGTGCCGCCTCGGTTGCTCTCAAAGCGCACCGTCGCCACGTCGAGTTCCGCAAGGATGTTGATTATCCGCTCCTCTATGTCATTCGGCTTCCCGTTATCGCATATCCAACGGTCAACGTAGTATTCATCACCGTATTTATAGACTATCGGCATAGCGCAGTAGTCTCCGCCTTGCTCTTTCGTATCGCAAACGGCAAGGATGGTGTCGGGTTCGCGCTCCGGGAGCGTGTAGTAACGGCGAAGTTCGTCGGGAGCGTACAGTTGACCCTCTCTTTCTATCGGTTCACCCATATACAAAGCGCGGAAACTCGCATCGTCCATACTCGCTTCCAAATCCTTGTACATCTGCGTCGTGAACCCTAACCCGTAAGGGTAGTCGAACTGACTTTCACCGTTCTCATCCAACGCCGGGACGTTGATGAACTTCGC
>JAZKZG010000140.1:0-5568 GCA_045612565.1 Eubacteriales bacterium
ACACGCAGTAAACAACGGACGTTTTAGTATAAAATCTACCATTCCTTCACCTCTTTTCGATTTTTTTCTACAATTTTACAACAGAAAAAGCGATTAGTCCATAGTCTAATCGCTTTTTAGTTTTAAAGAATGATACAAATAAGTCCGCCTGATCCCTCGTTTATTATACGCGACAATGTTTCCTGAAGTTTTGCACGAGCATCGTCAGGCATTTTTGAGAGTTTTGTCTGAAGCCCCTCATTTACAAGTTCGTGAACTGATTTGCCGAATATATTTGACTCCCAAATTTTTGCGGGATTTTCTTCGAAATCTTCCATAAGGTACATAATCAGTTCTTCGCTTTGTTTTTCACTGCCAACAAGCGGAGCAACCTCAGTTTTTATGTTTGCTTGTATTATGTGATAGGACGGTGCACTTGCTTTAAGACGAACACCATAGCGCGTACCCTGTTTAAATATTTCCGGTTCATCGAGAGTCAAATCCTCAATATCGGGGTTTACTATACCATACCCCGTTGCCGCCGCTGATTCGAATGCAGAACTTATTTTATCGTATTTTGTTTTGATTGCCGACATTGTTTTTATAAAATCAATGAGTTCTCCATCATTTGAAATATTCACACCTGCGGTTTCGCTGAGGATTTTATAATATAGTTCTTTATTAAAATCAAGTTTTACATCGGCATTACCACAGCCAAGGTCAACGTTTTTTATCTGTGCATCGGTAATATTTTCGACCTTACAGAGTCCCGATGCATACGAATTTATCTGACGAACGTTTTTCAGCGGTTCAGCAAGGGTGGCAATCTGACTGTAAAGGCTATTTTTGAGCCAATGATTGCTATCGAGTGACGATATCCATTCGGGAACATCAATTTTGATTTGTTTTATTGGAAATTCCATCAGAACTGTTTTGATTATTTCAACAATCTGCTGTCCGTCAAGTTCTATACAGTTTATTGTCATTGTGGGAACATTATATTCCATCTCGAGTTTGGCACACAGTTCTTTTGCACTTTCGCTCTCGGGGAACATTGAGTTTACAAGCAAAACAAACGGTTTGTTTATTGCTTTTAGTTCATCAACAATACGGCGCTCTGCCTGTTCGTAATCGTGACGCGGAATCTCTCCGATACTGCCGTCGGTGGTAATTACAAGTCCGATTGTGGAGTGTTCACAAATAACCTTTTTAGTGCCGATTTCGGCGGCGGTCTGAAAATCCATCTCATCCTTATCCCACGGGGTCATAACCTTGCGCGGCATATCATTTTCGATATATCCAAGTGCACTATCTACCACATAACCGACACAATCTATCATACGAACATTAAAGTGAGTGTTATCGTCAAGAACAATGTGCGCCGCCTCGTCAGGAATAAACTTTGGCTCGGTGGTCATAATTGTTTTACCCGCCGACGACTGCGGAAGCTCGTCAACGGCGCGTTCGCGCTTGTGAGTACCCTCGATATTTGGTATTACAAGCGTTTCCATAAATTTTTTGATAAAAGTGGATTTTCCTGTGCGCACGGGACCCACAACACCTATGTAAATATCACCACCGGTCCTCGTTGCAATATCTTTATATATACTTGTGCTTGTCATTACCTTTCCTCCGTTATACACTGTCTTTGTATAACTTATGTGGTATAAGAGAAAATTATGACATAAAAATAAGGAACGACACACAGGTCGTTCCCTACTTTTATTTTATGATAATGGGTCCCATTTTGTAAAGTATCCATACAAATTCGGTCCGTTGCTAACACATATTTTTCCTCTTACATCTGTAGAGTTAGCAGCAGGCAATTTATAGAATGTTGATACATCATCATACCCGTCTTTATTATAATCACCAGAAGAAACTAAATGCGTAGATAATTCTGCTCTATAGATATAAGGGTCACTGGTGTACAAATTATTCACGGTCCAACTGCTTCCCGACGAAAAAGCAAAACCATAATTTATAATTCCATCAGCTACTACAGATGAATTATCGTATAAGGCAACTACCTCGTCACGCGAATCACCATTGTAATCACACGCAACCACTCTTCCTGTAACTTTTGTTGCGTCCTCGTTACTTCTGTTATATATCAATGATGTGCGAGTGACACTATACGTATTATTACTGCCCTGAACAATGTTAAACATATGTAAACTATAATTGTTTGTTGTTGGGTAAACATATATTGCTGCTATTTCTTCACATCCATCAGCATCGAAATCTCCCGCTACCATTCTATCAGTTATATAACTGCTTTCATAGTTGTTTGCACCGCTGTCATAGCACATTGTTTGTGTTGAAAACATATTTGATTTGGAGCCTGTAAACTTCCATATATACATCAATGTTCTTCCCCATTCAGTCGGGTGTCTATATAAAGCTGCAACCTCGTCTTTGCCGTCACCGTCAACATCAAGCGCAACTACTCTGCCTGTAAAGTTTTCTACGGGCAGATTTGTATACCCAGCACGGCAACTATAACCTGTTCCTTGTATAAACAAATAGTCCATATAGTCATACAAAGAACATATCTCGTCATAACCGTCACCGTCAAAATCTCCCGCTACAATTCTATACATATTGTTGCCTATATCACTGTTAAGAGCATAATAATCATTCGTATACCAATGTATAGGGTCTGAAAACTTCCCTGTCGATGAATTATATGTCCACACATAGCTTTTTATTTGATTGTAGGCAGTCTTCGTATATGCTGCAACCTGCAAATTGTTCTTGTCTGTAAAATGCCCCGAAAATGCGCTTTCCCAGTCACAAGCCATATCACCTATAAGCATTTTTGCACTGGTATAGATGTTAAGACTACCGCCTGAAACACATTTATTTGTAAGATTACTGCTTTTATTAACTCCCGCTATTAAATAATGCTTGATTTGCGCAGGTGTTAATAAGTCATTTATATTTAAAAGTGCAGCAGCCGCACCCGCAACACGCGGTGTAGCATATGATGTGCCCGATACACCTTTATAGTTAATTGTATCATAAGTGTAACCGGGTGCAAACAAATCCACTTTTGTCTGTCCGTAGCAACTGGTACTGCTTGCGAGAATATTTGTACTGGTACATTCACTGTTGCCAACCACAATAACATTATCTGACGGACAACTTGTGGGATAAACATAATTTGTTGCAAGGTCAATGTTTTGGTTGTTAAAAGCACTTTCTGCATTTCCTGTAATAGGATTAGTATTGCCCGTGTTACACGCAGTTGATATAAACACACCATCATATTCTCTTACAGCATTTTCGAACATTGGTTGACGCGAATTCATTTTTATAGGGTCACTACAACATAAAACTTTTATACCTAAATCATCTGCATATTCTACCGCCCTTATATAACTACCAATATTAGATTCTGTACTACTATGTTTTAATATCGACAATGAATAAATTTCAATATTATTGCAGGTACCACTACAAATATTATTGCCACATTCAGCAGAATGAGTTATATTCATTGTATCCACTTGATTTCTTGCGATAACATTTGCGCATACGGAAGTATGTGCACTTTTAGGGGTGGTATATTGCTCAACAACAGGGTCAACTGTGCAATCAATATATTTTGTCACTTTAGTTCCGCATTCAACACTACTATAAATACCGAGGCCTACAAACCCTATTGTTATAGTTTTATTAATGCCTGCTGTGGTATATTTTTTTGCACAACAGGCAAGCGTTGAAAGATCGGCATTGTATTCCGACATTGCATCTGTAGAAGAATATCGTGGAGTTATAGACATTTCAGAAATAATGTTTTCCATTTGTTCAACTGTTGTATTGTCAGAAACTTGATTATTTAGTATAATGCCATAACTATTTGGTTCTGCACTGTAAACCATTTCATATTCTTCTAACGTTCGTATACCATCAATCACCTTTTGTTTATCATTATCTTTTAGTGTTATTGACAACCCCAATCGGTTATCTTTCTTAGGTTTATATTTTATTAGAACACTTATGTTTTCAATATCCAGTTCAGGAAAGTCCTCGGCTGTATATTGCTTTTGCTTTCTGCTTTCTTCTCTCGTTAGCAAAACCAGGATTTTATCATCTTCAAAATCATCGTCTATTGTCACCTCACACGGTGGAGCCTTGTCTAATTCTGTCTGCTCTGTTTGCTGTTCTTGCGTAACGTTATTTTCTTGTGGAGCTTCGTTTATATTTTGCTCAGATCGTTCTTGCTCGTTTTGCTCTGGTAACTGTTCGTCGCCTTTTTCTTGCTCTGTTTGTTGCTGTTCGCTTTCGCCTGAATCTGCCGCCTGCTCGGTTTGTTCTTTTTCAACATAAACCTCTTCGTCGTCTGCTATTGGCTTTGACTTACATCCAAACAGCGAAAACATCAATACCAAAATCAAAACGATTGATAATGTTTTTTTCACTATTGTTACCTCCTTGAATTATTTCATATATATTATAGCATTTTCATATAAGTTTGTAAACACAAATTAAAGATTACTTTGGCAGTGATGTCAAGACGCATATTAAGTTTTATCTCCCTTTAGGACATGGAAAGATAAATAAAAAAGCCCCAACCGAAGTCGGAGCTTTTAAAACGATTTAAAAAATCAATTACATCTCTGCGAAGTATTTGATTGTTCTTACCATCTGGCTTGTGTATGAGTTCTCGTTATCGTACCAAGAAACTACCTGTACCTGATAGGTATCGTCGTCAATCTTTGTAACCATTGTCTGAGTTGCACCGAAGAGTGAACCGTATGTGATACCGATGATATCTGATGAACCGAGTTCTTCCGCGGTGTAACCGAATGAAGCTGAAGAAGCAGCCTTCATAGCAGCATTGATGCCTTCTTTAGTAACATCCTTACCTTTAACAACAGCAACGAGAAGTGTTGTTGAACCTGTCGGAACGGGAACACGCTGTGCTGAACCGATAAGTTTGCCGTTGAGTTCAGGAATTACAAGGCCGATAGCCTTTGCAGCACCTGTTGAGTTAGGAACGATGTTTGCAGCAGCAGCACGTGCACGGCGGAAGTCACCTTTTCTGTGGGGACCGTCAAGAACCATCTGGTCGCCTGTGTAAGCGTGAACTGTTGTCATGATACCGCTCTGGATAGCAGCATAATCATTAAGAGCCTTTGCCATAGGAGCAAGGCAGTTTGTTGTACATGAAGCAGCTGAAATGATGTTGTCTTCTTTTGTAAGTGTGTTTTCGTTAACGCTGAATACGATTGTGGGAAGGTCATTACCTGCGGGAGCAGAAATAACAACTTTTTTAGCACCAGCATCGATATGAGCCTGTGCTTTAGCTTTTGATGTGTAGAAACCTGTGCACTCGAGAACAACGTCTACATCAAGATCGCCCCAAGGAAGATCTTTAGCGTCTTTCTCAGCATAGATTTTGATTGTTTTACCGTCAACTGTGATTGAATCCTCACCTGCTACAACTGTGTCAGCAAGAGCGTATCTGCCCTGAGCTGTGTCGTACTTGAGAAGATGTGCGAGCATTGCAGGATTTGTAAGGTCGTTGATTGCAACTACCTCGTAACCCTCAGCACCAAACATCTGTCTGAAAGCAAGTCT
>JAZKZG010000141.1:0-17012 GCA_045612565.1 Eubacteriales bacterium
AACCGATTTTTGCCCCTGAGGGTTGGGGGGAAGACAATCAAATGATTTATTTTGATAAAAAGAACGTCGCTATTGAAGCAACGTTCTTAAACGTATATCTTTAACACTCGCTCTGTACAAACGCTCTGCATCCAGCGGAAGTTTGAGGCAGTATATTCCACCTGAGCAACCCTCAAAACCTGAGTAAAGTTACGAGTGTAGATACCTTAATATGATAAGCAACTTAATAGGGCGTCTTTACATTGTAAATCTTTGAAGCGGAAACAGCCCTTCTCGAAGTAATACCGCAACATACTTATTGTTTGGTCGTGCGCCCTTAACATCACGTAGTTAATGTCGTGGTCTTCGGCTTTAACAGTTATTTTTATCGGGAATGTCATATCCGCGCTATCGTCGCAATATAGAATACCCGCTTCAAGGTACTGTCTAACGGCGTAATTTTTGCCGTCATATTTTAATGTACAAACGTACTTGCCGAAACCCTTAGGCTTTTCGATAAAAGCAGTATTGTCGTTAAGATACACACCTTGACCGCTATATGCCACATACGTGTTCTGACCAAACGCTTTCATAACTCCGCTTTTTTCTTGTGCTAATTGTGCGCTTTCATTATAACCCTGCTCAATGACAAATCCGTTACCCCTAAGAAATTTAGTATCGCTATTTAATCTTGATGTTATTCCCATCTCGATATAGTACGGGTTTAATATAGACACAGGGTTACTGCACATAATGACCCTAACATATCTCGTTTGTTCGCCGTTACCTCTGGCAACGCTCTTATAGATACTTAGGAACTTAGTCACTTCTCTCGGAACATAAGTATTTGTTTCGCTTTGGAATTCATCCAGAAACATTGTAGATACATCGCTGAAAAAGTGACTTAATTTTTTAACTTGTTCGGCTTTGTTTAGCGCAACTGCGTAGCCGCATTTAGCCCCGTTTAATGTAAGTTCTGTGTATACGCCCTTATCCTTAACCTTGCTTTCCATTATAAATTCGGGGAAGAATAATTTTTGTATATCTTTAAAGAACTTATCACCGACATTATCCAGTTCGTAACTCCACCGATACAGAAGCATAAATTTCTCACCTTTCTTCAAGAAATTATTAACTAAATTTCTTGAAAAATACGTAGTTTTGCCTGCGCTTCTGTTGGTGGTACACATAAACAATTCGGGCTTATTTCCGTTAATATCTTTTAGACTTAATAGTTTAGTCCCGTCATAAAAATCGGGCAAAGTGTAATCACCTCTCTTATGATACCATTATATCACATCTTATGCGGTTTGTCAATATTTATTTTGACTTCTTTACACTTTGTTCATATAATTTTAAACTTTTGTAACAATCTTATGATATAATGATAATAGACTAAAATAGGAGGTTATTTATGGCAGTACGCTCGACAAAAGAAATACTTGAAGCAATACGCGAACGGTTTGGGGATGACCAATCCGATGAAGCGATTATGCTTCTTGAAGACATATCGGATACAATGACCGATAAGGATACGCTTTCCGCAGAGGGTGCTATTTGGAAATCCAGATACGAAGAAAACGACGCGGCTTGGCGTAAGAAATATCACGACCGCTTTTTCTCCCCCGAAGATGAAAACGGCGTACCTGAACCTGCAAAGAAGTCGGAGGATACCACGAAGCCTTTGACCTTTGATAGATTATTTAAAACCGAATAAGGAGGAAAAAACAAAATGCCCACAAGAGTTGCGGTCACGAACTTGCAGGCTAATACGATGGATATTGTCAATACCATTCGTGAAAATGCTTCTGCGGCATATCGTGACACAATCCCCGTAGTTACTACGGTACACGATTTGAGAGCCGTTGGCGATTATTTTATGGGTTATCCCCAGTTCGCAAACGAATTTGTATCTGCTCTCGTAAATCGCATAGCGGCGGTAAGGGTAAAATCTGCTACCTTTAATAACGCTTATGCGAAATTTAAGAAGGGTTATCTTGAAACGGGTGCTACGGTTGAAGAAGTATTCGTCAACATAGCAAAGGCAAGAGAGTTCTCTGCGGAAAAAGCCGAAGCGAGAGAATTTAAGCGTACCCTTCCCGATGTACGTACCGCTTTCCACACTGTAAACTGGCGCGTACAGTACCCCATTACTATTCAGAACGAAGACCTGCGTATGGCTTTCACATCGTTCAACGGTGTCGAAGACCTTATCGCCAAGATTGTCGGTGCGGTTACAACGGCGGCTGAATATGACGAATATTTGCTTTTCAAATATCTGTTCATCAAAGGCGTAAACCGTGGCGAAATCAAAGTGCAGGAAGTTACGGCGGTTGACGATAAAGATATGGCAGTGGCGTTTCGTGGTACGTCCAATCTGCTTACCTTTATACAGACCAAGTACAACAAAGAGGGCGTCCATACCTCTACGCCGCGCTCGGAACAGTATATCGTAATGGATGCGTCTTACAACGCAAAATTCGATGTAAATGTCCTCGCTTCTGCGTTCAATATGGATAAAGCCGATTTTATGGGCAAACTCGAACTTATTGATGACTTCACCACTTTTGACAACGAAAGATTTGATGAAATTCGTGCAAATTCGGGTATGCTTGAAGAAGTTACGGCGGCAGAACTTACCGCGATGGCAAACATCAAAGCGATTATAATTGACCCCGAATGGTTGCAGGTATATGATACCCTCGGCTCTATGTCGGAAAAATATGTCGCTTCGGGTCTGTATTGGAACTATTTTTACAACTCGTGGAAAATCGTTTCCGAAAGCCCGTTCTCAAATGCCGTTGCGTTCAAATATGTCGCGGCAGATTAAGGAGGTAAAATATGGCTACCACAAAATACAAAGTGACGAATGTCTATCGCGGCGTTCCCGTGGATAGCGATGCGTTCACGAAATTCGCAATAGACCTTGAATATATGGGTACGGGTCACGAACTCAAATTCGTGCAGACCGCTGAATGTACCGAGTATGGTATCGGCGTAAAACCCTACGGCGCGCTTATAGGCTTCGTTGAGCCTGAACTCGCAAAGGCTTCTATTACCCTCACGGGGGTCGATGAAGACGGAACGCAGTACACGGCTTCGCTTACGTTCGCGAACGTAGCGACCAATACCGAAATAACTCTCGAAACGGCTTAACGGGAGGTGACCGCAAATGGCAGAATTAAGACAGTTAGCCATTGACGGCAAAAGAATAAAAGAAGCAGTTGAAGCGGTGGAAAATTCGTCTGCGGGTTTGGAGATAACTAATGGCGAACTTACTCTCGCAGATATTCCCGATGTTTCTCTTGGTACTATAACGGACACAGATTTGCAGGAATGGTTGGCAAAAGGTTTGCCTATTAAGATAAACAATAGTTGCTATATTCCGTCTTCAATAACTTCAACCGTGGTGAGATATGAACACGTTGGATATACCAAAGCAACAGAGCCTGCAACGCATTATCTTATATCATATACGTATTTACAGTACACGAAGGCAACGCATAGTTTAGCACTTGAACGTACCGAAACAATATCAACGGAACATCTTACGGCAGGTGTGGGAATAGATATTACGAATAATGAAATATCTCTTGATGATGTACCTATAATCACGTTAAATACAGTATTATCCGATGAACTTGTTGCTTGGGTGGAAAAGGGTTACCCCGTAAAATATCAAGGACTAGACAATATCGAGGTTCATCAGCAATTATGTGTGATTGGCAATTATATTGGTTACGGAGTGTGTGGTGTTGGAAATATATTAAATGGTTATCCAATATTGGAGAGCAATATCCTTACATATAGTAAACAAGATAAAATGTTTGTTTCTTATAATACCAATACTATTATGCATCCAAGTTCTAGTACAGCAGGTTTCCTTCTATTGGGTGACGGTAGTACTCAATTGGTAGCACCTAATGTTGCTTCATCGGTGGCTAATAGGACTTATCCAATACAGTTAGACGAAAACGGAAGAGCCGTAGTTAATGTTCCGTGGGTTAGAGGTAGTTCAAAGTATCAGCACAACATTACTTTTTATCGTAATTCGCCCAATAATAACGAATTTTTATGCTTTTCCTTTATAAACGATGTATCTACTTCTTATACAAGTGATTCGGATATTTCATTGGCGTTGCAAGCGTTAGGTTTTACTTCATCCTCAAATATGCTTACTACTTCGGGACAATTGGCGGATGAACAAGCGTTAGGAGTATATGGGACAGAACACAACGCCGTTAATCGTCTTGAAGGATTTTCTCATTATTATTTGTCTGGCACGGCATATACTACGAGTACTGTTTATTATGCAAACGATTACGACGGTATAAATGATATTGTTATCGCCTTATGACCCCCGAAGAAAAACTCGCTTCATTTGATGTAGATATTAAAAATATCTACCACGAACTCAAAGAACTCAAAGAGGAATTTAAAGAGTTTCGTGAAATATCAATCCAAAACGCCCAACTCGCTATAAAGAACACACTTCTTGAAAACCGTATGGAAAATCTCGAAACTCGCGTTTCCTTACTTGAACAAGAGCCAGCCTCAAAATTCAAACGATACAAAGAAATTATATTCGGCGGTATACTCACTACGATAACCGGAATAATTATCGGTGCATTACTTTCACTTATCATTCGTTAAGGAGGACTAAAATGCCCAATAAACTTTACGATATATTAAAGTTTATTGCACAGATAGTTCTTCCTGCACTTGCAACCCTCATATTTGCCTTAACCCAAATATGGGGGTTGCCTTATGGTGCAGAAATAGCAGGAACTATTACGGCGGTAAACACCTTTTTAGGTGCAATACTTAAAATATCCTCGGTAAAATATTACAAGGAGGTAAAAAATGAGCAGACTATTGAATATTGAACAATGTCCGTTCTTTAAAGAAGCAGGCGACGTAAAGGTCACCACAGATTATGGTAAAGATATAAAGGACTATCCTACGGAGGGAAAAACGGGCGACCATTGGGGAATTGATTGTGTGCGCTCAACGGAAAACAATAATTCCAAATCAGCGACTATCATTTCACCCTTAACTGGTACGGTAACGGCTCAGCGTAAATATGTAAAAGATGGTGAGAAATCCCCTTCGGGTGGCAACTGTGTCTATATCATATCCGATGACCATCATTATTTATTCATTTTTCTTCATTTAAAAGAAGCATCTGTTCCCGATTATATTAAAGACGGTGCAAGGATAAACAAAGGTGATATTATAGGCGTTATGGGTAACACGGGTTATTCTTTCGGTACTCATCTTCATTTTCAGGTTGAGTATATCGAAAATCCTCCCGAAGTTATTGACCATACGACCCGTGGTGTTCCGATAGACCCCGAACCTTATATAACGGGAGAAGTTCCGTTCCCCGAAGCGTGTAAATACGGCGTAATTTTGTCGTATGATACAGAGCAAGAAGCGCGTGAAATTGCGCTTGCGTTAAAGGTACTCGGTCTTAATCCCACGTTAGCGGAGGTGGAGTGATGGCTTATAGGCAACCGACCACCAGTATATGCTTATTAAAGGGTTGTCCTTGTGACCCCGAATATAACAATACTATATGGTACACCTCACGACAAGAGCAGTTTAACGGAAACGGGACAAATAAAGGGTTAGTTCGCCTTTGTGAACACGTATGGTATAACGGTCAAACATTTCAGCGTAAAAATAGAAATACATTTCGCATAAATGTTCCCGAAAATAGCATATACAATTATCTTGAATTTAATTATGTTATTTTTAGTAACTCTCATACGGCATTGAACGATAATTCTACTATTACAAAAGAAACCCGTTTATACTACGCGTTTATTGATAATCTTGAATACGTAAACGATAACGCCGTTGAATTTAGTTATACTATTGACTATTTTCAAACCTATATGTTTGATTATCAGTTGGGAAATTGTTTTGTTGAGCGCGAACATAGCGCGACGGATAATTTATGGGAACATTTAGAGAATGAGCCTTTTAGCCCCTCGGAATTTACCTATTCGCAGGCAGGGGGATACTTATTTTCAAATTTAAGCGTTATGCTTAAATATGTTCCTAACAATACTGTTATTTATAAATGGCATTATCCGAATGATAATCAAAATTTAGCCATAGTATTTGATGATTATCCTTTAACAGGTTATTCGCGTGGTGTAGTTCGAAATAAAGTCTATATGGGATACCAAACAGTAAGTTTTCCTATTTTTGGGGATATGCGAGATAATACGAATATACAGAATTGCCTTGATAAATTGGATGTTGGTTCTAAAACAGAATTACTCGAAATTTGTATTGTTCCGCGTGAATTATCTGTTCATTATCACAACTATAATTCAACGGACGGATATGAGGAATATTATGAAGCACCACCTTTATCCGAGCCGCTTATAAGATACCCCGACATCAGTACTCGCACTTTTGAACACAATTTAAGCGTGTCAAAAATAACGCAGTTTAGTGATGCAAAAGGAAACAGTTATACACCCAAAAACAATAAACTGTATAATTACCCGTATTGCAGTTTATATGTAACGACAGAGCAGGGCGAACACCAAGATTTATTTTGGGAAAACTTTGCAACAACGCTAGGTACATTTAAAATTGACGGTGTACTATTTGGCGCGACAGAAATATCCCTTTACCCAACCAATTATAACGGCAAGAGTTTTTCATATGAAAATCGAATTTCAATGACTAACTTTCCTACTTGTCCGTGGAGTATAGATACCTTAAACGCTTATATTCAGCAAAACAAAGGGCAGATAACCGCTTCGGTTATTTCGTCTTTACTTTGTTGGGGATTGGGCACATCTATTACGCGAATACCTGCAAATAGTACTCCGTTAACGGGTAAAATTTGGTCAGGCGAAACGGGTATGCAGCCGTATGGTTCGTCGGTTAATTTGGGTACATTTGGCGACACACTGTCTTCATTAAGTATGTATGGAAAACTTACCGCAGAACAGCCGACAAAATTACAGGTTGACCAATCCTTGTTAGGTGTTCACGGTCAAACATCTCTTTTAAAGCAAGTTGGAACGATTTACGATATGTTTAATCGCCCCGACAATCTTTATGGCACTCAAACATATTCGCAATTACCAATTATTGCAGGATATTTCGGGTTTAAAGTATTTAACAAAACAATTAAACCCTACGAAGCAAAACTAATAGACGATTATTTCTCACTATTTGGTTACGCTTGTAAAAAATTAAAAGTGCCGAACATTTATACATCAACGGGGACAAAACGACCTTATTGGTATTATCTTAAAAACTCTTATACACGTATTGAGCCGCACATTAACTCCGTTACAACTCAAATCGACGGGTATGTTAATAGCGAAGTTGAAGCCGCTTTACAAGCGATATATAATAAAGGTATAACAATTTGGTTTGACAGTTCCGATGTTGGCGATTATTCGCTAAATAACTCACCTACCACATAAGGAGGTAAAAATGGCAAGGAAAAACACAGATTTTTGGGCATCTCTCGACTCGAATATGAGAGATTACTATACTTACTTAAACAAGTATATAGAACTCTCAATTTGTATGTTTGATTGGCAGAATTTGCCCGAAACAATAGACGCTCGTTTTCTTGAACTTGCATTATTCCTTGACGGTCACGCATTATTCTTCAAAGATGAAGATTTGGGTTACCTCGGTTTACGGTGTGCTTTTGGTGGAACACGTAATGTATATCGCATCCCTACATTACGTTTCCCCATAGCAGACAACGCCGCAATATTTGAACCGAGAAATCCCGATAATAGCGTGATTATATGGAACAATCTTTTACATCAAAATTCAGTTGTTCCCGTACAAGATTATGCGAAGCGAATATATGAAATAGAGCGCACTATTGATGTAAACGTAAAAGCGCAGAAAACCCCCGTACTTATCAAGTGCGCGGAAAATCAGCGGCTTTCGCTTAAAAATGCTTATATGCAGTATGACGGAAATCAGCCGTTCATATTTGCAGATAAAGGATTTGATGAAGACTCGTTTAAAGTTCTTTCCACGGGCGCGCCTTATCTTTCCGATAAACTTTATACTCTTAAAACACAGTATAATAACGAGTGCCTTACCTATCTCGGTATTTCGAACGTAAACGTACAGAAGAAAGAGCGTCTTCTTAACGACGAAGTTACCCGTAATATGGGCGGCGTTCTCGCAAACAGATATTCCCGTTTGACCGCAAGGCAAAAAGCGTGCGATGAAATAAATAGAATTTTCCCCGAACTTAATATATGGTGCGAATATCGTGAAGATACCCGTTATTTCGATGAGGATGTTATGATAAACGAAGCCGAAACAGATAAAGACGAAAACGAAGGCGGTGGTGACAATGTCTAAATATACGACCGAAGTGCGCTATATTTGCGAATATTACGCAGGGCTTACCGAAAGCGTAGGCGGCGATGATGTTGACGATGTTGTCGAAGCCGCTCGTTCACAAATTTTTGAAAATTACCCGATTTTTGATGAGGAGTATAGGGGGGTATTGGAAGATAAAATACTGCGCCACTATTACACGCGAGAAATAGGGTATGAAACCGTAGGCTTGTGGAGGTTACATTTGAACAATAAGATGAACGAAATAATGCCTTATTATAATAAACTTTATGAGAGCGCAGAGTTAGAGTTCAATCCGTTCAATGATGTTGATTATAGCATAAGCCACGCGGGGACGGAAAATAATTCCGAAACTGATACAAACACAAGGACGCTTAATACGCAGTCAGTAAAAGCCGACACAGGTACGGTTACAAATCAAGAAGGCGGTCAAACTGCAACGACCGGTACAGATTCGGGTAGCGGAAGTAATCAGACTATCGAAAAATATTCGGATACACCGCAAGGAGGAATTACGGGTCTTCTTGGTGATGATACAAGCGGTCAGCAGTATCTCACTTCTGCAAGAGTAACAAACGGAAGTAATAGTTCTTCGGGAAATTCAAGTTCTACTACTACACACGGTCGCTCTAATACTGAAACTCTTAACACAAACGAACGCACTACGGACACGGGAACAGTAAGTGATGCAGGTGCAAGAAGCCGCGCTACCACTGACTCCTATATTAACCGTATAACTGGTAAGATAGGTACAACTTCATATTCGAAATTATTAAAGGAGTACAGAGATACCCTTATAAATATAGATATGAAAATAATAAAAGAACTTGAAGATTTATTCTTCACGCTTTGGTAAAGGAGGAATGCCAAAATGATAGAAAAAATAAAATACAGAGTAAGCAAAGTTTTACCACTTGTTTATGATGACGCGCTTTCATATTATGAAGTACTCTCAAAACTGATAACCGTTGTGAACGATTGTATAGACGCTTGTAATGAAAACGAGTCTGCAATAGACGATTTATCAACTCGAACGACAACGGCGGAAAACAATATAAGCAATATAGCCGATGCCATAGGCATAATTAATGTAAAAATTGCACAACTTGAAGCCGCAGTAGCCGCAATTCCTACATATACCGCAGGTCGCGGAATTGCTATAACAAATAATGCAATAAGCGTTATGGGTAATGATGTTCCGCTTGATATTCACGATTGGTATGCCGATTGGTCAACGGGTGGTGAATATACTGTAACAGATGAAGCCGCGATAAGTTGGATTTTGAACGGCGGTGCATTAAGAAATGAAAACGGCGTAATACTTGAATTGGTAAATGTTGGTCAAACATTTTATACCTACGTTGGCTCGTTTGATGGCGTGTCGTATCGTTTAAGGTATAACATAAATACAGGGCTTACAACTTTATCAATATTGTCGTAAAAATAAAACCCCTCAATAAGAGGGGTTATTTTTATATTGGGGTATTAAGTTTTTCGAGTATTTGCGTTAATATATCTTTGTCTTCAATATCGTGTATTACTTGGCGTAATATCTTCTGTTCTTCCTCGGATAAACCGAGATAAAAGTTTTTAATCCTTTCGTATTCGCTCATTTACAATTACCTCCGATATTCGTTTTGTCAAATCATACAAAAATAATTCAACCTCTAATCGCTGATATTCTTTTTGAATTTCTTCACACTTTTTCTTAAAATCATCGGTACGGAAGTATTCCCAAATAGTCATCATTTAAATCTACCTTCTATTTGCGCTTTTAGTAATTCTATTATTACCCATCTTTGTTCGTCTGTTAATTCTCTCCAAACGCCCTCAATTACGGCTTCATATTTTACAAGAGCCAAGTCGGGGTTTTCTTTTCTTATTTCGTGCGCTGATTTAAGAATTGATAAAAATTTTATTTGCATTATTTTTCTCCTTAATTATGTCGTTTCAATGAATTTAAACACCCCTGCTTTTTTGGCTTCAAGTAACGCCTGTTCAATCGAAACAAAATCATATGGGTGCATAAACATTTCTTTAAGATATTCGTGAAAATCGTAATTCGTTTGGTCACATAAAAATTTATAAATAGCGCAGAAATCCATAAGATTTTTATGCAATATAATTTCATCCGAACCGTCTAAATGTTTATAAATTTGATATACTATTCCAAAACTATATTGAGTTCCGTGTATTAATATATCAACAAAAATTACATCGTCATCGGTATATATTACCTGATAATTATCAGTATTTCTCCAATGCCCTATAAGCGATTGTATTGCAGAAAAATTCTTACTCATAATGTTTCACCTCAATTCATATGTAGTTTCTTTTAATATTATTCCTCCCCTTATTCTTTTGGGCAATAACTTTCCGGGGATTTTTAAGCCGATAGTAAAATCATTTAAAGTTCGTTTTACATCGACAAATTTTCGTGCTTCGTCGTTTAATTTTTTATATTCTTCACTTTCTTTATCTATACCGTTCAGAGAATATTGAAATAATTTTTTACAAGCGTCAGGCATACCTGCGCATTTAATATTATAATATGGTGTTACTTCTTTTAAATTTTCGTGCGTTATATGCTCAATATATGTTTTTTGTCTTGTGAAAATTGCTACATCCCAATTTGCTTCAAGTTTCCAATGATAGAATTTAACTTCGTCAACGGGAACATTCTTCAATTCTTCGGGTTTCAAGTCACAGTGAATACTATCCGTATCAGCATAAATAAAACCTCGTTTATCTACGCCATAATAATTCGCTTGTGCGGTTCTTATAGTAAAGTTCCTTGCGTAACTTGTAATAGCCGCACCAATAGGAATATAAATTGGTTCTTTATCTTCTCCGTGAATATCTACAAATCCTATGCTATCATCTTCTTTAACATATGCATATTTAAAATAATTTTCGGGTGCGGTAGCCATTTTCCCGTATAAGTTATTTAAAAACAACTTCGCTAATTCTCGCATAGCACCCTTGCTTTCCATTTTAATTTTTCGATACTTTTCAATGTAATCATCAAATATTGCTTCTATTGCTCTAAAATAACATCCGTCTAATATCTCAAAATCTGTTAAATCATAATGCTCTTGAATTAACTGATAATCTGTCATTGTTAATGTTAGGGTAGGTCGAGCCTGCTCTAACTCGCCTTTAAAATTGATTAACTCTTTAACATATTTACCTTTGAATAAATAATCACTTGTTTCAAGCCATTCAGTTCCACGATAACGTATATTTCCTTTGATTTGAATACACGGTAATTTGTCGGGCTTTAATTTAAAGCGTGTACGTATTCGAATGAAATAATATTTATCGGGTTTTAATGCTTCATCTGGTATATAATTTCCGTTCCAAAATATCGGGTCGCCTACGGGATATTTATTACCGCTTTCCGACGACATCATTGATGGATAAAGTGAATTTACATCCGCGGTCGTTCCGTTGTGATATATATTATTTTCTTTTCCTTTAACAACATAACACCATCCACCTTTATAGGAATGGCGTATATAATCTTCTGCATTATCCGAACCAAACGTATCTTCGGGTATCCAAAAATTACGCAAGTCGGGAAAATATTTAAACCATTGCGATTTAGTTATCGTGCGTCTGTATTCTTCCAAGCAACAAGAGCCTATTGTCGTTTTATTGTGCCCTTGTTTGAACATAATTTCGAGTGCTTCCTTTACAACTAAAACATCGTTTGCGATATACTCTTTTTCTTTTTCTGTTATCTCACATCCTGCATATCTAAAACCCTCGTATTCCATTTCCAATTTTTGATGTTTAGTATTAAACGCCTTTCCTATTCTTTTTACGGAAAACGGAAGAAGTTTTAAACTATCGCGAATAATGATAAATTTATCGTGATATTTTATTGTTATTGAATACCATTGACCCATATCGGAAATTGAATATTTGAAAGTTTTGTTTTCCATTTCCCAGTTCGGAATAAAATCTAAATCATAAGATTTATCTCCCGTGGGTTTTACCGCTTGCATAAAATCCGTATGCTGAATTAAAAAATCAAGCCAAAATGCACCGTCAAATTTTAAGTTGTGATAATATATTATCACGTTTGTTTCAAGTGATAATAAATATGAGAATGTTTCGGGCAAAGAGTTGAATATTTGAACATCCTCCGTGTTGAATTCTACGACCGCGGAAGCCCAAACCTCTGTATCTTCTTGACCCTCAAAAACTGTCGTTTCAAAGTCGCCCATAAATGTTCGGTATTCGCGGTTACGAGCCATATCACAATTTATCGTACCAATCGATATAATATTCGTCATATAAATCTTGAAGTTCTTGACGGTCAATATAATAATCTTGGCTATCTCCTTCTGTTAAATCTTCAAACAATTTAATAACATCATCTTTTGACATATAGGTTGTCATATCTTTTCCGAAATCTGCTGAAATCGCGTTTAGATTTAATGCCCAAATATATTCATCTGTATAATCACCGTAAACATCATTACGATATCGTTCCATTATTTCTACTAATTTATCGGCTACGGGTTTTGGCAAACGTGCGTATATTTGTGCTTGTATTCCCTCATAAACATCACTTTCGGTTTCAACAACTTGCCTTTTAATAGGACTTGTGGGTTGTTTTGCTATATAAGCCGCTTTCGCTCTCATAGAACGTATCATAAATTCGTGTTTACGTTTCGTACTTGTAAAACTTTCATACTTTTTTCGTGCTCTTTTAGATAACGATTTTTTCCATTCGCTAATTTCACGCCGAGATGGATTGTATTTAGGCTTTTTCTTCGCCATATTATCCCTCCTTTAAAGATAAGTAAAGCCCGATTTAATCGGGCTTGTACTCTTAATCGAAATACGTTGAAATGTTTGACTTCTTCGGCGGCTTCGGCTTAATTTCAACAATCTGCTTTACCCAAAGAACAGGAAAGCGACCGCGCTCGTCAACCGAACAAGCGTCTTCGGGAACGACTATTATACACGGTTCGGTCGGTTTATTGCCCGAAAAAGCCTGCGGAAATCTCATATCCATAAGCCTATTCCCTTTCATCACAACACGGTAAGCGTTGAATTTTCTTCCGTCCTGCGTGGTAAGTTCTTTTACAGAAAATACCTCAAATTCTCTCGTTGCTACTTCTGTTTCTTTTTCTTTCACGTTTGACATTTTCTTTTTCCTCCTAAATTATTTTTGTCTTAATGACACGTGAATTATCGTAAAATAATTTCGCTTCAACTTTTCGCATTTCGTCGAATTGTTTTACCGAAATTATCTTATGAACTTTTAAATTGGGGTATTGCGAAGATAAATATTCAATTTGTTTATCTTCTTTTTTGATATTACGTAACGTGACGTGAGATAAATATATCGGCTTCTTTTTTGCTTCATCTATTGCCAAAAACCGATATTTGAATAAATGTAAAGTACGTATTACGGGTTTACCGTAAGGATATTTTTCGTAATAATCGCGCTTCATATCAATTCAACAGTTATTTCATTTGCAACTTTTTTCGTGCCGTGGTTTCGTTTTAATACACGGTCAAATTTTTTCCTTGCTATTTTGGGGTTTCGCGCCTTGATTATTCGCCAATACAAAGGGCAATTTCCACCCCAAATTGTAACTTGGTACAAATTCACTTTTTATCCTCCCTTGCTTCGTGACGGTACGCACGAAGTTGTTTAAATTTTGCCGTATCAAAATCACGTGATTTTAATACATCGTCGCGTGTAATTCTTTCGTATTCTTTGCCTATATCGCCCTCATAAACTATAAGGGCGGTATAGTCATCATTAGCGGCTTTCAAACTTTCAAAAACCCATTTGCGAACAGATTTAATAAAGGTTGAAAGTCTTTGGTTTTTATCCCGAACAAAAATTTTCGTGTGAACTGGATAATCTAACGTATAGTTTATCCATACGCTCGCTTTTTTAAATTCCATTATCCTCAACGGGTCGCGGTATATTTAAAAAATCAAGTTCGGGAACATAAATACTTTGGGTGTCTTTATATGCACGTTGCACCATACGCAAATTAAGTGAAGTTCCATAACGGCGATTTACAGAACGTAAATATTCCGTTATCTGCTTCACGTTTGCACGATATGTCGCCATACGATATACGATTATTTCGCCGTTATTTTGAATTATTAAGGCAGGTTGGTCGTATATTGATATGACTTCGGTTATGCAAATATGCGTAGCCGATTTTTCGTAATGGTCAATACGAACATATTTTGAAGATGTATAATACAATTTTTACCTCCTATTAAATTATTTGTACCGTGACAGAACGGCGATTATTTATCGGCGTAATAGGTAGCGAAATTATCATAAATTTCTTTAAATACTTTGGGGTTTTCAATACAGTCTTTTATGTCCCATATTGTATAATATTTTATGCGCTTTTTAGTAGCCATATCCATATCATTACAACCCTCATAACACGAAATATCTTCGCTAATACCACGAAGAAGTAAATCAAGATAATTTAAGATTTTTCTTTTTGTTATTTTCGCGTTTATTCCTCCCTTGTTTTAACCGTGACGGATAAGGAATTGTTATTCCCTATACGCTTTAAATGTCGTCGCTTCGCGTTCTGCTATTGCTTCGCCTATCTCAAAACCCGATGAAACGATATCGTTCAACATTTCGATTATCGCTTCCACTTTTGCGCGTTCTTCTTCGGGTACTTGGTAGCGCGCTTTTATTGCCGCTTTGAGATACTTGGATATTTTTTCAAGAATAGCGTTTAAAATGTAATACGATTTGTCTAACATATTATTTTCCTCCCTTGTAAACCGTGACGGAGGGCGATAATTTACTTATCGCCGTATTCCTTTTTAAGTACCACCAAATTTTGCCCGTATATTTCGTTGTCAATTATATTGAGCAGAATTTGTTCTTCTTCGGCAACATCCTTAAAATATTGCCTTGTGCGGCGGTTTAATTCCTTTTTGTTATTCGCGCCTTTTTCCGACATCTTCATTCGATAAAATAACCAAACGCGAACATCATCCATTTCAACCATTTTTCTTTACTCCCTTTTACTTTATTCGGTTTTAACCGTGACGGAACGGAGGGCTTTGCCCTCCGTGCTTTTATTCCGCTTTTGCCGCTTTGACTTCGGACATTGGGACAGAATAAAGATAAAAGTCTTCGTCCGACATATACCGCAATTCTTCGATTTTGGTAAGCGATTTAACGTAAAGTCCGTTAGAACTTGCAAGGTTAAGAGCCTTAACAATTCTTTTTATTATCTTGCTTTCGGACTTTTGGGCTATTGCAAGCCCCGTTTCAGTTTCGACGAAATCCGTTCCGTTGTACGCGATTATCGTTTCGCGGTCTGTCATTTCCTTGCCGTCAAAAATTGCGGCGTTTACCTTAACGGATAAAAAAGTTCTCTGCATAAAATTAACCTCCACTTATGCAATAAATTTTTGGTACTTTGTACCGTGACGGAGGGGAGGAATTATTCTTCCCCTTTGTAACGCTTTTTTACCGCTTCCAAATGTTCGCGAAAGTGACCATCTTCTATCAATGTAATTAATGCGCAATATTCAACAACAAGATTTGCAAAAAAGCGTCTTACACCTCTGCTTAACCGTTTGTCGTTTGCGTTTCTTTCGCACAATTTCATCCGATAGAAAAACCATTGACGAACATCGCTTAACTCACACATCCGCGGAAAATCGAACGCATCGCTTTCTTCGGGAATATCCGTTGTGACTTTTTTCATTCTTCTTTACCTCTTTTACTTTTATTCGGGCTTAACCGTGACGAAAGGGGCGAACGATGGCTGTAAAATTCACCCCTCCGCTTAAAAGGGAAACACCCAGTACAACGGGAAAGGAGAAACCGTTGTAAAGGAATTAAAGGGGACAAAACAATAAAAACCCCTTACGGCTTTTAACCGTGACGGAAACGGATTAAAAATCCGTTTCGCGTTTTAAGCGTTCCGTTTCGTCTTAATTTTCAAAGACTCATCAGACGGTTTTTTACAAAGTAATTTTGGAGGTTATGCCCTATATAGAGCGTGCAACCGTTAGACAAGTCAATAACGGCGGTATAGGCGATATAGGGCTATTTAGTTTTCATGGAACATTCGCGGCGCGGAGGGCTTACACCCTCTTAACCTCTTGTATATATGATACCACTTTTTTGTGACAAAATACATCAAATTTTATGAATTTTTTAACAATTTTTATGAATTTTTTGTAAATTCAATTTTGACTTGTTTATGAATTTTTTGTTCATTGAAAATTGAATAAGCGGCGAAAAGATTATTAATATTATTTGATAACGTAATCGTGTAATTTGGTGATATAGGCGGTACAAATTTCGCCCGTTTCACTGTCGACAAACTCAAAACCGTATGAAAATTGCATACAGTTGAACGAAATAACAGTACCGTTGAAACCGTTGAGCGAATTTTCCAAATTTTTACAGTATTCAAAAGCGTTTGCCTTTGCCGTTGAAAAACGCCCGTAACAATCGGATAAATCGCGCCGCCCATAATAGTTAAGTGATGATTTGTAATAATTTACCATTGAACGCCCTTTTTTCGCTTGCCATCAGTTCAAGTAAATCAATCACTTGTGCGCGGGTGTTTTTCATTTTGGGTTTACCTCTTTTCCTCTTTTCGTTGACTCTATTATATCATACCTTGCCG
>JAZKZG010000142.1:0-13011 GCA_045612565.1 Eubacteriales bacterium
TTGAGTTAGTGCCTACTACAAGACCACCCGCACCAATATCGGCAGTAATGGTGTATTTATCGACCATATTAGGAACTATAAATACGCCCGTGTTAGCGCCCGTGTGGTCGCTTGCTGAAATTGTGAAAGATATGGACTGCACGTCGGTTAAGTCAATATTATCAGTAAAGAAACTGAAAGACGCGCCCGAACCGCCCGTTGTGAGCACCAATTTGTCGTTTACGATAGAGTAAGAACTGCCACTACCCTCGCCGTTTGACGACCATGACGGACGATAGCCATTTGCTGTTATGCCCGTATAGAGCACGCCGTCTTTAAATATATAGTCGTTTTGGGTTGGCGCGCTTGCGCCGCCTACACATCTTAAATACATAAATTGTGCCCCCTTTCTACGCGCTTGCTTCTTCAACAATCCACAATGCAACGTCTACGTCTGCTAACTGCGCGTCGAATGTGAATGTGATAGAGCCAGCACTTTCGCTCACTGCGGTAGGGTAAAGCAATAAAGCCGCGCCAGTGGTTGAGTCCTTAACGTATAAGTCCGCACGGGCTGTTGCGGTAATTGCCGCGTTGGTAAATGTCACGCTGGTTTGCCCCGCTGTAAGTGTCTGTTTAAGGCTTGTTTTAAGCATTGTAACCGCGCCGTTTGCGGCTGTCTGTGCCGCTGTTGCGGCTGTCTGTGCGTCGGTTGCCTTGCCGTCTGCTGTGACTGCCTTAGCGTCAGCAGTTGCGGCGGCGCTCACTGCGCCCTCAGCGGTTGACTGTGCGGCGCTTGCGGCTGTTGCCGCATTACCAGCAGTTGCAAGTGCGCTGTTGGCGTTAGTGTTAGCAGTATTCGCAAGTGTTGCCGCGTCTGACGCTGTGCTTGCGGCACTGTTTGCGGCTGTTATAGCGTTGTCGGCTTTAGTGTCTGCGCCCGTTGCGGTAGCGCCTACGCCAGCAATGGCTGTGTCAATTTTCTGCATATCGCCGTTATAGTCACCGAGAAAAGTGGGCTTGTCGGTGCTGACGAATTGCGATAATTCATAATTGCTTGTGTGATTAGTGTGCATAAAATATGCCCCCTTTCGTATTATGCCGCAATGAACTGCTTAGCGTAAAAGTCAAATAAGTACGCTGTTAAGTTCAACGCGTTGAACTCGTCCGCAGTAAGTTCTGCGGCGTCAAATTCGCCCGCTGTGATTGCTTCTGTTGTTGTGTGCTGTGCTATGTCAGCCAGTATATTGCATACAGTGTCAAGTTCGCCCGTAAACGGATTTCTGCATTTGCCAGTAAGCAAGCGCGCTTTAGCGCTGGTATCGAATTCAAGCGCTGTAAAGTTCAACGCGTCAAATTCGCCCGCTGTAAGCCCGTACACGTCAAAGTCGTACGCGGTCATAGCATTATCGCGGCAAGCGTCGTACACGTCGTATATAAGCGTCACAAGGTCGGTTTTAACGCCCTTTACAATGTTATATACTTCGGGCAGTTCCCACTGCAATTCATTAATCTGTTCTTGCAAGTAGTTAATAGCCGCGAAAGCAAGTTCTGAAAGCGCCGTGACTTTCGTATCAGTGTACGAAGTCGATAACTCATAGAAATTGCTGACTGTGCCACTAAGCGCCGCAAGCGCTTCGTTAGTTGCGTCAATGCGTTCATTGATTGTCACAATCTTAGCGTCGTACTCGACCATAGCGGCATCAATTCCCGCTTTAACTGCGGCGTCAATCTGCTGTTCGAAGTTCTCGACAAGTGCCGTAACGTCAGCAATCTTGACAAGCAAGTCTTGATATTGACTTTCCATTTTTTCCGCAAGTTTCACTATCTCGCCGTATTCTTCAGAAAGCCCGCGCACATACTCGATAAGTTCGCGCAAGTCGCCGTCGTAGTTGCTTACGTTCGGAAAGTCGTATTTTGTAGGTGGAAAGAAAGCCATATAAACCCCCTTTCTAATAAACTGCCAGCATTAACGCGTCGCTAAAATCTAACGCGATAACGCGGTAAATATTGATTTTATTCACTTCAAATTCAGACGATAATAATTCTTGTGCTGGCTTGTTGTGTCCGTGCTTGTGTTCTGTGTGATTGTCTTTCACAGTGTCCGCGCCAGTGTCGGAGTGGGTCTGCGTGCCCGTGTCGTTTGTGAAGTCGTCAAGGGTGGTTGTCTTGTCTTGACTGCGCATTTCAAGTCCGCTTTCGTTGTCAGCGCTAACGCTGTGTTGGCTTGTCAAGTCGCCTTGCGCAAACTTGCGTTGTAAATTGTCCGTGCGGGTGCTGGTCTTGCCGTACTCGGTTTTGACCCCGCCGTGATATTCCAGTTCAACGTTGAACTCGTCAATCGGACTATATTCCAGTTCCAGCGCGTCAAGGTCGCGTGTAATTTCTCGCGCTTTGATTTTAAAGAAGTTCGCCGCCATTGTTGCGAAGAATGAACTATCCATATAACGGGGCGTTTGTCGTCCACACTCGTTTATCAATTCCAGCGCAAGCGCGTTTTTGTCAATGCGGGCGTCAAGTTCTGCTGTCGTCATTATCTGCGTCAGATAGTCCGTCACTGTCGCCGTCGTCGGCTGTTTCAGTCGCCATATCTCTATCAGTTCTATTAAGTTCACTGTCGCCCCTTTCCGCGCCTATAAACTGCACGCTAAACTCATTATCCAAGAAAAAGTCGCTGTACAACTCTTTGACTTTCTCAATGCCGCGGTTAACGTTGTCTTGCCACAATGCAACTGCCGCGGCAATTTCTGCGTTGTTTGCTTCGACTTCGGGTGTTATAAGACGTTCGCGTTTTTCAGTGTTTGCGTTGTTTATGCCAATGCCAGTTAAAAATTCGTCAATGATTGCCCGCTTTGCAACTTGCATATCCAGTGTAACGAAGTTCTCTTTAACTGGTGTTTTAAGCAATGGCAAGTCTTTCTGCTGTGGGTTGTACTTGCGCCCCATTTTGTAATAAACCGCGGGAGCGCCCGACATAACGCGTTTAAATAACGCTTGCATGTTCTGCACATCTGCGTCGTTTTCTACGCCAAAAATCCACGGCGTGCGGGTGACAAACAAGTTTGTATCAATGCCGCCGTCGCAGTTGGCAAGTTTCTGCGCGTAAATGTCAATGTAAGACTGTACGCCGCTTGCATAATAGCAGTTAGGAAAGTCGGCGCTGTCAAGATAGACAATTTCGCAGTCGTCGCCAATTGTGCGTTCGGGAATGTCTTGCGCCAGTTCCCCAGTGGCTTGCACTGTAATAGGATAATGCCACTTGTTGCGGGTCTTGATTGAGTACGCAAAAGGCACAACAGCGCCGCTTAATTCTGTGACGCCAATGCCGCCGCCCCACAAAAGAACAGCGCGCACAAAATCAATAGACCACTTTTCGGGCACTACGATTTTGACACTACCCAAGAAAAGCCGCCACAAAAACGACCGATAGAAATCGGTTCTTAAGTTATTCTGTGCTATAACTTCTTTTGGTTCAATGTCGTACGCTTCTTTATAAGCGTTCTTGAATTGGTTAACAATTCCATTCTGTGTAAGTTTCTTTTTATTCGACATATATGCCCCCATTTAAAAGGTTGTTAAACTGTCGTATTTCGTCCGACGTTCCACTAAAGGAAACGGACGCATCATGTGTTTGTATATAGCCATTTTGTATGGTAATGACTTTTTCGGTAGGTCTTCCAGCAATTGCCGCCAGCGTTGCGGGGTTAATATTACTATCGGCTTCAATCATCACCAGCGACAAGTTCTGCGCCGTCGGACAGCCTAACGGGGCAATAGAACCGATAGCGCCGCCGACATCATCAACAGCGGGCATGTCGCCAATGCCGCGTGTAAATGCCGCCGCCGTTCCCATAGTTAACGCGCCCATTAATGGACTTGCGCCTATTTTGGAATAAAGCATTGCGCCGCCAGCCGCAAATGGCGCGGCTTGTTTAATCATTTGACCGACTTGGTTCACTTGCCTTGACAGTGATAACGGCGCTTTTAAGGAAGTGCCAAACACACCTAAACTAATCTTGTTAACGCGCGGCGCTATTACCATTTGACCGCTTAAGCAGTCGCCCGCGTAGCCGATTTCAATTGCGCTTCTGTCGCGTAAAAGTTCGGTCGGTATTTGCTTAACGCCCAAGAACGGCATAAGTAGATAATACGAAACAAAACGCTGTGAATAACGAAAGTCTGTAACACTGGGTTTTGGCACGTCAATAGTTGTAATGTGCTTTTTAACTTTTGGGTTGGTTATGCAATCTGCTGTTATGTTTATATCAAACATGTTTGTAGTTTTGCTTCCGACTTCGTGGCAGTTTTGCGGTATAAGTGGCGACCACCAAAGCTCATTCACCCAGTCAAGCGGCGACACACCTTTGAGCGAATTCCATATTTGTTGCATCCAGTTCTCATCAGCGCATTGCTTCAAAAAGTTAGTAATTAAAGTGTCGTTATATCCGAAAAATACATCAACGCCGTTCATAGAGCCGTCACGGGTAACGCATGACATAAACTGATACATTGTTTCAACTGTCGGGTTGGGTTGCTGTAATATGGTAAATGCTTTCGCGTCTTCCTTAACTTGGGCGGCTGTCGGCGGCATTGCATATATACGGCTATCGTCAAGCAATTCGTCATACGCATAACTTGACATTGCCGCATAGACATTTTGTCCGCGTACACTGTCAATATGGCTTGCCAGTACGTCACATTCCAAGTGCATCAAGTACGTGTCTTTTGCTATTGTTTCGGGGCTTCTCACGAAGTAATAGCGCCCCGTAAAATCGATATAGCAGTAATTGAACAGAAAAGCGCTAGTGTAGTGCACTTCGATAGTGGGGTTAACAAGGTCGGTCTGTTCTTTAAACGTTATTAGTATGTCTGTGCCCGTGCCGCTGGTTGGCTTTAGTGTGCTATTTTCGCGCTTTGCGAACTGGTAAAAAGTCGCTGTTATCTGCGCCATACTTGCCCCCTTTCAGTTCAACGTTGAACCGCGTTGCGGGCGGGACTATCCCGCCGCGCTTCGCGTTCTTTAGGGTGTAATGGGAATAATGGAAAATATGGGGTATTTTCACATAATATTGCGATACACTGTTAATCGAGTAGGAAGACCACGCCATTTTCTGAGAGGTCATTAAACCACAACTGTTCTGCGAAATGGAACGTGTTGTAGTATCTACCCCTTGCATTAATGGGTGTCGTTAAAGTTTCTTCTTCGCTTCTGTGTGCGCCGAGTGCGTACTTGTCGAAGATAAAGCCCATAATGCCGCTGACTGTTACGTCGTCTGTGCCGCCTTCGCCGTCGTCAACAGTTACTTTGATAGTGTCGCGAACGTCAACGCGTACGGGAACTTCGTCGTCGGACATTTCGTATTCGCCTTGCCAGTAAGGCACTTCGATAAATTCACCAAGGGAAACAAGTTCCTTGTGGTATGCCTGATACTGCACAACGTGTTGTAAGCGTGACTGGAACTTGTCGAAAACAAGAAAGCGCTGTTCGCCAGCGGGGGTGTGGCGCTCTGCTTCTTCTGCGTTGTAGGAAACGGAAAGGTTGCGAAGACGCTTAGAAACAAGTTCCATTTCGCCAGCCGCATATGCAAGAAAGTCCTTGTCAAGAAGTGCCTTATCTGCTGTTAAGGAAAGACCGCTTTCGCTGTTGTAGTTAGTCAGCAAGTGAACAATCTGCCCGTCTTCCATGTTTGCGATATAGTTCGCAATTGCAAGGCGTGCCAAGTTTTCAGTTGCAAATTCCATCTTATTGCGCATTTTGCCCGCAACCATGCGCGCCCATGAAAGAAACGCCGCTTCTGAAAGGAACGCGCCTTTAAGCAACTTCTTCGCTGTGGTAATAAAGTTACTGTATGTGGAACGCTTAATAAATAGTTTCTGTCTGCCGACGGGCTTGCGGACAATGTACTGGTCAACACTGTGCCCGTCTTCGATTTCGAATGTTTCATCAGAAACGAAGTCGGGGACTTCTGCGTCAATTTTCTGCACGATTGCGCCCCACTCGTCGCCCGATAAAATAAGGTCTTTAAGTTTGCCGTCGTAGGGTCTGAAAGTGTCATATGTGGTAGCGACGCGTAAAAGATAAGTATTTAGGAATGTTTCGGTTGCGTCGGAACTTGACAAAACATTGTTGCCAAAGTCAATAAAAGACGCGGTATCCACAACCGCAACTTCGTCCGCACCCGTTGCCATTGCATGAACTGCGTTTACAATGGCATATACTTCGTTGTTAATATACTGTGTGTTAGTAGGCATTATTTGCCCCCTTTCTGCTGTGTGGGAAAGCCCAACAATTTACAAAAAGCGTCGTCAACATTTACAGCCGCCGCGCCCTTGCTGGCTTCTTTATTCAACTGGTCTGCGGCATAGTCGCGAACTTCGCGCCTTATCATTTTGCGCAGTTCAACGTTGAACTGGTCGGGCGTTTCCTTGGTTGCCGTTTTCGCTTCGTCTGCGCCTTGTTTTGCCGTGTCTGTGTTTGGTGTGGTATTTTTATCGTCAATATTATTTGAAGTGGCTTCTTGGGGCTGTTTGGGGCTGTTTTCGGGGTCTGTGCCCGTTTCAGTCTTCGCAGCGGCTGTTTCGGTCTGTCCCGCTTCAAGTTCTTCACGAATTATATCTTTGATTAAATCTCTGAAAAATGGCATGTTATAGTGTCCTTTCTTAAAAGGGTGGGGCGCATTAGGGTGACAAGCCCGCCGCCCCGCTTCCGCGGGTAGTCTGTTGCGGCGTGTAAGCGCCCCGTGATTGTGGTTACACTTCCACTTGTTAACTGGTGGGGTTGTCAATAATGTCTTGCAACTTGTAAAGCGTGTGTGCGTTGTCCGCGTATATCATGCGTTGCTGTGTCGCCGTGCGAATAGGCACGCGCCAGCGGGACGCGAATTGACCGCGGCTTTTTTCGTCGTACATTTCTTTGCAAGTTTCCCGACCCACACGGGCATATAGTTCGCCAGTGGTTTTGTGGCTGTATATGGTAATATCGTCAACGCACGCAATGGGGATATACTCGGACAACGGGACTTTCGCTTTAACCAGCGTTAAGTTATAGTCGTTGAACTTGTTATTCAAGTTTACGTTTTCTATGTGCTTGTTGCCCTTTAAAGCCCGATATAGAACAGTCTGCCGTTTTGCTTCGCTTACTTCCACGGCGTCGCACAGTTCTATGTATATGCTTCTTTCGGGAATGGTAACGCGTTTCTGTCCCGATTTCAGCATTGCTTCAATAACTGGGATTAATCCCCAGTAATAAAGTATGTCGCTATCTAAACGAAAAGAGTTAGCAAGGAAGTAAACCCGTACGGGGTCTTCGTTTTCTAACTCTCTGTTTCTGTTGATTGTTTCATATGCTTGCGCGAACAGATAGCCCGCGTTCTTGATTTCGGGCGTCTTGCGCACGCGTTCGGCTGGCGCAAATTCGTCAAAAACTATGTCTGTGTAGTCGCTAAAGTCCGACCCGCGGACATTCGCAAAAGTTGCAAGGGCGCGCGCCGTGCCAATAACTTCGCCGTCGTCAACTATGCTGTACGCTTTCGACTTGGGGACTGGTTCGAATTGCACGTTCCAGTTTTCCCGTGCATTAAGTTTCTTGTATGGGTTGTCTTCGTCGGTTGCGCATATGTCAAGTTCGGTCTGCGTCATGCGCATGTAAATGAACTTGCCGCAAGTGTGGGCGGTAAAGTCTTCGTGCTGGTGTAACAGTGCGCCGTAAGTCTTACCAGTACCACGCGCCCCAATGAAAAAATTAAACGCGCAATGGGAACGCTTTCCGCGTTCCCACACGTTGACCCATTTTAAGTTTGGCGTTTCTGCTAATTGCTTCACGTTAAGCAGTTAACCAGTTCAACGTTGAACTGGGCTATTTGCCCTTTACTTCGTGAATACGAAGTGAAAGGAATTCACGCCCGCTTGCGGTCGGGGCGCTTACAACTGTGAACGCGTATTTCTTCGCGTCGTCGTCCTTGATAAGTTCTATTAAGTTCTCTGCGCTTCTGTACACTGTTGCACTGTTGCCGCCGTACACTTCGCCGCTTTCTGCGAAAATGTAAGCGTAACGCTTTGCTTCACCAGTTTCGCGGTCGGGTTCTTCGATAAGTGCCACGCCCTTAACGGGTGTGTCCTTGCCAACAGCCGCCTTGAATGACTGCGAAGACTCTGCGTTGATAATGTCAAGTTTGGAAACGTTTACTGCGTCAATGATTGTTTTTGCCATGTTGAAAAAGTCCTTTCTGTATGTGGTTGATAGTTGCGTCTATATAACAGCGGCGGGCGGGTCTACCCGCCGCGTGTTAACGTTAGATAGAAATTGTAAAGTTGACAGTTGCGCCGTCGGGGAACGCTTCTTTCGCGTCGGGGTTCTGTTCCAACTGCTTGCGGATTTCATCAAGAATTGCGTCAGCGTCCCAGTCGTCGCCAGCCAGTTCGTAAGACACGCTGATAATGGTCTGTGCCTTGGTCTTCTTGCTGTCAGTTGCTTCGCCGTTGCCGTCGCCGTCTGCCGCTTCGCCAGCAACTTCGCCAGCGATTGCTTTCTTTTCGGCGTCAATGTTCTGTAACATTTCGCGCAGTGACATGCCAGCGCAAGCGTCTGTTAACTGGAATGTTTCGGGGTCGCCGTACTTCTTAAATACGACTTCGAGATTGTGAACAGTGCCCTTTGACATGCCGAACTTGTCAGCGCAAAGTTCGTACAAGTTCTTGTGCCCCGTAAGTTTCCATGCTTCGAACTTACGAAGACGGGCAACGTCGCCCACGATTTCAAGATAGCCGCGTCCGATTGTGTCAATGACTGTTGATATGCGACCGATTGCGGCGTTAATTTCTGCTTCGTTCTTAGTTTCGATAACTTCGCCCTTGAGCACTTCCACGGGTGCGGGTGCTGTTTCGGGCTGTTCGGGTGTCTGTGCGGGCTGTACGTCCGCGGGTGCTTCTGTGTTTTGTTTCTTCTTGTTAGACATTCTCTGCTTGCCACCTTTCTTTGCTTCAACTTCAGCAGTGTGCTTTGCGAGTCTTTCAAGTTCAATTGCTGTCTTACGTGCTATTACAGCGGCACGCTGTTCTGTGAAAATATCGCAAAGTGCCATATACTGCTTTTCAGTAAACTTAGTTTCTTCGTTGCTGTCGTAGTCTTTCCAATAGTTGTTTTCGATTTCATCGAAATAAGCAAGGTCGATAATATCGGAAAGTGAGTTTACAAGTTCTGTTGCGTAGTTCTTAAATTCGTTGTTTTTCATTGTTTTGTTTTCCTTTCGTATGTGAAGTGTTAGTGTGTTAGGTCTTGGGTGTGTCCCCTTGACACTTTCTATTATAAACACTTCACACAGAAAGTCAACAACTTTTTGAAAAAATTTTTCAGTTCAACGTTGAACTGCAATTCCCCTTTTACATAAACACTGTGTCGCGCATTTCTATTAAGCGGCTGTATTCTTCCGTTATTCCCAGTGTGTACGTTGTCGGCACAAGTGCAACGTTGCTGGTTATTTCAACGGGGTGCGTCACGCCGTCCGCGTCCGTGTACGTCGTCACTTCGTAACGCACTGCGTCGTCGTATTTCGCTTCAAGACGCCCGCTGTTGTCTTCGTCAAACATTGCTTGTCGTGCCTTGTCTACGTTGCCAGCGTCGAACGCTACAAGCCCGCCGTGGGCGTTCAAATAGTCCGCGGCTTTATTCTTATTAAGTCCCGCAACTGTGACGCCTATATGCCCGCGCTTCTTGGGCTTGTTACAGTCGTCATAAGAATATCTATACGCGTACTTCTTCGCGCCGTGGGTAATAAATGCGCTGTATGCCGCGTCTGTTTCCCATATTCCCAGTATGGAAGTCTTTCCGTTAACTGTGACGGGTTCAACGCCGCGACTTTTGCCGTATTCAATAATAGACTGGTTCAACGCGTTGAACTGACTTTCGTAGTCGCCTAAGTGTTTAACGCTGTCTGTGTCGCCATATATGCCGTCAATGCCGACAATATCAAAACCCGCTTGCAACGACTTGCGCGCGTTCGCTGTGACATATATGCCGTGTTGGTATTCCAAAAAGGAATTATGCGAACTGTAATACTTTGCAAGTTCTTGCATGACTGGCGGCAACTCACTGCCCCATTTATTCATTATGTAGGTGACTTCTTCTCGGGTTATGTCCGTCAGCATCATGCCGAAAAGCGCGTTGATTTTATTTTTGTATTTCATGTAAAAGTATTCGTCCCCGAATTCCAGTTCGCACTTAACGCGGAACAGTTCCAGCACGTATTCCCGATATTCTTTACACAACTGCCCTTTTACTGTCCGTATGCTGTCGATAACTTCCACATAGTCATAGTCATATTGCGCGTCAATAATCTGCGCGTCAATGTCACATATTGACATGCGCAAGAACGGCGCTTTGATAACCCGCCCGTTGTCATACCAGTATTGCGCGTTTGCCTTGGGCGGCATTGACTGACATTTATTTTTTGCTATGTATGGAAAAAAGACGCCATGCTTTAAACGGACATTATAAAGCACGATATGCATAATAACAGCGTCGCCATGTTCGTATAGTTCACTTAATCGGTCAACGCGGCACTCTGCGCGGTCATGCGTAAACTTGCCAACTGGATAATCACCCGTTACCATTTCATATGGGTAACTGCTTTTCTTATCACGCGACCATACCAGCGCCGGCGCGCCGTCGCGGTCGTCCCCAAGTAAATCACCAGCATATAACACATTTGCATGTGTATTGCCGCCGCGGGTCGCCGCCTTGCACAGTTTGTATTCGTAGTCACTCAATTGCGTGTCGCGGAAAATAAACGCGTTCTTGGGGTTGGCTTGCACACGTTCGCGTGCTTCACGGCGCACAAAACCCGTTGACGTTTTGGGAATGGTCGCAAGGTTGTCGCCGCCCGTCGCCATTAAATGACAGATTGCTTCGTGAAGTCCTAATACGTCGTCAACGCAGTATAGCATTTCTTCGTCGGTCAATTCTGTGTCGCTGAAACGGGCTTTTAAATAGTCGTAGCCCGTGCGCTTGCCGTGCTCTACTTTTTCATTAGTACAGAACGACCCCAGTGACATGTTAGAAAGTTTCCAAGAACAGCGAAACTCATGCCACCCGTTGCCATTAAATGAAATCGGGACGCGGGGCTTAACTGCGAACATGTCCGATATAGAAAGAATGGAACGTATAAATTGGAATTCAAAACCCAAGTTGTGAACATACCAAATCAAACGCCGTTTCTTTCCCAGTTTGTACTTATCTGCAATGTACTCTATGAACGTGACAAAATCAGCCCAAGTGCGCCCCGTGTAAACGTCGCGCTGGTTGCCGTTTACGTCACCAAGACACGCTTGCCATATATACATAACCGCTTTGGGTTCTGTGCCGCGGTCTATGATTGTTGTTTCTATATCAAATGTGCCGAAAATGGTTAAATAGCCGCCAACGACGCCCACGCGGGAATGTGGGCGCACTGGGTCGGTCGGATATTCATTGACAACAATGCTATCGTCGCCGTTTTTCAATACTCTCATAAAGACTGCTTAACTGCTTTCGTGCTGTTGCGAAGTCAATGCCCGCGTCTTTCGGGATTGCTTCAATACGTCCCGCTTTCAATAATTCTTCTTGTTTTGCATACTGTTCATATTGTGCGAAAATTTCAGCCATTTTAGCGCGTTCGCTTTCGCCGCCTTGCATATAGTTGTGTAGTATTTCTTCCACTTCTTCGCCCGAATAGCCGCCAAAAACGTCAAGGTAAGCGTCCATGCCGCTATTGCCCATAAACTTTAGAAAGCCGCGCAATTCATCATCAGACATGTCTGCCGCTTCGGGGAATGAATAACGGAACGTTGCAAAACGTTCGCGCTCTATTGCTTTCTGTCCCGCAATTGTCGTTTCGGGGGACGCTACAAACGCCCGTACACGCAAGGCGTAGTGATATGCCGCCGCGCCCACGTCTTGGGGCGCATTAGCACGCATGTCTTTCGGTAGAGTAAAAGACTGCCGCCCCGTCTGTTCAAAATATTGCATTGTTGTGTCATATACAGACCCATATGCGTAGTCTGTTTCTGCCAGTCTACGCAAACGGCTGTTTGCTATACGTTGTAAATCTTTCGTTATCTGCCGCAACTCATTGCGTGCGCGTGTTCTCGACGCCGCTGTTGCGCCCTTGGATTGCATTATAAATAAGTGGCGCAAGCGCTCTGCACTTGGTACTTTTGTTAATGCCATTGTTATCCCCTTTCTATAAGACTGCCGTACTCGACAACTATGCCCGTGCCCGTGCGTATGTCATAGTTAATCGGCAGTGTTTTGCCATAGATTGCCGCCCATTGTTTAAGTCGCTTTTCCAGTTCGGTTGCGTTCTCATGCTGTCCGATGTATTTGCATATTGTGCCATACTTTGCGAATAGTATTTTCACGTCGCTTTCATAGCGCACAAATTCTGCGTTGCGGGTCTTAATGATTATTTGCTTTTTTCTCTTTTCCATTGTCTTGCTTTCCTTTTCATGTAGTCAGTCTGCGACAAAAATTCATAATAGTAATTGTGCCCCATATCGCGGCAATAGTCGTATGCTTCGCGCTCTGTTGCAACTTCAATTGTATCGTTTTTGTCAGTCTTGCTTCTTATTATCCACATTGTCATGTTCCCCTTTCGCGTCAAAGTCTTCAATAAGTAATATGTGCGGGGTTGCTATGCGGTCAATTGCGCGCTCTATACGTGCACGGCGTGCGTGGGTGGCGCGCATTTCTTCAATGATAAGAAGTAACGCCCCCAACAAACATCCGACCATAAGCGCCAGTATTGCCGTTATCAGTATACGAAAAATCCATACCACATTAAACCCCCCTTTCCGTATTAAAGTCGCGTTCTTCCAGTGCCATGTAATAGGATAGCACACTATCCATATTGTAGACATAAACGCTGTTTTGGCGCGTCTTGATTTCTACGCGCGGCGGGTCGTTGTACACGCGCAACGTTACATTAGAAAAAACTTCCTTACGCGTTGACCCTTTCAATTGAACTTCGACGTCCGTGCAATAGTTCTGCTGGAAGTCGTTAC
>JAZKZG010000143.1:0-18184 GCA_045612565.1 Eubacteriales bacterium
TATTTTATATAATTTATATAGATATTGAAATATTATATTATTTATTAGTATATGCAGGTATTATATTACAATTATATTTTGTGTGCCGAAACACTTTCTATTTTTAATTCTTGATTTTCATTTTTTATTTTTATTTTGTGATTATTTTAACGAACTTTTTGGGAGAGGGGAAAGAGAAAGGTTGGAAAGAGAAAGGGGTAGTGGGCGTGGGGTGGGGCTACATCCCCAACCTTAAAAAACAGTACATTCAAACCCCCAACCCCCCCCCAAAACAGTACATTCAACAACACATAAATAAAAAATTACCGCTATAACTTTTCCCTAATATATATAATATATTATTACGGACTTTTTATAGCGGTAAACTATCTCAATATTAGTAATTTAGGTTACATAACTTTGATAAGAAAATCGGAACAATGCTCTTTATCTTCGACACTATATTCCTTTAAATGACCCTGCTTCGACATATTTAATTTGTGAATGATATTCTTGTTCAAACTGTCTTTTAACTCAATTAAATCGGGGCGACTTCCAATAACATTTTGTAACCCCTCACGGTTCAATATCAACTCATATTCGGTATAAGCATAGGTAATCCCTAACTCTTTGCAGACCTTCGCTTTAATCTTATACTTGGTGCGATTATTAAGATTATCAAGATTATGCGCACCCATTTCATCAGCATAATATCTGAATAAGCGCATATATTCTTCTACTTGGTCGTTGTCAGCCTCCACGGTTTTTAGGTACTCTATACTATCCCCCGACTCTTGAGGTATTATGTACTTCTTCGCAAACATAAGATGCTCCTTAACATAGAGCAACATCTCCCCCGACATTTTCTTGAACACCTGTTTGACCAATCGGTACAGAATCGGGTTTACATCGTCCACATAATCGCACAGAGTATTGTTCTCGCATTTAGGGTCAACGAACCCTTCAAGAATCTTATATTTCTGCTCGGTCATATTCTCATATGCAAAATAGCGGTATTTACTGTTCACGATATTAAACAGTTCCAAATACCCCTTCATATCCGCACGGATGGTGTTTTCGTCAGATAAAGACAACTGAACCAAAATCGTATCTTCTAACAACTGTTTGCATTGGGTCAGTTTCTTGCCTGTTATCTGTTCTTGTTTTGTTAATTTTCTAACAATCTTATAATCGCCCTTTCGTATCTGCTCGATAAGATAATTCTGTTTTATCTTATTAAGAGAATAAGACGGGTGATTGACATTATAATCAATCTGTGTTATACTACATAGTTCCTTAATATTCATAACACGCCTTTCCATAAAACGCTTTGACTACATTATACCATAAGACAACTCATTTGTCAATACCACGGGCTTTCTTCTTATATAATAAAAAAAAGGTATTTCAAAAAAAATTTCAAAAGGGTATTGACATTTGTATATAGGTGTGATATAATAGACGCAGAGTTTGAAATTGAACTTGCTCCAATGGTGGAATTGGCAGACACTCAAGACTTAAAATCTTGTGGTAGCAATACCGTATCGGTTCGAGTCCGATTTGGAGCATTTTCATTACGGTTGCAAACGTAGTGAAACAAACATTCAGAGAGATAACATCAAGGGCTATAAAAATTAGCGTAGTGGACAAGATAGTGGTGGGGTATGATGCACACATACTAAAACAGATGTAAGGGTATGAATGTTTGATAAGAGTATTGGTGTAATGGTAGCACACTACCGTCACAAGGTAGAAGTCAAGGTTCAAATCTTTGGTACTCAATTTGTTATGTGGTAACTATAAATATAAATCCTTTTCCTTGTAAACCTTTATATAGCCACATAACATATAGGGGTATCGCCAAGCGGTAAGGCATATGACTTTGACTCATATATTCGTAGGTTCGATTCCTACTACCCCTGTTTAAGAGAGGTAAATAAAATGTATGTTATTGAGCGATACCCGAAAGACGTTTTAGAACACGCCCTTCGGGTATCAAAATTAGCAAGTAAATATGGAAAGGATTATGAAACTTTGGGGCTTCTTCACGATATACTTGAAGATACTGATACTAACATAGAAGAAATCCCCGAAGATGAAGAGTTTATAAGTGATTTAATTGCTCTTACCCGATTCGCTGATGAAACATACTTTGAATATATAGAACGTATCAAACGAGCAGGAAAACGAGCCATAACGGTCAAGTTATGTGACATTCAAGACCATTTGGATAATAAGGAAACATTGAAACCTTCATTAGAGAAAAGGTACTTGAAAGCAAAGGAATTGTTATCAAAATAAAAAATATTTCAAAAATTTCAAAAAAGGTATTGACATTAAATACAGGGTGTGGTATAATTGACTTGTCAATAAGACAGAAACACGTTAGGTCAATTTAAGGAGGGTATGTAGTATGCAGTACAGAAATATCAGAACAAATCCGATGCGTTCAAGGAATGGTCGTCCTACAAGTGGACATTGTGTAGAATGTGGTAGGGTTACTTGTGAAGCAGATGGAGGTAAAAGAGTAACAACACCTGCACAGAGAAATGGTGTATGGGTATGTTATGACCATAGAGGAAAGAGAAATCTTCACGGTTATGGCGAAGAAAATACAAAGCGTGTAGGTTCGGGAAATGCTGACAACATTTCTATTTCAATCGAGTTAGAATCAATGGGTGTTTCAACTCACGCAAGGGCATACCTTGTTGATAATGATTTTCTTGCAACAAGTGATGCTACGGTTGATATAGAATACAAAAGCCCTATCTATGAGAGTGAGCAACCTTTAGCAAAGATTATCGGTGGTATTGAATATATGGATAAGAACGATGATTATAAGTTTAAGGTTAATCACGAAAGATGTGGTCTGCATACTCATTTTGGGTTCATTGATAATAGGTATAACTTTACGCACCTTTATACTGATTATGAAAAACTCTTTTTTGAACTTGATAAAATAGTTCGTTCTCTTACTGATGAAGAGAGAGAGTCGATTTTCGGTAGAACTTGGGGTGAATATAATGAGCCTATTAGATTTTCTTATCCCGACAGACACGAAAATTGGATAAATATTCAGCACAACTATTCTATTGAAATCCGTATGCCGAGATTTGTTGATGCGGTTCAGTATATGACATTCTTAAAGACATTTAAGAAGATGTTTAAGGCACTTAATACGCATTATATTTCAAAGGGTGCAGAACATAACGTTAATCACGTTCGTAATGCGGAAAAGGCAAGTAGAAAGATGTGTGCTATTTTCTGCAAGGCTTATCATATTGCTTGTGTAAATGGACATTATGAGATTAGAGAAGAGGTAGAGCAGACACAGACAACAGAAGAAACACCTTCTGTTTCTGTAACAGAGCCTACATCTGATGAGCCGACAGTATCAACGAATATGGCAGATATGATAACATTACAGTATAATCCTTATGCTAATGATGCTAATGTATGGCTTAACAACGCATTTTTTGAATCTCGTCCTTATACATATGTTACAGTTTCGACAGTACCAACTGCAAATGATGGGGTGGCTTCATAATGTATAGCGTGGGATTTGTACCGAGTATGTATGTAGCACAAGTTATGTGTGAAAATAAAGAAAAGAGGCAACGTTCGGCAAAACGCAATTATCAGAGAATGGCGTATGAATTTGCAGAAGAAGGTAAATTAGAAAGTTTTGAGGTGATGTTAGATGACGAAATACGAAAGATTAGGGCAGTTAATAGGGATGGATGCTGATATTGTCAAGCAGGTCATTGATGAGGGCATTATCGACATTCTAATAGAACTTAATCGCAAGGGTTATAGAACGCTTTACAGTTGTGAAGGTCACGTTGGATTTAATGTAGAAGCGGTCAGAAAGCCCGAAGATTATTGGCAGGGGTATCTTGGATTTGCAAGAGCATATAAATTCCCGATTTATCCTCCGAAGTATAGCAAGGTTTCAAAAGATAAAATGTACTTTTATTGGGAAGGTCTTGGAGAGGAATCACGGCAGGAATTTCTTGCGCGTATTTATGATTGGGCGCGATGCTTGCCTACAAGACCGAAGAAGCCCACAGTATATTATATTCTCGATGCAAGGTCAAAGAAACAACCAAACAGAGAACCTAAAACGATAATCCGCACAAAGGATTATGAAGAAATTAAACTTGCGCTTGCAAGTGCCGATATGGACAAATATTGTGATGTATCTATGTACGAGAATTTTATTGAAGATGAGGATTATTGATGACTAACGGTGATAAGATTAGACAACTTAATAATGAAAGCCTTGCGAGGTTGATATATGGGTTTATTGTGACAAGCAAAAATAGCACATTATTTCAGAAATTAGAACTTGACGAGAGTCAATTAGAAGATAGCAAGGGGTATCAGTTATTATTGGAAACGTTAAATGAAGAGGTGGACTATGAATGATATGGATATTATAAAAGGCGTTAATGCTCTTAAAGTTATTGCAACTAATCTAAATCAGATATTGGATTATATTAACGATAATAAGATTGAGGCATTATTACCTTATACAGATGAAATACATAAGGGATGCTCAACGCTTACAGATATTTTTGAAAAGGCATTTACGGATATGATTGCAGAAAAGGAGCGTATGGAAGATGATGGGAAGTAAAGAAATTGAAATGGTTACAAGAATTAACAAAGATATTCAAAATCTTATTTCTGACCTTAATATTGTTGTTGCGGATATGAGCATTTTGAGTCAGTTGATTTTTCAGAATGAAATTGAGCGATGTGATAATGACGTAGATATTAAACTACGTTCTCATATGTAACTACACCTCCTTTCTTTACCTAAGAGGACAGGCGCAAAAACCTGTTCTCTTTTTTTTGTGGTATGATATTTTACCTTTTCGATTTTTCGGTTGAATCTTGAAATATAGCCCCTATTGTAATATAATACTGATGATTTTTGGTGGATGGGGAATGGGTCTGCTCGCATCGTTCTCTCGTCTTTTTGCACAAAAAATCCTTAAAAATAGCCCCGTCATTGTGCAATATATACAATTCCGTTAATTTTTTGACAAAAAACAGCCCCTCCCCTCCCCTTAAAAAACTACCAAAATTTTGATAGATAACAACGTTATTTTAGTGCATAATTCACAATGGATTTATGTTGTTATGTAAACCATTTTGATTTTTTGTCGGTGTTTCTTCCTATTATATGCAATTCAAAAAACCGACATTAAAAACCGCGCCACAAAAAACCGCGCCACAAAAAAACTATTGAACACATATGCGCGCTTTTGGTATATTTGTGTCGGGCAATAGTGCCACAACAAACAACGCAAGCGCATAAGCGCGGAAAGGTTAAAAGGTATTAACTATGACAACAACAACAACAAACAACACAAACATTAACACAAGTATTGAAGTAGCGCGTCAGATAGTACGTCATCACTACATTAAAGTATCTATTGTTAGCGCGTCGGAATGTATGAACGGTGTCGGACGTCACGTTGTTAAGTGTTCATCGTGTGGCGGTCAAGTACGACATAAACAGTACGTTAAAATTGAAGAAATGACGGGTCACGCGGGAAAAGGTCACGCGCGATACATAGGCTTAGAATGTTTTTTACCGTTGCGTTATCATTCTAATAATACTTGGATAAATACAAACTATGACGGAACGGATAACACAACGCGCCGACGCAAACCACACGTTTCAGTCGAGTTTGAAATAGTATCGCAAAAATACGGTGACGGTGCGCGCGCCGTTCGTAAGGCTTTTGGAATTGTACCATTACGCGATAGCAACGGCGATATTATGTATGACGGTGACATTCAACTTTACACAATAGATGAAAACGCTGATTTTGATTATTCTTTTATGTCGGTTTACGTTCGTTTACTTTTTATCGGTACGTCAAAAACGAAACGCACAAACCACATTGAAGAAGATTGCACCGTTTCCGCTGAAGGTCACGTTCGTTTTAGGTCATTACAAGGATTATCACATTTCTTATTGAATTGCACCGATGATGAAATGAAATGTTTTCAAGACATACGTTGTGGCGCACATATGCACGCGTCGTGTAATTATGCGCGTGAACGTTGGTGCGGACGTCAGATTTTCGGTTTACTTTTTGAGAAAATCGAAAATATGACACACGATGAACGTGTTGATTTTTTCGGTTCCGATTTTCGGTCATACGCTTGTGATGAAATAGGCGGTCACGGTTGCGCGATAAATTATCGGACGCGTCATATGACAATAGAATTAAGATTATCACGGATTATATCGGCGCGTCAGTTTGTGCGTGTTTGTAAATTTTGGCGCGGTTGTATTGCGATAGTAAATGACAACGGTCATCGCATTAACAACGGCACAATGACAACGGCGCGTATGGCTGAAATGATAGCGCGTCAGATAGACCGTGACGTTATTGAACGGTATTATGAATTAGGTTGCTAAAACAACCACAAAAAGAACATAAACAACCGCAACGGCGCGCCGATAATATACGCGCCGTTGCAACCACACAAACGAAAGGAAAAAACGAAAATGATGACAACAACAAAAAAGGATTTTATTGAAATGATGAAAAAAGCAAACAACCGCGCAACGCGTCGCGCTATGTGTAACGCGATAGATGACGCGATAGAACGTGACGCGTCGCGTGATGATTTTATCCGTGACGTTAACGATGAAATGACGCGCAACGGCGCGGTCGTATTGCATACGATGATACATTAAAATTGAATATTGAAAAAAACCGCGCCACAACAACGGCGCGGTTTTTTGTTGTCTTTTTTCGGTCTGTTTTCGGTCAGTATTGCGCGCGGTTTTTTTGGGTCTGTTTTTTGGTTCAGAAAATCCGCGCTTTTTGGGTCTGTTTTTTTTTCCTTTACAAAAAACCGCGCAAACAATAGGCACGCGCGCATATATACCCGTATAACGCGCGTAAACGTGCCAAAAAGACGTTTTTATATGTTTATGGATATTTTTATCATTAAAGGGATAAAACGCGCTTAAAACGTAAATAAACGCGTTTTTTGTCTTTTTGTCACATAATGCGCACAACGTAACGCACAACGTTACATTGTGACATTTTTTGTTACGTTGTGATTTTGTCACGTTGTGACATATGAATATTTGTTCATATGAATAATTGTTCATATGTTCACATATTCAAACTTCGGTTCTGTATTACAATTCCTGTTGTTTGTTCGCCTTTCGCAACAAACCCATAGTAATAAAAGTCCACAGAGTGGGGCGCAGGGGCGGTGGCGGTGGGGCGGCTCTCACGCGCACGGGTAGTACACGCGCGATTTTCCCCGACAAATATTATTGTGATACGCAGACAGACACCAATCGTAGTAATATATTTTAATATTTAGATAAACGCCAACTCCAATGCGTTCAGATACATCTAAGCGCGTATATATTTAGATACATTTATATATTTATCTACTATATATATTATAATATATTTTAGGGAACTCTTATAGCGGTTATATATTTAAGGTATTATATTACAATTAAATACCTTATAAATAATTGTAATATAAAACCCTTATAAATATATATATTGTAATATAATACCTTTTAATTTAATATATAATTGTAATATAATACAGAATAAAATATATATTGTAATATAATACATAAATAAATATATATAATTGTAATATAATACCAAAAAATATTTGAGTCGCGCCCGCTGCCGTGGGTTGTTTTTCTGTCGGTTTTATATTACAATGCGCTTCAAACCGCAGGATTTCTATAGGTATTATATTACAATTACGACTTCGCCTCGCATCTCGAACTCCATTTTTATTCTCCAAATAAAAAAGGTCTGCGCCTAAACGCAAACCAAAAAATGAAAATTGAAAACGCAAAATCGAAAATGAAAATCAATTTTAAAAACTGAAAATAAAAATCAATTTTGAAAATCAAAAATGAAAACTGAAAATTTTAATTGTTTCGTTCTGTTACTTTGTAGTCAATAATAATATCGTCTTTGATATTATCCATAGTGTTGTTGTTGAACATCTTAACCTCGACAACCATATTAGAATTTAATTCCTCTTCGGTTTCAAATGTCCAAACGTTTCCTGTTGAATCATAAAAAGAATATTCATCTGTTGTCATACATTTCTTTTTTACGAATCCTGTGCGCGTATAATGCGTTTCAGAATACGCAAGCAATAACATTATGGATAACATCATAACGAAAACCAAAACGATTTTAACACCCTTAATAATATTCATACTCTCATTCCCCCAAATGATTATACAACTGTTTCCTGCAAATAGTCAATGTATGACTTATGACGCTTGTCAGATTTCTTTGTAGCGAATCTTTGGCTACTCCGTGTAGTCCACCAATCGTAATAATACGAATCGTCACTACTACGATAATAACTCTGATAAGAATTAGTATTCCAAACCCAATGACGATTTGATACCATAGCCTTACCGTTATAATCTGACCAACCTACACCAAACAGGTCACAAGAATCCTTATCCATAAATGCAAACCTGCACCCGTGTATTTCATTGTCGAATAATAAACGTTGCTTGCGCGTAAAATGTTTATAGAATCGAACATCCGAATTGTAGTACATTTTGAGCGTATTCATAGTATATAGCGCGGTGTCTGAAAACTCCTTTGTACTAGAGCCGATTATTCCATTCATCATAATACAAACGTCTGCCGTACCCTGTGGGCTTTTAATTCTCTTTGGAACGCTCGAAATAGGGAATGGATGACAATTAGCAACGTCAATATTAGAGCCTGTGCCTATGCGCATATGTAACGCAACGTCACGGACTTTTGAATCTTGGCGAATCGTAGTATAAAAATTATAAAACTCTTTGATTTCAAAGAATCCCTTTTTATAATACGTTTTCTTGCCATCATTCCACATTATGCCGAATCCGTGCGGATTTTGTTTACACATCGCACGAACCTCATCGTATGTGAGATTAGGTTGATTTTTAGTTTGAACCGCAATAACACACATAGTTACTACCTCCTTCTTTTCTGATTTGCCTATATTATACCACACTTTTATATAAAAGTCAACCCCAAATAATTGTAATATAAAACCGATAAAACGCAGTAGAAATCGCCTCCTTGGTCGTCCTCCGTAAGTAAACTTTCGGTATTATATTACAAATAGGATGGAAAAATGGTTTCCACCCCTTTCTCCCTCGTGAATCTGAAGGTATTATATTACAATTCCCTGTAGCATCTTACTTGTAATATAAAACCGAATAAAACAACTGTATAAATTGTAGGTATTATATTACAATTAACTTCGATGAAACTATTTGTAATATAATACCGAATAAAACAAGATGGAACATTGGTTTCCATCTGTCGTTTTTGTAGGTATTATATTACAATTATTTTGCAATTTCGAGCTGAAAAAGTGAAAAAATAAATATACTATATATAGTGTATATAACAATTTCCGGAACACAACATCTTGTGGTTTAGGGTTAATAATTGTAATATAATACCGAAAATTTAAGTCGCCTGCTGCCCTGCCGCTTGGGTCGTTTCTTCGGTTTTGTATTACAATTAGCGGCATAAAAAAGAAGAGGCTTACATCGCCTCTTCTCTCGCCCACGCTTCGAGGGCTTCACGCGTTTCACGCGCTAACCGCTTGAACGTAGCCACAGGGTCAGACCAACACCATTTTGCGGAACTGTATTCTGAACCATAGACACCACAGAGCGCACCAATCAGATACGCGTCAAAGTGAGGACGCTGATTGAATACGTCCTTGTACCAATCAGAGAAATTCATCTGATAGAGAGCGTCCTTGATAGCGTCCTCTACATCCCAATACGCGTCAATATCCGCAAACTTGATAGCGGTCTTGACGTACACGCAGAGAACTTGCGCGTCAGAAAGGTTACGGGCAGGACGAACCCCGTGACGCATAGGCAGAGCCTTTACAGAGTCCATAGCGTCTGCAAACATATCGAAAGACCAATCGTTACCACAAGAAATCATTGTTGCCATAGTTAAAACCCTCCTATAAAAAACTGTCAACCTCAACTACTGAATACATTATACCACATTTCCAAAAGAATTGCAACAAAAACTTTTAGAAATATTGAAATAATTGTAATATAAGACCGAAACCCTCCTGTACTGCACACGAATTGTAATATAATACCGAACTTCACGCCTCCTGCATCGGGATTGTAATATAATACCGACAACTTCACCCTGCACCTCTTTCGGTATTGTATTACAAATACTAATTGTAATATAATACCAACAATCCACGCCTCGCGCACGGTCATCTTTTCGGTTTTATATTACAATTCCGAATACAAAAACGGGAAAGTCAATCTGACCTTCCCGTTTGCTCGTGTTAGTTTGCGAACGCTTCTTTGGTTTTCTCGATAAAATCTTTGGCATCAGAGATGATTTTTGCTCTTTCTCTTAACCTTTTCATCGACTCGCGGTTATAAGTCTTATTATTAGGCTTAAAACGAACTGTAGGCATTGTAAGACTTGCGTCTATATAAGCCTGTTCCATAACCGCAACCACCAAGTTATTAAGTCCATCTGCGTCATACTTTGTCTGTAACATAATTTACACCTCCGCTATGCAATCAATAATTTCAAATCTGTTAGTAAAAGGACAATTCTCAAAATATTTCATAATTGCTTCAAGGTTAGTCCTTGCTACTACACCATTCACAATCCTAATCTCATCGGGAATAGTATTGTGACGAACTACATAAGTGATAATAAAAGATTTTTCCATATCAGACCTCCTAAAACTGTCAACCTCAATTTCTGAACTAATTATACCACACTTTTCTGCATCCGTCCATATCGGAATAATGCACAAATTACAGGCTCGGCAGTTGTGCAAATTGCTACTGCACTAATTGTAATATAAGACCGAAAGAAAATCACCTCCCTGCTGAATTGTAATATAATACCAACCCGAATCTGAATTGTAATATAATACCGAACTGCTCCCGATGCAATCCTGTCGGTTTTGTATTACAATTATATTTGTAATATAATACCGAATAATCCCGAAGCCCTCACCTGTTTCGGGTACTGCTTTTTTCGGTTTTATATTACAATTACTGCAAACAAAAAAGCGGTATTTCTACCGCCTTTCTGTTTTTGTGTTTTACGTTATTGAGAAACGTCTTGTGATACCTTCTTTTGAGTATTCATCCCACAGGCTCGGCATTTCCTTTTTGAGTTTCTTTGAGTCGAGAGTGGTACTAATTACTATTGTGTAGTTAACGGTAAATCCACCGACCTCAACGTGTTCTTCATTTCCCATCTCGGTTTTGATTTCGTCCTTGATAGCGTCTGCCTTTCTCTGTAAAGCCTTAATCTGTTCTTCAAGTGTTTTAAGTTCTCTAATCTGTTCTACTGTCATTTTTAATGACCTCCTTTATTTTGATAATTGTATTATACCATACTTTTTAACCCTTGTCAACAAAAATTTTTAAAAAATTGTAATATAAAACAGAAAAAATATTCACCACGCGGCTCTCCCTGTGTAATTGTAATATAATACCGAAAACTTCCATCGCCAACGCCGCCTCCTTGCGGTAATTTCTTTCGGTATTGTATTACAACTCTTAATTGTAATATAATACAGAACGTTTTGCCTCTGATTTTATAAGGTATTATATTACAATTCTTACGCCTCGAAGTAATTGTAATATAATACAGAAAATTTTATCCTGTAGGGCTTAGATTTTTTAAGGTATTATATTACAATTATCCCGATTGCATCTGATTGTAATATAATACCGAATGAAATTGAGGATATTTTGTCGGTATTGTATTACAATTATTTCGAGAAATGCAGTATTTATGCGCCTTTGCGAGTTTTGGGTCTAAAAAATTGTTCCAAGGTTTTAAAAATTTCGGTATTGTATTACAATTCCAAGCAAAAGAAAAGAGCGAACATTTCGTTCGCCCCTTTTCTCGTGGATGGAATAGATTAGCAGAACTCGGCACGGTAATTCTTGTACGATTTTCTCTCCATATAATCGTCAAGGTCGATTCTGACATTCTGTGAGTCGATTCCGTACCATTCGGTATCGCCATAGTCGCGCTCAAAAACGTGTTTCTGAGCCAACCACAACTCATCCCACGACTCATTCTCATCATCGTTCCCGTGATTGAACCAACACAACTTTACGCCATTTGCAAGCGTTTTGAGAACTAACATCTCAACTGTGCCGTGAACCTCCATACCTGTAAAAACTCTGATAGTTTCCATAAAGCAAGTCCTCCTATAAAATTGTAAATGTGCGATTGAGTAAGGGTTATTCCTTAACTCTGAATACATTATACCACACTTTCGGATATATTGCAAGCAAAACTTTTATTTTTTCAAAATTTTTTATCGCCCACAGGAACAGTAGGCGTAGTAATTGTAATATAATACCGACTCGATGACTGCCGTACAGGTAATTGTAATATAAAACTGACAACTTTCCGACCTTAATCTCTCGGTATTGTATTACAATTCTTATTGTAATATAAAACCGAAAATTACGCCTCAAAAACTGTCGGTATTGTATTACAATCGCATCAATCGTTCGGTATTGTATTACAATTAACTTCAATCGCGGTTTTATATTACAATTCGTAGCGTTTATTTATACGCGTTTTCGCCCGTTAGTAATAGTAATTCATCGAGTGGCGCGTATAATGCGTTTATTTGGCGTTATTAGGTATCACGCATAGTAATATATAATACTATTAAGATACATTATAAATGGAAAATGGAAACGACTTTCGAGCCGTTCCCATCTTCACAAAACATTATAGGAGGTTTTCTATGTCCTATGCGGATTTGATGACTTTCCATCTACCGCATATCCCGTCTTTGAGAGCCTTTTCAATTCCCTTCTTGGTTGTAAGTTCGGGAATGTAGGCATAATCTCTGAAAAAGATGTTGCGATGTTTTCCCGTAGTAACTGAATAATCCCAATCGGGAAAAATTGTTACCGTATTATCGTCACGGTCAACAACCGCAATCGTTGAGTCGTAACTCTGAAAAGCGATTGTGTTACCAACGCGCAGGATAAACTGATTCATCGCGCCATTTCCTCTGTCGTTAATCATCTGTTCAACTTTGAATGTTCCCATACTTTTTACCTTTCCTTTCTGTTTAGGTTTTACTGTTTATGGTTTTTCCCTTTCGGTAATTGTATTATACCATAGTTTTACAACTCTGTCAACACCTTTTTTGAAAAAATAATTGTAATATAATACAGAAGCGAAGCCGCATCAGAGGCAGTAATTGTAATATAAAACAGAACGTGCGCCCGCTGCCTCGGCTCGGTATTGTATTACAATAACCGTTTGTAATATAATACCGAAGAAAAATCGAAGCGTGAAAACTGAAAATAAAAAATAAAAATCGGTATTATATTACAATTAAAAACAAAAATTAAAAAAGGTAAACCAAAACGGTTTACCTTTTCAAAATTAGAATTACAATTCAGAATATCGGGCATCGGCTATTCTTTGTAACTGTTTAATTTCCCAATCTTCCCACTCAACCCCATCATAAAAACCGACAATGCGCCTAACCTCTTCATAAAAACCCTTTTTTATATTCAAACTTTCAATACTCTTTTTGGTTAATGTAAAATTTCCTTTTCTCATAATACGCCTCCATACTCTAAACCTGCCATAATTTCCTGTATCTTTTTTCCGACTCTGTTAAGAATCCATTTAGGGAAATACCTGTTCAAAGAGTAAACCACGCCTTGACGCATCATAATTGTATCTGTATAACCAAAAGCGTTTTCGGGCGTTTCTACCGTCACATACGGCTCGATTTCCACTCCAAGAATCCCCTTTTCACCAACGTATTCGGGTTCGTTAAGGAAAAACTTATATTCTTCCTTGTTGTATTTCCTTGAGCAAACAAACGTTGTTTTCATAGTGACTACCTCCTTTACTGTAACTATATTATACCATATTAAAATATATTTGTCAACAAAAACTTTTAGAAAATAATTGTAATATAAAACCAACGAAAAACAGGATTGTAATACAAAACCGAAACTTCTCTGCTTCTCCGTGCGTCAAAACCTCGGTATTATATTACAATTAACGCAAAAGAAAAAGGGCTTAAAAGCCCTCTTCCTCAATTTCGAGTTCGTTATCGAGGATTTCTATTTCCTCATTTGTAAACAGGCGATGTAGAGCCTTTGACGTTTTCTTGCAAGCCTTGTATGACTTATAATCACCGCCATACTCTCTGAAAAATTCATCGTAGTCTTTCATATCATCGTAAGCAAAAGCGTCCATCAAAACGCAACGCAAGCAATCAACAAGATTTGGTTCCATTACTGATGTATTACATTGATAATCAAAGGAATACTGAACCCCATCAACCTTAATTTTACACTTAAAAAGCGTATGACTTGCCGAGAAAAGACCTACCTGCTTATCTGCCTCTTTGTAACTGAATTTGATTTTGTTGAGCATAACTGCTACCTCCTTTTTTATTATGAATACATTATATCACAGATTTTGATTTTTGTCAACAGGTTTTTTAAAAAAAATATTTGTAATATAAAACCGCACAAAATCCTAATTGTAATATAAAACCAATAGATTTCACGCTTCACCTGCTCGGTATTATATTACAATTCACCACATAAAAAGGACTATTCATCAGCCGAATAGTCCTTTTTATGCTTGCGCTTGCGAGTATAGATTTTTGCGTGGTCTATACTCGAAGGGCGAAAACCAACGAAGGTTTCACGCTCCTTTTTACGTTTAAGTTTTGCTTTGTTTTTATCTAACATAACGCACCTCCTATTCACCCAATAAGAATCCACGGGTTTCATCATAGTAATATCTACGACATAATTCATATCTGCCTAATGAATCATAAAATTTACCTGTTGTCAACTCTGTAAAACCTGTTTTAGAATTGACTCTGCAATCATAAATTTCAACTCTGTACTTTTTCAATGTTTTTTCAAGCCAATCACACGCCATATTATAAGAACACTCTGAAAGAACCATCGCATAACCTGTAACTGAATCCTTACACTCTGTTGTAAATACTCTCATATTTCAATACCTCCTTTACTATGACTATATTATATCATACTTTACCCTCATCTGTCAACAACTTTTTTTGGAAATAATTGTAATATAAAACCTTCGATTTCTTAATTGTAATATAAAACCGAACTGCCTCAATCAAAAACCACTCGGTATTATATTACAATGCGCCCCCTGCCTCTATTTTTCGGTATTATATTACAATTTATCCAATTAAAAAAGCGATGGACTTACCGCAAAACTCACACCGCGCCATCGCTTTTTCAAGAAGAAAGAAAACACATTATGAAAAACAACAAACAACCATCAACACAATTATATTATATCATATATTTTAATATTTGTCAACACTTATTTTGCATCTCTTAAAATTACCGCATCAAACAAACGCTCTTCACACTCTCCATAACGATTAAGAATAAAACCTGTAACAACAATATCATTTTCGTGAATCTCTGACTCGTCATACTTTATATAATTATAATACGGCTCTCCGTTGTATTCTTTGCCATTTCCTGCGTTATCCATACAACGTCCAACTGTAACATCTACGAATGGATTTAAGACCGTTAAAAGCACCATTAAACTAATTATAATCATTTATTTTCCTCCTTATCCATTTCGTCAAGAATAGCCTGTACTTCTTCCCAATCTCCATTATCCCAAGCGATTTCGAGTTTCTCAATAAGTGCCATTTCGCGCACCTCCTTTGTTTTGATATACATATTATACCACAAATATTAAAATATTGCAAGCACTTTTTTAATAAAATAATTGTAATATAAAACAGATAAAAAACAGGGCTTCGGGCAGTACACAGAGAATTGTAATATAAAACAGAAAAAATAATCTCGGTATTGTATTACAATATATAATTGTAATATAATACCTAATAAAACAATAATTGTAATATAATACCGTACAGGTTTAGCAGTAAAACCTTCGGTATTGTATTACAATTACGCTTCACAACAGGAAAATTTCGGTATTATATTACAATTCAAAATATAAAAAACCGCCATAAGAGTTCCCTAAATATAATATATATATTAGGGATTTCTTATAGCGGTAATTTTTTAATCATCTAATTCTTCATCATCCTCGTCCTCATCTTCTTCCTCATCATCTTCATCGTATGGGTTACGAATTCCAAGTGATGTATAAATAAATTCACTATCAAATCTTAACAGGTCATTAACCTCCGTGAGTGTCGGAACCGAATTAAAACTCTCTTCAAGCAGATACATCAAGTCATCTTCCATATTTGCATCGGCTACCGCTTCGAGTACATCATCACAATCCCAACATTCACTTTGCAAATCATAAAAATCAAACTCTCTTGCTATTCTCATTTTGAATCCCTCCTTTATTCTCCAATAATTTCATCAGAAAAGTCAACCCAAAAATCATAAATATCAAGGATTTCAACCTCTCCTAACTGTTCATCAACAGGAATCAAACCACCGCAACAAGCACAAATAATATCTCCATTATCAAGAAGAATACCACCGTGTACAAGTTCGTTTTCTTTGTCAAACCATTTAATCTGTTTCATTTTGAATCCCTCCTAAATGTGCAACCCTGCATTTGTTTCCGAATCTTTCCGATTGAATCAACCATTCAAATCCGTACTTCGTTTTGTGGGTCATTCCTTTTGTTCTGAATACATTATATCATATTATAATATATATTGTCAAGCACTTTTTTTAATTTTTTCAATCGCTTCATTAAATTCTGTCTGCGTTAAGTCGGTAAGATAAAACTGTGAGTTCATATCCATCCACTCCATCATCCGAATCAAGCAATCTTCGGGGTCAGCCCACTTATTATATTTATACATTAGTTTTGCCATCTTAATCATATCGGGTCGTGTGTTTCTACACTCACACAATCGAATATAACATAAATAATCATTACTTTCAAGTTCTGAACGCCAATTATCATTCCAAACCATATTATACCTCCAAATTATCAATAAAATTTTTAGCATCTTCAAGAGTTGAAAATACATAATCATCTCCACAATATTGTACTGTCCACTCTTTACGCTTATAAATATTAAAACAAATATCAAAATCTTTATAATAAATTACTCGCATTTCAAAGCCTCCTTTCGCTTGCAAGTCGATTATACCATAAGTGTTATAATGTTGCAATACCCCAATTTCGTGCGCAGGATTGTAATATAAAACCGACAAATTTCTATATTGTAATATAAAACCGAACGAATTGGGCAGTAAAACTTTCGGTTTTATATTACAATTCAAAATAACTTCGGTATTATATTACAATTATTAAAACGTTCGGTTTTATATTACAATCGGTTCTGTATTACAATTCGACCCGTTCGGTCAAAGGCTTGAAAATTATTTATATAATATTTTCCACGCCCATAGTACATAGTAATCGCAGACCGCAGGGCTATATATAATATATAGTATATACAGGTATCACTCGTAGTATATATATAATATTAGTTAGATACCCAATCGAAATCCAATATTTTAATTGTAATATAAAACCTTAAATATTGAAATATTGATTGACGCAGGTTATTCTGTTGATTTCGGGTTAAAGTTACCTGTTAGGTAATTTGATTGAACCTCGGCTTCAACCGACTCGGTGAAACCAAACATTTAATCAACATTTAATCAAACCTCGGCAAATCAACAGTTTTTGCAGATGTTCGGTTAAATAATTGTAATATAAAACCAAAGTTTTAAGCCACCAAACCAAAGAAAATGCTCGGTTTTATATTACAATTAAAAGTCCGAAAGGGAAATGCTCGGTTTTATATTACAATTAAAAGGGTTGACAAATGCGGTTCAAATTGTCAGACAATTCACAATATATCGGCAAAATATGCAAAAATTGCCGATAGTCTATAATCTGAATGTGCAAAATCAATCCCTATTATATTTATATTTATATATGTATGTAAAACTCATTATACGGCTCATACAGGCGTTTTATATATGTATGGATAGATTTATATACCTATATAATAAGAACGTCTTAAAACGGCTATTGAGAATATCAGAACAGGGTGGAAAAATTAAAAATAAAAAATGAAAATTGAGAATTGAAAATTAAAAATAGGGGTTGACAATGGGATGGGAGTGTGGTATGAT